>NZ_JAALDM010000064.1 GCF_014144865.1 Dietzia aerolata | reverse complement strand
GCCGTGCGGACGGGCGGGACCCGTACCGGCAGCCTGTCGACCCCCGGGATCGTGGCCGTGGCGGCCGTTCCCGGCGTTCGGGAGGGGCGACGACGACAACACAGCGTGGGCGCCGGCCCGCCGGTGCGCCTCGGAAGCGGCGGCTCGGTCCGGTGCGGATAATCGGCCTACTCCTGGCCGTGATCCTCACATTGGGAGTGGTCACCGTGCTGTGGGCGGACTCCAAGCTGCAGCGGATCGACGCCCTCAACGACTACCCGGGCCGGATCGGCAACACCCCGGGCACCACCACGCTTCTCGTGGGCACCGACTCCCGCGAGGGCCTGACGCCCGAGCAGCAGGCGGAATTGTCCACCGGCTCGGAATCGGATGCCGGCGGCAAGCGCACCGACACGATGATGCTGGTCTACACCCCCCGGGACGGGGACCGGACCATGCTCATCTCGCTGCCCCGCGACATGCTCGTGGACATTCCCGGCTACGGGGAGAACAAGCTCAACGCGGCGTACACGTTCGGTGGCCCGGCCCTGCTCACCCAGACCCTGGAGCAGCAGACCGGCGTGCACATCGACCATTACGCGGAGATCGGGTTCGGCGGGTTCGCCGGCATCGTCGACGCGGTCGGCGGTGTGGAGATCTGCCTCGACGAACCCATCCAGGACCCGTACGCCGGGCTCGACCTGGCGCCCGGCTGCCAGATCCTCAACGGTCCGCAATCACTGGGCTTCGTGCGCACCCGCCACGGCTTCGCCGAGCAGGACCTCCAGCGCGTGCGGAATCAGCGGCAGTTCCTCGGCTCGTTGATGAAGACCGTGATGACGCCGGGCAACGTCCTCAACCCGTTCACCGCGCTGCCGTTGCTGGATGCGGGCGCGGAGGCCGTCACCGTGGACACCGGGGACCACATCTGGAACCTGGCCTCGATCATGCGCAAACTCAGCGGCGACCCGCTGACCGTGACCGTGCCGCACGACGGCATGGCCTCCGGCGCGGTCGGCTCCTACCTGGTGTGGGGACCCACGACCACCGGGTTCTTTGACGCCGTGGCCGCCGGCCGCACACCCGGACCGGAGTACCTCGATACCGGGCCCTGACCTGCCCGGGCGGCGGGGGCGCCCCAGGGAGGTGGGCCTGATGAGTTCGGCCCGGGGTCGTGGGCTGGCCGGATCAGCCTGGCCAGCCTGCCGGGGTGAGCCTGATGCGGCCGTGCCGGCGAGTCATCCTGGTGCCGTCAGCCGGCCGGGGTGATCGAGACGATGCCCCACGTGCCGTCGGAATTCTCCGCCACCCGGATGTGCTGGCGGATGAGGACCGACTCCCCCTCCGGCGGGAATTCGGTGAGGTCCACCGCGAGCAGGGTTGGCGCCAGCTCGCTCACCTCCACGCAGTGGGTGGTGCCCTCGGCGAGTTGGTCGATGCCCTCGACGCGCAGCTGTTCCTCGGTCATCCGGCTCGACGGGGACACCGCCTCGAACGCCTTCTCCGCGGACCGGTCCACGTAGTAGGCGTGATCGAACGCCAGCACCGTGCCCGACGGGGTGTCGAGTGTCCCGGGCCCCGAGCCCGTCACGAGCCCCGGTTCGTCCGATTCCTCGCACCCCGGGGTCACCCCGGCCTCCATCGATTCGGCCCCGCCGCTCGTGGCGCCGCGGGCCACGACGAAACCGAGCACCGCCGACCCTCCGAGAATCGCAATACCCGCCACCGCGAGCAGGGCGATGCGGGCCGGACGGCTGGCGAGAATCCCGACCCCCGCGTTCCCGGGCGGCGCCCCTGCCCCTTCCTCTGTTTCGGCGGGGCGGCCTGCTTCTACTGCGCCGCCAGCGGAATCACGTCCGGCACCGGATGCGGGGTCCGTGGACTCGGCGACAGTGGGCGGTGTTGCGGCCGTGTGCGGTTTTGCCGGAAGCACGGCGGTGTCGGTGGCAGTCGCCGTGGGGGTCGACGGGGCGGAGGCCACATTGTCGAGCATCGGCTTGCCGGGAGTCGAGTGGCCGGTCGTCGGCTTCGCGGGCGACGGCGTGGCGGATGAAGTCCCGGCGGATACCGCCCCGGCGGATGCAGGGCCCCGCAACGGCAACTGGGAAAGGTCATCGACCGCTCCCCCGGCAGTCGCCGCGGAAGCCTCCGCGACGCGACTACCGTCAGCAGGCTCCCCTCGACCGGCTCGACCGGCTCGACCGGCGGACGCCTCGCGTCGAGCGACGGCTGGCTCGCGGCGGTGTCCGGAGGTCGACCCGGAACCGGATGCATCCTCGGAGCCCAGCGCGTCGGCGACGGCCTTGCGTGCCCGCGCACCCAGCGTGATCCGGGTGGGCGGGGCAGAGTCCTCCTGCCCCGGCGCGCCGGCCCGCCCCGCATCAGAATCGTCAGCACCTGCGGCCGACCGGGAATCCGCCGGCGCCGCGGGCACCTGTGGATCCGAGGTCGGACCGGTACGGAGCCATGGCGGAACGGTCACTTCGGGGAGGAAGGGGGTGTTGTCGTCGTCGTCCGATCGTGGCCGATCCGTCACGCCATCACCCTCCCCACCTGGCCCGTTACCCGCGCTCGCGCGCCGCGTGCAGCCGCATCCGACGACGCGGCGATCTGTGAGGATCCTAAGCGTCGAGACGCCCGGTCGGGGATCGTCCTCTGCCGCGCGAGCACACGCTCGGAGCCGCCTGGGTCAGCGGTGACAGCGCAACGCCGACGCTGTGGACACAGCGCCGGCGGCGTTCAGTACCCGGCACGCCGGGTGGACTGTGGGTTGGTTCAGCGGAGCGTGACCTGGCGGGCCCGGAGACCGTCGCGCGACGAACGCTCCTCGGAGGTGAGCGGGGCCGTGTTGGCCAGCGCCTCGGACAGGCGGGCATCCAGGGTGCGCAGGCCCTCGGCCCACTCCTGGTGATGCATCTCCCGATCCAGGTCGAACACCGGAACCAGCAGCCCGTGCGTGCGGAACGAGCCCGCGAACCGCGAGCCCTCGCCCAGATCCAGGTGACCGGCCGAATGCACGCGGGCGAGCGCCGCGAACAGCGCGTCCTCATCCTCCGGACGGACCCACCGGATGTGGGCCTTCTCGCCGGCGTCGACCCACCACGCCGCCTCGATGCCGTCGGCCGACACGCGCGCCGACGGCATCATGACCTCGTTGGCGTTGTTGATGGCCTGCGCGATCTCGGGCTGCACCTCGACGCCCTCGGCGACCCACCAGGAGAAGTCGTTGTGGACCTCGATCTGAAGCGGGGCGTCGGCGACCACGACATCCGCGAGCGCGGGCGTCGATGAATCCGGGTGCGCGCTGGTCAGCGTCTCGCCGCCGCCGGCCCGCTTGGCCCACTCGACCGCGTACGCCAGATCCGCCGCGACGTCGGGGCCGTGCACCTGCACCTGCAGCCCGACCATCGCGTCGCCGCCCAGCTCCTCATCCCGGACCAGGCCCGCGATGGCGCCGGGCAGGACCGTGGCGATGACGACCTCGCGACCGTCCGCGACCGTGGTCAGCCGCCCGGTGGCCGACGGCACGAACTCGCGCATCGCGACCATGTCGCACTCGCCGGCAAAACCGGCGAACGGACGCGGATCGACGCTCAGTTCCTCCCGCTCGGCCGCGCGTGCGGCGATCTTGGCCTGGCGATTGCTGCCTGGCTTGGGCTCGTTATGGCGATTCCTTCTACCCACGACCACCACGATACGGTGCGGCCTCGCCTTCTGCGCCCGGGACCTCGGACTTCGCCGGCGTTCCGTCGATTCGCGGTCTCGACTCGCCGGCGGCGGCGGCGTCAGCAGTCTGGCCGGACACCCTCAGTCCGGTTGCCTGACATGCCTCGGCATCTGCAAGACAATTGGTGCGATTCAGGAGCGATTTTTCACACCAGATGTCTGGCAACTGAGTTCCGATGTCAGGCAAGTGCCGCGGGCGCTCAGCGAGGGCCCGATTTGGGCAACACCAGCCCAAAACCAGCCCGAGCCCCGCCGGAAGCGACTACCCGATCGCGTCAGCAGCGTCAGCAGTCCCGGCCGTTCCCGCAGCCCCGGCCTCGCCGGCCGCTCCCACGGCCCGGGCGCCGCCGATATCGGCATCGGGCCGCACCGATCCGCCGTTCCTGCCCGCGCGGCCCGGCCCGTCGAGCACGGTCAGCGCGCGCGAGGGAACGTTGGTGCCCACCCAATCCACGCCGAGGTCGCGGCACAGCAGCAGGTCGGCGGGGTCGTCGACGGTCCAGCAGTAGGTGCCCATGCCGCGCGAGCGCCAGTACTCGACCAGCCAGGGCCGGGCCCGAATCGCGCCGATGCTCGGCCCCATCAGCTGCGCACCGAACCCTTCGGCGGGCCAGGACTTGATCACGTTGCGCCGCTCACGCAGCTGCACGGCCGGCACCTTGGGCGCGAGCTGCCGGAACCGCCGCACGGCCATCACGGAAAAACTCATCATCACGGCGCGAGACTCGGCGAACGTCTCCGGCTGGTCCAGGCCGAAGTAGGCGAGCTCATCCCGCAGCGCGACCTCGACCTTCCCGCCGGAGGGGACGGGGTGCTTGGTCTCGAGGAACAGCTTGACGTGCGGGTATGCCTCGGCCAGCACGAGGAAGCTGCGCAGGGTGAGGACCGGCTCGGGCTGACGGTGGATGGGGTGCCAGGACCCCACGTCGAGACCAGAGAGCTGGTCGAGGGTGCTGGAGTGCACCCACATGTCGCGGTCGCCGACCCGGGTCGTGCGCGGGTCGTGCAGGAGCACGGGCACGCCGTCGGCGGTGAGCCGCACGTCCACCTCGAGCGCCTCGGCACCCTGCTCGAGCGCCTGCTGGTAGGCGATGAGCGTGAGCTCGGGAAATTCTGCGGAGGCGCCGCGGTGTGCAACAACCCCACTTCGGGTGGGCACCGGGGACGGCAGGTGCGTGGTCGCGTGAACCGTCACGTCTCGTTCCTTCCAGGCGGCTATCTGGCGTCCACGATCCCCGCTGCGATGAACCGGCGGGTGAACCGAGGGGAAGGGTCGTTAAAACTCCGTATGACAGACCGTGTCTCGTGGATTGCCCAGGCGGCGGTCAGTGCCGCGACCATGGTGAGGAGGACGGTGTCGGCGGCGGCTTGGGGTCCGTCGCCGGTGCTGCGCCAGAACGCGACCGCCACGGCCACGACGTTGATCGCCCAGGCCGCCCACCAGCGGCGCAGCGCGGTTCGGGACGGTGCACGTGTGGACACCCGGCGGAGTTCTTCCAAGTAGACGGGCAGTCTGAAGAAATTGACGACGACGACGAGGCTCCCCACCCACAACCGGAACCTTGACCGGGGGTCCGTTCCGGGCTCGTACGCACGCCGGCGGGCGTCGATCAGCCATCCGGCCGAGGCAACGGCTGCGCAGAGGACGATGGCGATGGAAACGACACCGGTGACCCACACCAGCGCGGTCGTTGCGGCCTCGAGCCACCAGGGCGCGACCCTGTCGGCATAGAAGGCGAGGGCCAGGTAGCGCAGCCCGTGCGCGACGGCGGACGCGATGAACCAGGCCATCGAGGCGCGCAGGATGCCGGGCGCGGCGGCGGCCAGTCGGGCCCGTCGCGGGAGGGCGGGCGTGGGCAGTTGCCGGGGGATCGCGATCAGCGGTAGGCCCCATCGGGGGGTGGCCGGGTAGTGGGGTGTTCGGGCACCCCAGGCCGGTCCGGAACGGTGTCGCGGGACCGGCGGTCGGGCCACTCGGGTGGGTGGGCGCCACGGCGGGTGCGCGACCCAGCGCCACTGTCCCTGCCGCCGCGGTGTGGTCATGCCCTCCATGCTGGCACAGCGGCGTCCCCGCTGGCGCGGTCCGGGCCGGAGGCGGAGGATGGCCACATGTCCGTGACGTGTATTCGTGTCCACGACCTCGTCTCTGGCGAGGCCGACCCCGGTGGCGCGAGCGTGGTGCTCGTGGACCGCCTGTGGCCCCGGGGCGTCCGCAAAGACGCGTTCGCCCACGATGAGTGGTGCAAGGACGCGGCGCCCAGTCCGGAGTTGCGCAAGGCCTTTCATCACGGCGACCTCGACTTCGAGGAGTTCTCCGAGCGCTATCGCGAAGAGCTCGACTCCGGTGACGCGGCAAAGGCCGTCGACCATCTGTCCGATCTCGCCGGCGGTGACGGACTGGTGCTGGCGTACGCGGCGAAGGACACCGAGCAGAACCACGCGCTGGTCCTGGCCGAGGTGGTGCGCGCCGCCGCCCGCTGACGCTGACCGCGACGACCATTCCAGTAGCGGCGCCGATTTTTCACCGCGACCGGCACCAATAGTTCATGTCGGCGTCACCACAAGGAGGTGACGGAATGCCTCTTGGTCTGTAGTGTCGTCGCCAGTAGTTGAAACAGTACGTTGTATTTCTGTAGACCAGCGTCCTCCCGAGGATGATGCGGCACCACAGGGAAACACAGCTCGCTCTCTGCTGCATCACCTGGTTCTCCGACAAGCGGAGCACCAAAACTCGAAAGGACGCCACTATGGCTACCGGTACCGTGAAGTGGTTCAACGCTGACAAGGGCTTCGGCTTCATCGCCCCCGACGACGGCTCGGCCGACGTCTTCGCCCACTTCTCCGCCATCAACGGCTCGGGCTACCGCTCGCTCGAGGAGAACCAGCAGGTCTCCTTCGACGTCGCGCAGGGCGCCAAGGGCCTGCAGGCGGAGAACATCACCGTCATCTGATCTGAGCCTTCACACGCTCGCGAACACCCGGACGCCGTGAGATCACGGTGAACGAGAGTCGTTCGTAAGATCTGCAGTTCAGGACCCGGCCGAGAGCAATCTCGGGCCGGGTCCTGCTGCATTTCATGACACGTGCCCGGCCCCACCATTCGGCCTCATCCTGCAGGCCCAGCCGAGCAGAAAGGCGGGCAGGCAGACAGACAGACAGGCAGGCAGAAAGGCGGGCAAGCTGCTCGGGCTAGCTGCGGCGGGCGGGATGCCCTACAGCTGTAGAAGAAGGTGTCGGCGCGCAGCCCGACGGCTGGGAGCCGGTTGGTCAGACCGGGCAGGCGATCCCACTACGGACGTGGCAGTCGTAGCCGCCGGGATTCTTGACCAGGTATTGCTGGTGGTAGTCCTCGGCGAGGAAGTACTTTCCCGACCGCACCTCGTCCAGAAGGCCGATCTCGGTGGTCATCTCCGAGAACCCGGCGTCAGCCAGTTTCTTGGCGTAGCCCTCGGCGATCCGATGAGCCACCTCGAGCTGCTCCGGCGTGGAGGCCAGGATCGCGGACCGGTACTGGGTGCCCATGTCATTGCCCTGGCGCATCCCCTGGGTGGGGTCGTGCCACTCGAAGAACGTGGCCAGCAACTTCTCAACCGGCAGGACCGCCGGGTCGAACACCACCTGGACGGCCTCGGTGTGGCCGGTCGCGCCGGTGCAGACCTCCTCGTACGAGGGGTTGGGCGTCCATCCGCCGGCATAGCCCACCGAGGTGGTCCACACCCCGTCGAGCTCCCAGAGCACCTTCTCGGCGCCCCAGAAGCACCCCAGGCCCAACACGATCGTCTCGTGTCCGGCGGGGAACGGCGGGACCATCGGGTTGCCCGTGGCGATGTTCGCCGGGGCGACCGGGACCGGGTCCTTCCGGCCGGGCAATGCCGACTCGGCGTCGATCACCTCGGTCGCCGAGCGCATCGCGGAAAGTCTGATCGCATCCTGTAGCCAGCCCATGGCGCCAGGGTAACCCTCTCCGGCGCATCGACGAGAGGGAGCGATGTGACGAATGCCATAGCGCGAGTTAGTGTAGTGCCGAGTATGAGCGAGGGGGGTCTCGACGAAATGGCTTCAAAACCTGCCGCGCAGCAACTGCGCGAGATCTTGAACGGCGAACAACAGCAGCCGTTCGAGGGATCAGGGTGCAGCGATCATGTGCGCCGCCGCGACATGAAGTTGCCAATCCTGGCAGCGATCGCGCTCCTCGTCGTGCTGGTTGTTCTGCTCGTGATCTGACCCGGGCCGCTGCGCCTGGCCGCACGGGCACGCCTGGTGTCCGCTACGTGAGGTGCTCGCGGGCGACGCGGACCAGCAGCGGAGCCCACGGCGCGCAATCCGATTCCTCCAGCGCGGCGATCCTCTCGAGATTCCGGGTCGATACCCACCGCATTTCCTCGATCTCGGCGCGTGCCCGCGGACTGCTGTCGACGCTCGCGGCGAACACCTCCGAGACCAACCGGAATCCCGGTTCATTGGCGGTCGCCGTGGTGAACCGTCCGAGCGTGGTGAGGTCATCGGGCACCAGTGACACCCCCAGTTCCTCGTCGATCTCGCGGATCGCGCAGTGCAGCGGCGACTCGCCTATCTCCCACTTCCCGCCGGGGAGCATGAAGCGGTCCGTGCCGGCCTTGCGCACCGTCACCACCGCCCCGTCCGGCCGGGACAGCACCACAGCCGACACCGAGATGACGCGTACAGCGGCCCTATCCGAGTGATCCACGCTCCCGATCATGGCAGGCCATCGCGGGCGCACAGGTGCGCGGCGGCACCCGGGGGCAAAACTCGGTCCGCTCCGCCCCACCGAGGCGGCGGGTAGCGGCCCGACGCGAACTGCTCAGGATCACTATGGTGGACAACGGACGTCGTGACGGGCGCCACGGGCGAGACCCGACCGCAGCGCGTCACCCAAATTGAAAGGACACTCCACTATGGCCGAGTACGTTCTTCCCGATCTCGACTACGACTACGGCGCTCTTGAGCCGCATATCTCGGGCGAGATCATGGAGCTTCACCACTCCAAGCACCACGCCACCTACGTCGCGGGCGCCAACACCGCCCTCGAGCAGCTCGCCGAGGCCCGTGAGGACGGCACCATCGCCGCCAAGGCCCCGCTGCTGAGCAAGAACCTGGCCTTCCACCTCGGTGGCCACACCAACCACTCGGTGTTCTGGAAGAACATGTCGCCCAACGGCGGCGGACAGCCCGAGGGCGAGCTGGGCGAGGCGATCACCGCCGAGTTCGGTTCCTTCGAGAAGTTCCAGACCCACTTCAACGCCGCCGCGACCACCCTGCAGGGCTCCGGCTGGTCCGTCCTGGGCTTCGACCACATCGGTCAGCGTCTGGTCATCCAGCAGCTCACCGACCAGCAGGGCAACATCTCCATCAACATCACCCCGCTGCTGATGCTGGACATGTGGGAGCACGCCTTCTACCTCCAGTACAAGAACGTCAAGCCGGACTACGTCAAGGCCTGGTGGAACGTCATCAACTGGGAGGACGTGGCCGCGCGCTACGCCGCCGCCAAGGGCTGAATCAACGCCTAGAGGCCGTCCGGTCGTCACTGACCGGGAGGGCTTGCATGACGAAGGGTCCCGTGCACGGCACGGGACCCTTCAGGCATTTCTGTCGCAGTCGGACCGGGGCTCGACAGAATCAGAGGCCGGTGTCAGCGGTCCACCAGGGCGTAGGAGGCCGCCGAGGTCACGGCCGTCACGGCGAGCACCGACGGCCACGACCCGATCTTCTTTGCCAGCGGGTGCGAGGCCCCGAACGCGCCGACGTACAGCGCCGACAGTCCCACCGTGGTGGGCACATCGGTCTTGGCGAGCCACGACCGGCCCGCCCACACACCGGCTGCCGCGAGCACGACGCCGCCGAGCGGCCGGATCCCGGTCTCCCGGGCCGACAGCCAGCCACCGATCAGTCCCCCGGCGACCACGGTCGCAGTGGAGACGTCCTGAGAATTTTTGATGTCAATCATGGGCATGCCCCGGATCCTACGAGGCCACAGCGCGAAGAGCATTCCCCGGTCGGTCGTCCAATTGGGTAGCGTGCGAAGAATCTGGTGACCTGAATCACCACGTGCGCACTCGCCTCGCAGAAGGCGCGAGAAACCCTTGGAGAGAGCCGATGACCGACAGCCCGGCACCCGCCGCGACCACCCCCGATCCGGACGCCACCCCGGCGAGAACCGGACGCCCCAAGGTCGGGGAATCACGGGCCGGGCGCTCAGAGGCTGGGATCTCACGGGTCGGTGACTCACGGGGCGAGAGCCCACGGGGCGGGGGCTCGCAGTTCGGGACGGTCAACCGTCGCACCGTGCTCGGCGGGGCCGCAGCACTCGGCGGGGTCGCGGCCCTGCAATCGATCCTGCCGCCCATGGCCGCAGCCCAGCCCACCGAGATGTACGTGGGCCGGGGAATCGGCGACATGACCGGTGAGCCGTTGGGAGCCGGCTTCAACGGGTACGCGGACACCGAGCAACTGTCCGTGGGACTTCATCTGCGGCAGCGCGCCCGTGCGTTCGTGTTCGCCGAGTCGTCGTCGTCGCCCCGCTTTCTCCACGTCACCGCCGAGATCGGCCTGATGTTCCAGTCCATCCAACAGGAGGTTCTCCGGCGCCTTGGCGCCGAGTTCGGCGGCACCTACCACGAGGGGAACGTCGTACTCACCGCCACACACACCCACGTGGCACCCGGCGGCACGTCCGGTCACGCCATGGTCGACCTCTCCATGCTGGGCTTTCGCCCGGTGACCTTCGAGGCGAACGTGGCAGGCATCGTCGACGCCGTCCGCATGGCGCACCACGACCTCGCGCCCTCGACCGTCGGCGTGACCACCGGCGCCCTCCACGACGCCGGCGTCAACCGCTCCCGCGGCTCGTTCGACCGCGACCGCCCCGACGAGCGCGCGCATTTCCCCGAGGGCATCGACCCGCGCTCGCAGTCGCTGCAGATCACCCGCGGCGGACAGCTCGTCGGCGTCCTCAACTGGTTCGCCACCCACGCCACCTCGATGACCTCCCACGCCCTGCTCGCCTCCAGCGACAACAAGGGCTACGCCGCCTGGCACTGGGAGCGCGAGGTCTCCGGGCAGGACTACCTCGCAGGCGGCACGCCGGGCCTGATCACCGCGTTCGCCCAGACCAATCCCGGCGACGTCAGCCCCAACCTGGACCTGTCCCCCGGTCAGGGGCCGACCGCCGACGAGTGGCTCAACACCCGCATCAACGGTGAGCGGCAGTTCGCCGCCGCCCGCGACCAGGTGGGCCGCGGGGTGCGTGGGCTCGGCGCCGGGATCGACGTGCGCCACACGTGGGTCGACATGTCGAACGTCGAGGTGCGCCCCGAGTTCACCGGCGACGGCCACACCCACCGCACCTCGATCGCGGCGCTCGGCGCAGCGTTCGCCTCCGGCAGTCAGGAGGACGGCGGCGGCGGTGACGAACTGCCCTTCAACGAGGGCGCGCGCGGTGGCAATCCGGGGGTCAAGGCCATCACCGACGTGGTGATCCCGGCGTGGCTACGCGAGGAGCACGCGCCCAAGGACGTGCTGCTGCCGATGGGCCTGGTGCCGGGCGCGATCCAGCGCGTTTTCCCGTTCCACCTCGTGCGGCTCGGCGGGCACTACCTGTTCGCCCTCGGCTTCGAGCCCACGGTCGTGTCCGGACTGCGCCTGCGCCGGACGCTCGCGGCGGAGCTCGGCGTGCCCGAGGACCACGTCACCGTCCAAGGCTACTCCAATGCCTACGGGCACTACATCACCACGCCCGAGGAGTACTCGGCGCAGAACTACGAGGGCGGCGCGACCATCTTCGGCCCGTGGACCCTGCCGGCGATCCAGCAGATCGCGGCCGAGCTGGCCCGCTCGATGCGCGCGGGCACCCCGCTGGACCCCGGCACTTCCGAGCGCGACCTCACCGGGCAGATCCCCGCCTCCCCGCTGGGCAACCCGCTCGTCGACACCCCCGCGCCGCTGCGGAACTTCGGTGACGTCCTGGACCCGCCGCTGGCCAAGTACCGGGCCGGCCAGCGCGTGCTCGTCCGCTTCAGCGGCACCCACCCCAACTCCGACCTGCGGCGCGGCGACACCTACCTCGCCGTGGAGCGCAATGACGGCGGCCGATGGGTCCGAGTCCACGACGACGGCGACTGGTCCACGATGATCGTCTTCGAGGGCCTGCTCACCGTGACGAACGCGGTCATCACCTGGGACATCCCGCCGGGCACCCCGGCGGGTGAGTACCGGATCGTCTACACCGCCTCCGGCCGCGGAATCGACGGCCGACTCTTCCCCGTAAGGGGTGAGAGTCAGGCCTTCGACGTGCGCTGACCGAGGTTCTGGGAGACTGGGCCGGTAGCCATCTGCACGTGACCCGCTGAAGGGGTCACGTGCACTCCCTCCATCGAAAGGACCTCGCCCGTGGACATCAAGGGTGCATCCGTCATCGTCACCGGCGCCGCCTCCGGCCTGGGCAACGCCACCGCTCGCTCGTTCGCCGACAAGGGCGCCACCGTCTTCGGCCTGGACCTCCAGGCCTCGATCGACAAGGCCGTCGAGCAGGGCATCGACGAGGGCATCACCCTCATCGCCGCCGACGTCACCAGCGAGTCCGACGTCCAGGCCGCGATCGCCCGCGCCACCGAGGCCGCCCCGCTGCGCGTGGTGGTCAACTGCGCCGGCATCGCCCCGGCCGCCCGCATCGTCTCCAAGCGCGGCGTCCACGCCCTCGACCTGTTCGAGACCTGCATCTCCGTCAACCTGGTGGGCACCTTCAACGTCCTGCGCCTGGCCGCCGAGGCCATGTCCACCCAGGACACCGTGGACGAGGACGGCCAGCGCGGCGTCATCATCAACACCGCCTCCGTCGCCGCCTACGAGGGCCAGGTCGGCCAGATCGCGTACGCCGCCTCGAAGGGTGGCGTCTACTCGATGGGCATCTGTGCCGCGCGTGACCTCGCGCAGTTCGGCATCCGCGTCAACACCATCGCCCCGGGCACCATCGAGACCCCGATGCTCAAGGGCCTGACCGAGGAGTTCCAGAAGTCGCTGGAGGCCGCGATCCCGTTCCCGTCGCGCCTGGGCCGCCCGTCCGACTACGCGCAGCTGGCCAACGCGATCGTCGAGCACGACTACCTCAACGGCGAGAGCTTCCGCATGGACGGCGCCCTGCGCATGGCGCCGCGCTAGGCACCCGGCGCACAACGCACAAAATCCGCTACGCCCCCTCCGGATCCGCTACCCCTACACGGGTAGCGGATCGTCAGGGGGCGTAGCGGATTTCGGGGTGATTGGGCTCTACGGCCCAGTTCAGGAGGTCAGGGCAGCGGGGGCAGCGCGATACCCGCGTCCGAGAGCGCCTGACGGACCTGCGGAGCGAAGTAGACACCGGCGCCGAACGAGGCGACCGAGCCGGCGCCCAGCACGGCGGCGGTCGCCACGGTGCCGACGGAGCCCGAGCCACCATCAGAGCCGGAGCCACCATCAGAGCCCGATCGGACAGACCCGACCACGTCAGTGAGAACCGGCGCCAGCGACCCGGAGGTCGGCTCACTGATCAGGGAACCGGACGTGTCGACCGAACCGGTCCCCGGAGCCGGGTCCACCGAATTGACCCCGACCGAACCCATCACCTCCGAAGCGACAGGCGCCAACGACCCGGTGGTGGGCTCACCGATCAGGGAACCGGACGTGTCGACCGAACCCTTGCCGCCTTCAGTGGGGAAGAACGTGACCGACCCGAGGTTGATCTCGGCGTGGGCGACGCCGGTGGCACCGGTCAGCGCCAGGGCGGCGATAGCAGCAACAGCGGCGGTCTTACGCGTCAAGGTTGTCATTGACCCATCTCCTGATGTGGTAATCCTCACCTGGCCGATATCGGCATCGGCCCGGGTGAGGGAGCCATAGAGGACGCTTGCGTCCGCGCCTCCGACGCCACCTTAACAATTCTTTTAGGTTATGTGGGCGCCGCACACCATCGGGTGGCCGCCCGTCACCCCCGCGCGATCCACTCCCGAACCGCGCGCGTGGCCCGCACGTCGTCCTCGTTGTAGGCGAGGATCCGCGTCCGCCCGGCGTCGCGCTCGACGCCACGGGCCGCCTGGGCGTCGCGGTACCAGCCGATGGAGGCCTCGCCGCCGGCTTCGGGGTCGCGCCAGTGGAAGCCCGCGACGGGCGCCACGACCTTGAGCCCGAGCCCCGAGGTGGAGACGAACTGGCTGGTCACGGCCTGATGCACATCGATCCACTGGGGTGAGGAGAGGAACCGCCTCACTTCGGCGACCGAAGGAACCCCGGGGACGACGACGACGGCGCCGTCCGGCCCGAACCTCGACGCGGTCGAGAGCATCCACCCGTTCTCCGCGGACTTCGAGTAGCAGTACGCCCGGAAAGTGCGCCCCTGCCCCTCGGCCCTCCGGCGGATCGCGGTGAGCCAGCGCCAGAACTCGGCGAACGATCTCCCCTCGTCCGGGTGGGGCAGCTTCGCCCAGGTCGCGAACGCGCGGTAGCCCTCCTCGTCGAGCGGTCGCCCGTCGCGCAGCGTGAGCAGGGTGCCCCAGAGGTAGGCGCCGTCGTCGAGGTGACTCTCCAGGTCGACGTCCACCTCGATGTCCGCGCGGGGGATGGTCGGGCGGGCCACCTTGGGGACCACGATCTCGCCGTCCCGGTGTGCCCGCGCGCGCAGCACTGCGTCCGCGAACGGCTCGCCGTTCCAGTCAGCCGGCCGGTCGGGACCCGCCTCGGCGAGCTCGGCGACGGTGTCGATCCCTACCGCGTGGAGCGGGCCGACCAGTCCCCCGCCGACGACGAGGCTGACGTCATCGAGCTCGATCAGCTGCTCGCGGCAGCCCACCACCGGGCCGGCCGGGCCCTCCCAGCCCGCCCACCACGGGCAGGTACGGCACTCGCCGATCCGGCTCGGGGCCGTGTCCCGCTCCCCGC
>NZ_JAALDM010000063.1 GCF_014144865.1 Dietzia aerolata | reverse complement strand
GCAGCGGCAAGGACGCCGACTGGCCGATCGACCTCGACGACATCGAGCCCGGCGAACTCCAGGGCTGACCCCCGGCCCTGCCCGGTCCGGGTCGGAGCCGCGCCCGCTCAGTGCGGAGCCGCGCCCGGCCCGGTTCACGCCGACGCCGCCGTCGGTGGCAGGATCGGCACCCGTGACGATCATCGCTGCCGCTGACGGTTCCGCCCTCGGAAATCCCGGCCCCGCCGGCTGGGCCTGGTACATCGACGACGCCCGCTGGCGCTGCGGCGGCTGGAAGCGCGGCACCAACAACCAGGGCGAGCTCACGGCCGTGCTGGATCTGCTGCGCCAGACCGCGCACACCGACGAGCCGCTGCACGTGCTCTGCGATTCGCAGTACGTCATCAACTCCATCACCAAGTGGATGGCCGGCTGGAAGCGCAAGGGCTGGAAGAAGGCTGACGGCAAGCCGGTCCTCAACGTCGAGGTGATGAAGGCGCTCGACGCCGCAATACAGGGCCGCAACGTCACCTTCGAGTGGGTCAAGGGCCACGCCGGTCACGAGATGAACGAGAAGGCCGACGAGCTCGCCAACAGTGCCGCCAAGGCGCACGCGGCCAAGAAGCTGCCGGACGCCGGACCGGGGTTTCCGGGCGCGACCGCCGTGGGTGCGGGCGAGGATCCGGCCGCTCCCCCGACCGCGGGGAAAGACAACCCCAAGGGGACGACGACGACAACGGCGCCCACCCAGCCCGCCCCCGCCGATGAGCCGGACCTGTTCTCGCTGGACGGACTGGCCTCCGGCTCCAGCTCCAGCTCGGGGCCCGGATCGGAGCCCGCGAGCAAATCCCATACCAGCGCAAATGCCGGGACCGGCTCGGGCTCTCCTGCTTCAGGTTCCGCCACTGACTCCGACGTCTTCGCCCAGGTCGTCGCCCTCGAGCGGTCCCTTCTCGACGACGCCGTACGACTCGACCGCAAGCAGCTCACCCGCCTGCTGGACGTGCGGTGGCGACAGGTGGATGCGTCGGGCCGGACGTGGACCCGGCGCGAGGTCAGCGAGGCCGGGCGGTCCCATACGGGAGTAGAGCTCGAGGTGGTCGAGACCCGGCGCTTGTCCGATGACGTGGTGCTGCTGCTGTGGCGCGCGTCCGGCCCGGACGGGGTGTCCTCGCTGCGCAGCTCTATTTGGCAGCGCACGGGCACCGAGTGGAAGCAGGTCTACCAGCAGGGCACGCGCGAGGCCTGACCTCTCGGCCGCACCCCCACGCCACCCCTCCCCGCACACCCGCCCAACCACCAGCGGTTGCAAGACACGCATCGGCACTGGCAAGACATTCTGTGCGATTCCTGGGCCGGGATTCGCACCCCCTGTCTTGCGACCGGCAGCCGGCGTCTTGCAACTGAATGAGGATATGGCCTCGTACGCCGAGAGTCGGCTGCACGGCCGCGAGCAGACGGAGGTGCGAGCGTCGAGGCCGGCCCGGGGTCAGGCCCGGACTCAAGTTCTGGCGTCAGCCTCGCTTCGGCGCGGTGAAACCGACCGCCTGGTAGACCTGCGACAGGACCGGGCTCGCGACGGCGCGGGCCCGGTCGGCGCCGTCGGCGAGGATGCGCTCGAGTTCGGCCCGGTCGGACATGTACTCGTCGAAGCGGCCCCGCAGCGGGGTGACGAACGCTTCCAGCGCGTCGGCGGTGTCAGTCTTGAGCGCGCCGTACTGGGCACCGGCCGACTGGTAGTCGGCCACGATGTCGTCCACGCTGCGGCCGGTGAACGCCGACTGGATGGTCAGCAGGTTGGACACGCCGGGCTTGGCCTCGCGATCGAAGCGGATCTCGCCATCGTTGTCCGTCACGGCACTCTTGATGCGCTTGGCGGAGGCCTTGGGGTCGTCGAGCAGGTTGACGATGCCCTTCGGGTTGGAGCCCGACTTGCTCATCTTGGCGGTGGGCTCCTGTAGGTCGTAGATCTTGGCGGAGCCCTCGAGGATCTTGCCCTCGGGCACGACGAAGGTCTTCTTGTAGCGGGAGTTGAACCGCATCGCCAGGTCGCGGGTGAGCTCGAGGTGCTGGCGCTGGTCCTCGCCGACCGGCACGAGGTGCGGGCGGTAGAGCAGGATGTCGGCGGCCATGAGCACCGGGTAGGTGAACAGTCCCACGGTGGTGCCGTCGGTGCCCTGCTTGGCGGCCTTGTCCTTGAACTGGGTCATGCGGGCGGCCTCGCCGTAGCCGGTGATGCAGCTCAGCACCCACGACAGCTCGGCGTGCTCAGGCACGTGCGACTGGACGAACAGCACGGATTTGGCCGGGTCGATGCCCAGCGCGAGCAGCTGCGCGCAGCCGCGGAAGACACGCTCGCGCAGTTCCTTGGGGTCCTGCCGGACGGTGATCGCGTGCAGGTCGGGGATGAAGTAGAAGGCGTCGTAGTCGTCCTGCAGATCGACCCACTGCCGCACGGCGCCCAGGTAGTTACCGAGGTGGTACGAATCCGCGGTCGGCTGGATGCCGGACAGGACGCGCTGGCGCTTGGCGGGAGCTGCGGAGGTGGGCTGTTCAGACATGATGTCCATCATCCCACGCGTGAACGGCACGTCCGCCGAGGGCCTCGCCGCGCCACCAGTGCTGGTCGGCCGGGGTGTCGGCGTGGGTGGAGAAGACGACGACGACGGGGCCGTTCTCTCGCTCAGCTCGGATTTCGTTGGCATCGTCCACGGCTTCGGCAAACCACTCGCGGCGTCCCGGCGCGGAGGTGAGCATCGACTCCGCCTCCGTCACCACGACGACGACGGCCCCGCCCGGCGCCTCGGGCAGGTCGACGTCGCGGAGGCATTCATCAAAGGCGTCGAGGTTGCGGCCGAAATACTGGGGGAACTGCAGTGCTGCGGAGGCTTCGTCGTACACCCCGCCCAGGTCGGTCATCCGGCGACCGCTGAGCCGGCGGACACCGGCGGCCGGCGCGAGGTCGACGGGCACCTCGGGGACTCGGCCGGTGGCGTCATGGAAGAACGTGCCGCCCGCAGCTGCGGTGACGAGTGCATGGAAGTCGAGCATCGACGTATTTCTCCTGCGTGGGGTCATCGGATGCGGTCGAACGACGCGTAGTGGTCGGCGGTGTACCAGGCGGAGCCGTCGTCGCCGGTGACTATCCGTTCGGCGTCACGCCCCTGGCCGGGCTCCTTGGGATTGACGTCCCACTCCTGATAGCGGATCCGTTGGCCGTCCGCGCTGGTCTTGGGTAGGAGTTGCTCGCGGTTGCCGAAGCGTTCCCCACCCTGTGTGCCTGGCGCATTGGCGGCGTCCGGCCAGTCCCCGGCGTCGATCAGGGCGAGTGTGTCCAGGACGTGTGGCGGGATGCCGGGAGGCGCGGATTCGACATCGCCGGGCCCGAAGTCATCGGCGTCGTCGACGTAGCCGTCGTAGCCGGAGTCGTCGTAGCCGGCGCTGTCGTCAAACCACGAGGACTCGTCACCGAACTGTTCCGAGATCGATCCGTCGACTCCCGACCCGGTCTCGGTGGTCGCCAGCGTCGAGCACGCGGCTCCGCCGACCGCGAGTGCGAGCCCCGCGACCAACGCCATCAGCGCGCGAACCACGAAGTGAAATCGGCCTGCGGTCATCCCCTGCATGTCGGCGATTATCCCATCACCACCTAGCCGTTCTCAGCGTTCGGCGAGGCACTCTTCATTCCCGACGTCAAACGGCACCTCTACGAAGGAGGTCTCCTCCTCCTCGTCGACAGTGGGTTGGTAGGAAATCCGGGCCAGGAATTCTCCGCAGGGACGGTCGTACCTGAAGGTGAAATCGGTGGAGGCCTGTTCGCCGGGGCCGAGGTGCGCCGTCTGCAGCGTATCGGCCGCCTCCCTGGGCAACTCCTCCGCGCGGACGGTGAATGCGTGGTCTTCGCCGTCGACCGCGAGATCCACCTCGTATTCCACGACATCTCCCGCGGGCGGGGTGAAGTCGAGCCGGAGCCAGTACGGGTCGATCCCGCGAATCCGTCCGCCGATCCCGTCGAGTGTCAGCTGGCCGAAGTCGGTCGGGGTGAGCTGCTCGCGCCCACCAGAGTCATCAACGGCGAACACTTCCAGTGTCAGGTCCTCGAGGGTCGACCACTGCTGCGCCTCGGATTCATCTCCTTCCAGCGCCATTACCAGTGACACGTAATGGTCGCCGGTCGGGGCCGGGAGTCCGGGGATGGACGAAGGCTGCCGGATATCTCTGACACTGATGAGTGACACGGGCCCGGGCTCGAGGGCATCGTCATCACTCAATCGGTACACGGTGCTGACCTCACCCGCAGCGTCGTCCTGGACGAGCCCCACCACGAAGAAGGCCAAGGCAGCCAACAGCGCGCCGGCGACCAGCCCTGTGGTGAGGGAGAACCACCGCGATAAAGCAGCACCGTGCGTCGTCGACATGTTCACATAGTAAGCGGAACCCCGTCGCTCGCTCGGTCAGTCGGACTGTGGCGGAAAGCCTCCCGTGGCGACCGGGCCCCAGTCGTCGATCGTCACACGGATGAGCGACTTGCCCTGGCGGACCATCGCCTCGCGATACTCATCCCAGTTGTCATGCTCGCCGGCGACACTGCGGAAGTACTCGACCAACGGCTCGACGGAGTCGGGCAGGTTGATGACCTCGGCGGAGCCGTCGAGGTGGACGTATGGTCCGTTCCAGTCGTCGGAGATCACGCACACGCTCACCGCCGGGTCGCGGCGGATATTGGTGACCTTCGCCCGCTGCGGGTAGGTCGCCACGACGAGCCGCCCCTCGGAGTCGACGCCACAGGTCACCGGCGAGGACTGCAGGCCACCGGATGCGCGGCGGGTGATGAGAACTGCGCGATGCCGGGTCGAGAGGAAGTCGACGAGGCCGGCGCGGTCAGGACGTTCAGCAGTAGCGAACTTCGGCATGCACCCAAGGCTACGGACCGGCCACCGCGGGAAGCACGGAGAACGCGGGGAATGGGCAGAACGTCGGTACGGAGGATTCGGCGGACAGCGACTACGCAATCCGCAGCAGTTTGAAGTGCAATCTCGCGGCCGGGATGGACCACACGTTGAGCTCATGGTCCGTGCGCAGGACGCCCTCGTCGTCGACATACAGATGGAATTTCTCGTGGAGCGGCGCTCGGGCGCAGTGGTCGCGACCACCGTTGTCGACGACCGCGTAGCACCCGTTGTCGCCGAACCCACCACGACCGGAGGTCAATGTCAGGGAGCCGTCGTCGCCGATATCGGGCCTGAGGAACACCTGGACATTGCCCTTCTCGAGCGGGAAGGACACGTGCACACTGGCACGATCGGCGCCCGGGAGCGTTGAGGCGGTGTAACACCCGCTGTAGACGTGTTCCCCCGTCGACCGAAGTGTTCGCAGCCAGCCGGCGGACAGCTGCGAACCGTCCGGCCGCTCCAACACGGTGACGTCGCTGTCCATCCCGTACGCCACGTCGAGCGGCTTGGATGGCAGTGCCAGTTGATCCACCCGTCTACCGAAGCCCACGCGAACCACCTCGGCGGCCGGCCACGCCAGCGGATTCCACTGCATCCACACTTCCATCCGGAAGCGCGTGGTGTGCTCGTAAAACTCGCGCACGAGTGGATGTAGCCGGTTCGCATCGAAGCCCGGGCCGTCGAGGACGTTCATATTCGACAACAGGCCGGTGTCGCCGCCGGTTCGCAGCTCGCAGGCGTTCTCATCGGCCCAGGCCCGCAGCCAGGCGTCGCCGACTCGCGACCCGGTGGCACGGGGAGCCCGGAGCCAGTGCTCGTCGCCGTCGAGGTCGATCGGGCGACCGACCGTTCGCCAGAATCGACGGGATCCGAGATCGGCGAGCGACCCCAGGGCCTGGACTGCGGGGGAATCGTAGGCTGACACGTCGAAAAGGGTAAGCGCAGAGACAGTTCCGGAGAGGATGCTCCCCGCAGCCGGGGACTCTGGCTCGGGGACTCCGGTTACTTGTAGACGACCGTCACCGGCGCGTGGTCCGACCAGCGCATGTCGTAGGCGCTCGCCCGGTCGACCTGATCGGACACCGCGCGGTCGACGAGCCCGTCGGTGACCACGTGGTAGTCGATGCGCCAGCCCGCGTTGTTGTCGAAGGCCTGACCGCGCTGCGACCACCACGAGTACGGCCCCACCTCGTCGGGCCGGCGGTGCCGGACGATGTCGGTCCAGCCGCTGCCGTCGGCAAACACGCCGGTCATCCACTCCCGCTCGTGCGGCAGGAACCCCGAGTTCTTGTGATTGCCCTTGTGGTTCTTCAGGTCCGCCTCGCGGTGGGCGATGTTCCAGTCGCCGCAGACGATCATCTCGTGACCGTCACGGGAGGCGACCGCAGCGGCGCGCTCGGCGAGGAACTCGCGGAACGTGCCCAGGAACCGGTCCTTCTCATCCTGCTTGGGGGTGCCCGCCGACCCCGACGGCAGGTACAGGCTCGCGACGGTCACGGTCTCCCCCGCGGCGGCGCCCGGGTACTCGGCCTCGATGTAGCGGCCGGACTCGGCGAACTCGGGATCGCCGTAGCCGATCGTCACCTCAGCCGGCTCGTGTCGCGACAGCAACGCCACGCCGGCGCGTCCCTTGAGCTCAGACGGGGCTCCCACCAGGTGCCAGCCGGCCTCCAGCGCGGGGGCCAGGGCCTTGCGGGTCTGGTCGGTGTCGGCGCGCACCTCCTGCAGGGCCACCACATCGGCGCCGCTGGCCTCGAGCCAGGGCAGGAATCCGAGGTTGGTCTCCGACCGCTGCTTGACGGCGGCGCGGATCCCGTTGACGTTGACGGTAGACACGGTAAGGCTCACGGCCGCCATGGTAGCCATCGGCCGCGACCGCGCCCCAACCCGATGCGTCGGTTGTAGCGTGGCCTTCATGGGCTCCCGTGACCGTGCTCGCCGTCGCCTCGAGCGGCTCCGGGCACACGATCGGCGCCCGGTCCGGATCCGCGTCGCTGATGTCAGCCGGCCGGACTTCCAACGCGAGGCCTGGCGTCAGTCGGCCACGATTGCCGCCTCCGCGGACGATGCCGCCGACCAGGCCTTTGTGGATGCCGTGGCCTCTGGCTGGGACGACGGCTGACGCCAGTGGTTGGGCGGCCCTGGGGTCGCCGACATGCCGCATAGGGTCCGCTCGGTTGACCGCGACAGTGCACACGTCGAGAGGGGTGGCCCCGGCCCCGAGCAGGTCGGGGCCACCCGGTTAGCGGCGCGCTGTTACCGCTGCTTGCCCCGGCTGAAGAACCACAGGCCCAGCCCCGCGAGGATCAACAGGATCACCCCGATGCCGGCGGGGAGCGCCCACCCGGGCAGGCTGGAATCCTCCTCCGCGGAGGCCACGACGGAGGGGTTGTCGTCGTCGTTGTCGTCATTGGCCTCGCCGCCAGGCGCGGCGTCCGTGCCTATGGGCGACGACGACGGCGTCGGCCCCGGCTCGTTCACCGGCTCCCAGTCCGGCCCCTCGCCGGGCTCGCCGTCCATGCGGACCGCGAACTCGAACGGCTGCTCCACTCCCAGCACGTCGTTGCCGAACACGCTCATCGACACCGCGAGGTAGTGCTCCCCCGCGATCGACACGCGCTCGCCGCCCACGTTGGCGTTCCGGTTGTTGAAGTTCACCGGGCGGTCGGAGGCGACCGTCATCTCCTCGCCCTCTTGCCGATAGGAGATGTACTCGGACCCCAGCTGCTGCCGGACCGGACCGTAGATCGCGCCGTACAGGGTGTCGTTGGTCTCCCGGACCGACGGGCCCGTCTTCAGGGTCACCACCGGACGCTGCCCCCACTCGACCGGGACGCGGTAGTAGCGGAACTCGCCGGGGACGATCGCATCCGAGAACGACCCCTCGGTGATCTCGGCCGCGTTCGCGAAGCTGTTCCCGCCCGCGACCGGCTGCGGGCTCGAGATCTCGACCGGAGCCGCGTCGGGCGCGCTGCCGGGGTGGCCTTCCGGCCAGGTGCCCACCTCGTTGCCGGGCATCGGCTCGAACTGCACCGACATCTCCACCTCGAACTCCTCGGCGGCACCCAGGCCCGCGGTGTTGAACTGGGCGGCCACGAGGAACTGGGTGCCGTCGCACTCGTCACCCGGCTCCTGGCCCGCGAACGCGAGGACCGTCGACTCCGGCGGCTCCCATCCGCCGCCGCTCGTCTGCGAGGACGCGACGTCTTTGGTGCAGGTGTGATGCGACTCGTTGGTCGACGTCAGCCGGACATTGATCCCCTCGCCGCCGCCCGTGTCGGTCAGGTCGATGCGCGGCACCGCCGTGACCGCGACGTACGCGCGATGCCCCTCGGGGACGGCGACACGGAGGAACTTCTCCGGCACGGCGGCGGTGTTGAGCTCGGACACGGTCTGCACCGTGGTCCGGTAGAGGCCTTGACCGACGTAGAGGGCCTCGTCTGCGGTGTCCGCGAACTGGAACTCCGTGCCCGTGGTCTCGTACTCGACGATCGCGCGCTGGGCCAGGAACTGCAACGACTCGCTCAACGCCGCCGCGTCATCGGCCTGCCGGTAGCTGCCGCCGGTCGTGTTCGCGATGCACTCCAACTCTGCCCGTGTGGCCTCGTCGGCGCGGAAACCCACCACGTGCACGGCCAGACCCACGCCCTCGTCGGCGAGTTCGGCCGCGACCTCGCACGGCGGCGGGGGCGTGCAGGTGTCGATCCCGTCCGAGACCAGCACGATCGAACGCTCCGACGCGTCCGGGGACAGCATGTCGGCGGCCGCGCGCAGCGAGTTACCGATCGGCGTGTAGCCCCGCGCCTGCAGCCCCTCGATCTCCCCGCGCAGCCGGTCCTTGTCCACCGCACCCACCGGCGCCAACTCGCGGATATCCGCGCAACCACGCTCGTGGTTCTCCGGCGCA
>NZ_JAALDM010000062.1 GCF_014144865.1 Dietzia aerolata | reverse complement strand
CGCGCCCGCGCCCGACCCCGCGCCCGCACCCGCGCGAGCCCCCACGTCGAGCAGAGGGTTTCGCGCAGTTCTACTCGACCGATGCGGGCCGAACTCTCTGCTCGATGAACAGGGCCGGCGGTTCAGACGTCGATCGCGTCCGAGGATCCGCCGCCGGACCGGGCCAGCGCCGCGAGCTGGCGAGTAGTGGCGCCCGGCAGGAACGCGCGGCCGATGGCCAGGCCGATGCGCGGCAGGTCCGCCTCGTCGCGGAAGCACAGGTAGACGGGGTCGACGCGGGGATTGAACTTGGCCTTGAAATGGTGCAGTGAACGAAAACCGTAATACGGCTCGAGTGCCTGACCGAGCAGGTCGAGGCCCCTGTCGAGGACGGCCACCTCGGCGTTGTCGTCGTCCCCGTCATTGCTGTGCGCCAGGGGCGCGCCGGACAGTGACAGGAAGTCCGCACCCTCGTCCTTGTACTCCAGCGCCGAGCGCGCGATGAGGAACTCGATCATGTTGTTGGCGCCCGGCCCGTTGCGCTTGCGCATGAGGTCCAGCGTCCAGCCGCGCACGCCGCCGTCGGGCCCGCCGCGGTAGACCGGCAGCCACGAGAGCGCGGCCTGAACGGTGCCCTCGGCGTCGACGGCGAGCGCGATGCGGACGTCGTCGTCGAGCGCCTCCTCCACCGTGCCGAGCGTGAAGCCCATCTCGGGCAGCTCCTTGTCGCCCACCCACTGCTCGGAGATCTCCCGCACCTGCGCCAGCGTGTCCGCCGGCTGGTCGCGCAGCAGGCCGGACACGTAGGTGGTGCCCTGCTTCTCGGCCTTGTTCATGGCGGTGCGGATCTTCTGCCACTTCTTGCCGGCGAACGCCAGATCGGGCAGGTCCATGAGGGTGTCCTCGGCGATCTGCAGCGCCCGCCACCCGCGGCCCCGCATGATCTCGGCCGTCTCGCCGGACACCGAGAACAGGCACGGCACGGCGGCCTGCGCTTCGGCAAAGTTCACGAACTCGACCAGCAGTCGCTCGCGGTCTTCCGGTGCGGCCACCGGGTCGGCCAGCCCGATCGCCGCGCCGACGTGCATCCGGTACCCCACCACGCCCGCGGAATCGTCGCCGCCGGGGCCGAAGAAGTAGTTCATCGGCTGCCACGTGATCATCCACGACATGGTGCTGCCACCGTGGCTGCGGATGAGCGTGCGGACGCGGTTTACCACCTTGTCCGGGTGGACGGAGGAGCCGGTGACGCGGCGGCGCAGGTGGACGCCGAACGCGTTGCGCCCGACGATGAGCAGCACCGCCTCGCCGGCCCACAGCAGGCCGGTGCCGAGGGTGACCGCGCCGAGGGACTCGAAGTCGGCGGCCACCACCAGGACGGTCACCACGAGCGTGCTGACCGTGGTGAACAGCGCGTATGCCAGCGCCACGCCCCAGGCGATCCGGTATCCGCGCCGCAGCAGCTCAGCGGTCACGGCCGCCACCACCACGGAGACAAGCATGCTGACCAGGCTCACGTCGTCGGCTTCGGTGGGGCCGAGCGGCCCCTCAGACGGGATGAAGTACACCACCACGTGCACGGCCGCGATGAACCACATGCCGGCCGAGACGACCAGGCGGGTCTCGCGGCGGGTCCGGGGGCGCAGGCCGCGCTCGCCGCGGGAGAAGAAACGCTCGCCGACCAGCAGGAACACCACAAACGCGATGAGGTGAGTGAGGTCGGCGAGGCTGCCGACGAACAGGAACGAGACGATCACGTAGCCGTACAGGATGGCCCGCGCGCGCAGTCGCCACGGGGAGACGAGGGTGGCGGTGGCGGCGGCCAGGACCGCGATCACCGCGGTCGAGCAGCCCACGTCCAGCACAACCGACAGTTCGCTGGCCCACGCCCAGCCCGCCGCGTCGCCGGGCACGATCACCGCGATCGCGCCGAGCACCCCGATGAGCTGCCCGCCGATCGCGGCGATGAGCACGCGCAGTGGCCCGAGCAGCCATTCGCCCACGCCGATCCCGAGGCCGGCCAACAGGATCAGCGACACGTGCTGCAGCGGGGTGAGCCCGAACCACGGCCCGGCGCCGAGCGTCCACCACCGGCCGGCCTCCAGGGCGGGCAGCCCGTAGGCCACGCCCTCGAACCAGCTGGCCTGACCGGCGTGCCGCCACAGTGACTCGAACACCACGCCGGTGACGATGAGCGCCGCCACGAACACTGTGGTGACGGGCAGGCGCCGGGCGACGGTCGTCACGAGGCCGCCGGCCCGGGCGAGCGGGGACGGCGCGGCGGGGTCGTGGGTGCTGTCGGCGAGCTGGTCGGTGCTCACGGTGTCCTTCCGAGAGGGGCCAGGATGCGCAGCGGCGTGTTCCTGACAGTGGGCTGAGGTCAAATGAGGGCTGAGGTTGATCGGGTCGGATCGCGCCGTGGCGGCCCTGGAATATCAAAACTCCGGGTGGCTCCGGCTGACATCCGATGAAACCCAGCCTAGGACGCGGCGCCGTCGCAGTTGTCCGACTGAGTTTTCTGAACAGTCAATTCGGAAAACGTGCGCGTCTCATAGACGCCGCACGAGATCCCACGGGAGAACTCCGCCAGCCGACGCCGTCATGCCAATGACCGGGCATCGTGCTTCAAGATGAGCGGGGAACCGAGTCTGGAATCTGGGCGGCGTGGACAAGGGCTGGTATGGCCTTACCAGGTTGGATCAGCACTGGCGTCACCGACTCCCAGAACCGGTTCAGTGAACTCAGCCCGTCGGTTTCGGCCTGTGCTGGTGTGCATCCGGCGGGTGAGGAGTCGAGGCGGGACCCCGGATGGGCGGGGAGTGTGCCATGAATGTAGGCGTCTTTGCGTTCGGAGATGACGTAGCCCAATGCGAACGCCACAGTGTGCGGTACGTCGGCGGCTAGTAGCACCTGCGCCCCGGGGTATTCATCCAGCACGTGCTCCACCGCGCCCGACAGTTCCTCGAGGATTCGGGCGAATGCCGTGGGGTCGATACGGCGGCTGTCCCCGCCGGGGAGCCGGCGCAGGGTGGGCAGCTGCCAGGCGCGGAGCCGGGGTTCACCGTTGACGGTCTCGGTGGGACCGGCCACCACCACCACGTCACACGCACGTCGCAGCGGGTACGCGGCGTCTACCTCGGTGACCGGCCCCTGTGGGCCCAGCTGGAGGGAGAGCCACACGCGGCGGACCGCCGTGGGATCGGAAGTCGGATCGCCCAGTGTGGTGAGGGTGATCTCGGGGTCAGGGTGGGCGTGGTGGGGCACCCAGTCTCGGTCCGACCACCGGGTGTATCCGTCGTCGAAGAACACGGTCCGTATGCCTGTGTCACCCCCGAACCGCCGCCCGGACCGTGCCTGTTCCGGCAGCTCACACAGATGGGTGCGCTGGCGCAGGAGCGCGTCATATCCCACGGCTAGCGCGGCGGGAAAAACCAGATTGGGGGCGAACAGGTAACCGGTGCCCTCGTCATCATCGTTCATGGCACGTTCCAATTCGTCGGTCACCAGGTTCACGTCAGTGCGAATGTCCAGGAAGTCACCGTCGATACCGAACCAGCCGGTGGCGGTGCGGAAGTCAAGGCTGCGTGCGCGGGCCAGGTCGATGGCCCCGCGCATCCGGTCGGGACTGGTGGCGGGAAGCAGGCGCAAGTAGTACAGGGTGCCGTTCCGGTTGATCAGCCAGTGACGCGCCCACATGGCGCCCACGAGTAGGGCCGCCGAGCCGAGGAACCAGGCGAGCCGGGCTTGCGAGGTGCAGTGGTGCGCCCATAGGTCGGGCCGGGCGGTGACCGTGCACGAGTCGTCGACGCTGAACACGTCGTCGGCCACCAGGCCGCCGAATGCGGTGGTCACGGCTATCGCGACCGCGATGAGCGTTTCTACGACGAGCATATAACCAACCTTCTGAGGGTCAACAGCGACTGCAGTTCGCGCACACAGGCGGCCGAGTCGCAAGTGAGGAGCGGAGCAGCTGAGGAACAGAACGGTGCGCGTGAGCTGAATTGGTTTCAGCCGTCAGAACGCGACGACTTCGTCTCCGACTCGCAACTGGTCGAAGAACTGGGCGGCCGCGTGGTGTCCCAGATGGATGCATCCATGCGAAGGCTCATCGAGTCGACCTTCGTGGAAGGCCATGCCACTGGTTGTGAAGTAGGTGGAGTAGGGCATCGGCGAATCGAAGATTCGGCTGTGGTCGTGGCGGACGTGACGCAGGACCCGATGCGAACCGAGTGTGGTTTCGAACCCAGGTTTCCCCGTGGTGATCGGCACCGGCCCGTAGGTGATGCGTCCGCCGTCTTGCAGCCACGCACGCTTACCGCCGACGTCAATGCAGGCTCTGGCAGCTGGCGGGCATTCAGGTCGAGGCGGCATCGAGGGGTCGAAGGGGCCGCCGGGCCCGAACCCGGAGAGTATCTCGTATGTCTTGTGCCGCACGTCAGCTACGGCAAGTGGGCCGCCGGCGAGCACATCGCGCGCTACCAAGTCTGTATCAGTCAAGTCGGCGGGCTGGCCCTGCTCGACAAGGGCCAGCTGAGCGATCGATCGAATCATCGCCGCATCAACGACGGTAAAGGCGGGCCGTTCTGGCAGCACAGGCAAGGCTGCAACGGGCGCTGAAATGACGCGAGGTTCTGAGATGCTGACGGTGCTGCTTCCACTGCCGACCACAGAACACGCCAAGGCGCCTCCCGCGAGTGCTGCGGCAAGCAGGAGAGCAAGACGCGATCGTCCTCCGGAGGAGACTGTGGAGTTTCGTCCCAGTGGTAAGCCCATCGCGAACACGCGTCCTTTCGAATTGCATGAGTGTCAGATCGTGAGAGGGCGCCGGAGGATGATCTCCCCGCGGCACACTCCCCATCGGCGTCCGTCTACAACCGAGTACCAGGCGTCTGCGATGACGGACTCGTGGCCGGCCTTGTCGATCGATGGCCGCGCGACTAGCGCTGATCGATATAAACCGCTCCCGACGGCGGAATGGCGAGAGAGCAGCGGTTCCTGGGCGACGTCGAATGACAACCCGTCTTTCGAAGTGGCGAAAAAAAGGTCGCCGCCCTTGTTTGAAATGCTGTCGGCGATGACCATCCAGTATTCAGAGCCGACGTGGCACACGTCGATATGCCACGGCAGTCGACCGTCAGGCAGAGTGATATCACAGCTGGTGGGGGGACCCCAAGGGCCACTGGGATCGCCAGCCTCACGTCGCTGCACAATCTTATAGTTTCCTTGGCGGATAAACTTGACGGTGTACATGAACCACCGGGTGCTCGAGCGGCATATGGTGGGCGATAAAATGCGTTCGCGGTGTTGCGGTAAGCGGAGCGCATAATCGAACGTGGACCATTGCGTTCCGTCGCTGCTAATAGCATGCAGGATGGTGTCATAACCGTCATTGGTGCGTCGATACCAGAGGTGGAGAGCGGTGCCGTCGAATGCCAAATGGGCATCCGAGTTATGTGCCTTGCCTGGGGGCGTGGGGGCTACCGGGTTGGTTGCTCCGGGGGGAATTTCCCAGTTGGTGCCGTCATGGGAGGCGTAAATGCAGGGATTTTCTATAGAGTCGTCAACTCCGTCATAAGGCGTTCCGGCCATCCAATACGGATAGCCCGAGAACTCTTGGGGTATGAACACCACGCTTGGGTGAGTCATCAATCCGGTACCGCACGGTGTGTGGAACCTGAGAAGCTGGTCGTCATGTCTGCCGACACAGCTTCCCGGTGTCGCAACCAGTGTGCTCTTCGCTCCCGTGTCCCGTCTTTTGACCTCTGACTTTCCTTTGAGGGGGTTGGGCATCATGAGCTCTTGATGAGAGTGGGGCACGGAGAAAATCCCGGCCAGTCCGACTCGATCCACTGCTTCACTTCCGAGATTGGGGAGTTGAGGGCATCGGGTCGGTGGAACAGCTTGGCGTAAGCGAATTTGAGGAGTGGGCGAGGTAGTTTCCGGAAGAGTTGACGTGCTGCGTAGTTCATCACCGATCGGGGCGGCGAAATTAGCCCGAGATCGACGAGATTGCGCTGCATTTGCCGCTCGGAGGCGGAGAATCTCTTGTCGGTGCGCCTGTCATACATGGTCTCTTGCGCATGGACGAGGACCAACGCCTCGTCTATGCTGTGGAGCAGGTAGCCATTCGCGATCAGGCGTGCGAACAGGTCGTAATCTTCCATGAAATGGATATCTCGTACATTTCCGATGGCCAGTACGGCGTCGCGATCAAAAATCGTGCTCTGATTGTTGAGTGGGCTATTCATCCGGGCATAACTAGCTAATGCGGCGTGCGTACTGGGAAGTCGTCTTACTCGGACAATGTTGGTCGGTTCTCCAACGAATTCCAGCATTGCACCGCCGACGGCCGCGTAACGCTCTTCGGAAACCACAGGCCATTGTTTCTCGAATCGATCCGGCATCATGATGTCGTCAGCATCATGCCGCGCTACCCAACGATTCTGAGCCTGCTCGAACGCGGTGCGCATCGCCGCAGAAACCCCCTGGTTGGTTTCGAGTTCGATGACGCTGAGTCGTGCATCGGAGCGCTTCTGATTCTTCAAGAAGGTTGAGATTTCGCTCTGCACGGGGCCGTCTAAGACCACCAGTATTTCTTCTGGCGGGAGGGTCTGAAATGAGATGCTTCGATAGGCTCGAGTGAATTCTTCTGGCGTGACGCCGATGTATACGGGCAGAACGCAGGTTAACGGGATCATTTACTTTCATTTCGTTGTGGCGTAATCGAGCACTGCGACGATCTGCACGCTTGGCGGCTGTGCAGGAGTGGCAATCGGAGTTGCCTCGTTGTGCATTGAAGCCACTGGTGTGAAGCACTGTGCGTTGGCGATTCCTCGCGTAGCGCAGCCAGCGCTGGTCGGTCTTCCGTGTCTTCTGTTTGCGGGGCAAGCTGTTGCCGTGTCTTTCTGGGCCAGCTATCGCTCGGGACATACGTCGTGGGACGGTACCGCCGGCGGTGCGAGGTTGCAGTCGGCTGAACGATGAGTTGCCCTTGCCGGGCCGTGAAGTTCTGACGCACACCCCTGGACGATTGGGGGGCCGGGATCGTTTCTGCTGGTAGGGACCGTAGGGCGGCAGGGTCACAATGAGACCTTGTCGGATCTACGGATCCTCTTGTGGTCGTTGAACGGGGGCGGTTTCTGGCCGGATTCCGACTGCCAACTCCTAGCATGGGCAGCGGTTCTGTAGGGGGACTGGGAGGTGGGGCCTTTACAAATGTAGAAAGGACAGTCGTTGCTTGACCTTCGCAAGCTCGAGTATCTAGTCGCTGTAGCCGAAGAAGGATCTCTCACTGCTGCTGCACAGCGTCTCCATCTATCGCAGCAGGCCTTGTCTGGCTCCATGCGCGCCCTGGAGCGGGAGGTCGGGGTGGAGCTCTTCTCCAGGCGTGGCGGCGGCATCAAGATGCTTCCTGCCGGGCAGGCTTTGATTGAAGACGCAACTGTATTGCATGGCCTCGCAAATGCGGCGTTGCTGCGTGCTCGTAGAGCGGCGACTAATGCGCTGGCCACGCTTCAGATCGGCCATACACCGGCGATCACTGTGCTCGAGGTGATGCAGCTGATCCACCGCGTCCGGAAAGTAATTCCTGATCTGTCTACGAATGTCAACCAACGGTATCCGGGTGAGCTCGAGAAAGGGGTGCTCAATGGAGAGATCGATGTGGGTCTGTGTCGAGGTATGAAGCCCAGACTCGGCGTGACCCGATCGACGTTGAGTTCGCACCGCCTTCGCGTCGCAGTCTCATCCGAGCATCATCTGGCGAGTCGCGACTCGATCCAGCTAAGTGAACTGGCGGCAGAGTCAATCACGGTGTGGGGCCATCCCGGTAAGTCTGGTTACACAGACCATCTGATCCAGGTGTGCAGGGAAGCTGGCTTCACTCCAGCTGTGCGTCGTAACCCGATTCAAGGCACGCCACCAGTTACAGCGGTGATCGGGACATCAGATGTCGCCTTCGTGACGGAACCGCCCGGGAGTGCGGCGGGTGGACTGGTGCGCGTTCTCGAGTTGACGCCACCTATCTACGTCCCTTTGTTCGCGATAAGTGCTCAACACATCAAGTCCGCGACCCGTGACGAGTTTTTAAGGGCCGCCGGTGAGGACGCGGTCCTCCACGGACTCTGACTGAAGAAAACTGCCAGCAGTGAACGGCTGGCGACCAATGCCGCCCCGACGGGCCAACTGATATGAGGACCACATGAACACGAACTCTAGAGTGCTGATCTCAATCGGAGCTCTGCTTCTGCTCCTCGCCGCGGGCTGCGGATCGAAGCAAGAGGGACCGCGGGAATCGCACTCCGCTTCGTCGACGCACGCTGTTTCATCCCATATCGCAGAACCGCCCCCGCCGATGCCGATCGGTGACGTGGATTGTGGCGTTGTGCACGACCACCAAGGCGTAGTCGCGCACGTGATCGCGTTCGCAAACGGCTCTGGGCGTGCGGGCTGTACTGATGCGATCACGGTCGCTCACGACTACATCGGCGGGGCAACGGGGCAGAGTGCTACGACTGTAGATGGCTGGCACTGTCAGCCCCAGCCCGATGCCACCGTGCCGCATGTGTGCTCCGCATCGGGACTGGTCATCGGCTTGCGCGGACAGGCGGCTCCGGCTTCGCCCCCGCCGCCAGCCCCCGTCCCGGTCCACACGCTGCACCCTGATGTGCAACCGAAGGTCGCGGAGCCCGAGCACTCCCAGCCCGCGCCCCCTCCCCCTGCCGCTCACGTCGCGGGTGAGGACACGACTAATTGTGGCCCCGTTAAGGATGCAGGTGGGAATCTGCGAGTGGTTGAGGCAATGGGCACGCCAGTAGGCCGTGTGGGCTGCACGGAAGCCATCGACGTCGCCGCCGAATATGCAGCCACTATCGGCACCTCGGACATCATGACTGTGAGTGGCTGGCTGTGCCGGCCGCACTCGGAGGGGAAGATGTCGCAAATCTGTGAAAAGGACGGGCTGAAGATCGGTCTTCGGAACGCCTAGCGTCGCGTTTCTGGAGTTGGTTCAGGGTTCGGGTTCGTGAGGACGCCTGCGACACCCGGTGCCTGCCGCTGGAGTTCACGGCATCGCGGGCTCCGATCACAGTCTCTCTTGGAGACGGATTCTGAATGAGTAGCTTGGACAAAACAATCGACAGGCCGACTCGCCGCGATCGTCAAGCGGGGGCGCCCGCTCGCCATAGTTCCCCTACCGGTGACGGGGCCGGACTTCATCCGGCACGCTTCTGGGTCCCGGAATGAATCTGACGGCTCTCTTACTCGTTGCGGCAGCGGTCACCGCCGTATGGTCGCTCTTCGCCACTCGTCTGACCCACTGGCGCGTTGCTCCTGCGCTGGTTCTGGCAATAGCCGGCGCGGCCACTGCGCAAGTGTCCAGAGTGGAACTGTCGACTGCACTTGCTTTGCCCACCACCGAACGCATAGTCGAGATGGTTCTCGCCCTCCTGTTATTCGTCGACGCGACTGAGGTCAAAGGCGGGATGCTCGGGCACGACCGACGCGGGGCGCTCAAACTACTCCTGATTGGGCTGCCGTTGTCCATTGTCGCGGCAACGGCATTCGGCGCCTTCCTGTTCCCAGGGGTTGGGCTGGCGGTTCTCGTAGTCCTCGCGTGCGCCGTTATGCCGACGGACCTGTCAGCTAATGGGTCACTGTTTCGAAACCGGGTTGTGCCGCGACGGGTCAGCCGACTATTGAACGTCGAGAGTGGCTACAACGACGGCATAATGGCGCCGATCTTCGTCTGCGCACTCGTACTCATCGAGCACACATCGGGCGAGCGGGAGTTCTGGGACGCGGTGGGCGAGGGAGTTTATTCCACTGCGATCGCCATCGGCATCGGTGGGGCGATCGGGTTCGGGGCAGCATTCGCCGCAAATCGAGCTCTGGCGCTCTCGCTGACATCCACACGGGCGTTGGGGATCACCGTCATCATGGTCGCGTTGTTGGCCTACGGGGGCGCAGTCCTTCTTGAAGGTAACGGGTTCGTCGCGGCATTCGTCTGCGGCATCACCTACCGCGCGGCCCGAACTGTCCAGGAGCTCGGCGGCTCCGAGCTTGAGTTCGTGGAGGACGTGACGCTCTTGTGCAACGTCGTGATGTGGTTCGGCTTCGGACTGTTGATCGACTACCTGTTGGACCTCGGCTGGGCGGGGTGGCCGGTGGTCATCTTCGCGCTCGGCGCAATCAGCGTCCTGCGCGCGGGCCCAGTCATGCTGGCACTCAGCGGTCACTTCTACACGCGGCGCGAGAAGACACTGATCGCATTTCTGGGCCCGCGAGGCACGGCTTCCATCGTGTTCGGCCTGCTCGCCTGGATAAAGATTCCTGACTACCTGCTTGACGAGGCCTCGCTCGCGCTGCTCGCTGTGACCTGGACCGTGGTGCTGAGCCTGCTGGTCTACTCGATTGCGGCGATTACTCTCGGTCGGCAACACAACAGGACAGGGGCTGACGTTGAGCACTGATATCGGTACTCCGGAAGGTCCATACTCGGTATGGAGACGTGTCGCCGCATCAGGGGCTGGCGGCAAAGTGCTCGCCGTGCTCTTTTTCCTGGGTGCAGCGATTTCGTTGGTCGGACTTGCCGACATGGCGGATGTCGGAATGGCGGGGAGTGCGATCGCCCTTGTCGCCGCTGCAGTTCAGGCAGGTCTTTTGTGCGTTGTGGCCCGTTTATCGCTGCCTGCGGGAGCGGTGACGCGAGACGAGATCATCTGGATGGTGCTCTGGGGTGCGTTCGGGGCAACAGGTCTCGCCGGAGTCCTCAATGGTCTCGGGCCGGGTGCTGTGATAGCGCCGTTCGCTGAAGAGCTGATCAAGCTGGCCGCCGTTATAGCCGTCCTTGTGATCGGTGTCCGAACCCCGCTCCGAGGGCTCGCGCTCGGGTTTACAGCAGGCGCGGGGTTCGAGGTGTTCGAGAACCTGCAGTACGCGATCTCGCCGGACGACGGCGGTCTCGGGGTTGCCCAAGAACTCACGACCATCGCCTCGCGAATGCTCGTGGGCTTCGGGTTCCACGCCTTCACCGTGGCGGTAACCGGCGCAGTGGCCGGCTACGTTCTCTGCCGGTTCAATACATTACTGCGCTACGAATTCGCAGTCGCCGTACTCGGCGCGGTTGTTATCCATGCTGTGTGGGACCTGGCCCCATCACTTGAGAGCATCGGTTACGTCCTGATGGTGATCGACTACGTACTACTCGTTGCACTCTTCGTTGTGACTGTTCGGCGAGTCCGACGCGCCTGATGGGTTGACCCGAGCGATTGGAGCCCCCTGTGAATCACCGGGCCAGGCGCTTACTGGGAACCGTCTGAGGACAGCGCGGCCAAGACGTCATTGATGATGTCGGGCAGTGTGCGCGTCAAGTTGGTGCTGGAGACACCGACAGCGGTGATGCCAGCAGGCAGATCAGCGGGCCTGTCCTCGTCGACGCTCACCCACAGGACCCAGGCCCCGGACTCGACAAGGCCGATCACACTGAGCTCGACGCGCTCGAGATAGGCCGGTGCGGTGTCGGAGATGACAACCAGCAGTCGCGAATCGCCCGGATGTAGGTCCAGCTTGAGACGGTGGCGCAATAACTCCAACGCGTCAGGCAGGTCTGCAGAACGGTTGGCAGCACCGAGAACTTCGGTAGCGGGCACTCGCATGTCGCTGGTCGACCTCGTGTCGACAAGATCGGAGTCGGTGCCGAAGGTGACGATCGCGATTGTGGACTGTGCGTGCCGGGCGGTGTCGGCAGCCGCGGCGATTGCCCAGGCCGCGGCATTCGCGTGATCGTGCGACTCACTCGTGGATAGAGAGCGGGCGATGGCGATTCCTAGTCGTAATGCTGGTGCTCGCACGCCTACGTGTCGCTCGGTCTGGTGAGGTGTGGAGGCGCGCGGCAGGCCCAGCTGGCATTGCGCGTCGGTCTGCTTCGCCTGCCCGACATCCGGTCGCGCGGGCGGAGCCGCGTGCGGCACTACGGTCACGTCTCCTCGCCTGTCGCTTGTTTGGCCCGGACGACCCGCGGTGGCGGTCTCGAGTTCGTCGCCGGTGGCTGGCAATAGTGGGTGGTCGGGCGGCTCTGTAGGTCCGGTCATCTCATTTGCTCCTCGATCCCGGGGTGAGAGGCGTGGGGCATAGATCGCGCTCTCCAGTCGTTTTGCCAGGACCGACCAGGTCTTGGCGCGGCGTGGTTGCAAGCGGGCTAGTGCAGGTGGACGAAGTCGACATTCTCGGCGTGAAGTTGTTCTACTGCGCGTCGGGTGCCTGCCGCGGTGCCGTTGCCTGGCTGGTTCATGTGGGCGAGCACGATCGCCCCGTCCTCGGCAGCCAGGATGTTGGCAGCAACTGTCGACGCTTCGGCAGTCGCCCCAGCGTCAGCGTTTACAGCGAACCCCGCGATCCTCACCGCCAGACGGTGCGCGAGTTCCACAGCTATGTCGTCGTAATGCGCCGTGCCTGATCGAAACCAGCTGCTCTCCACGCCGAAGGCGTTGAGGAGAAATTCCTTGTTGGACTCGATCTCGAGAGCCGCGTCCGCGGCGTCGCGGGTGCCGGTTATCCCGTACGCGGATCTGCCCGTTACCGAGAGCGGGAGGTGGAGGGTGCCGTGGTTCTCGATCTGAAACAGTGGATCGTCGACGAGGCGTGCTGTTTCGACCGGGTGGGTGTGTATCCATCGTTCGTTGAGAAAGAGTGTGGCTGGCACCGCATATTCATGCAGCGTTGCGATGAGCTCGGTGTCGTAACCGCTGCCGGCGCTGCCGCCACATGCGTCGAAAGTAAGCGCAATCGTCCGGCGTTTATGCGTCGTGTCAACGTGCGTTGTCACTCCGGGCAGGTGGGTGCCCCACATTTGCGGTATGCGATCGACTGAGGGCACAGGCTCGGATACCCCACTGCGCGGGGGAAGTTCCGGCAGCGGCGAAGAGGGACTTTCCTGTGACCTCGGGAGCTGCTCGGGCGTCTGAGATCGCCCACATGCGGTGAGAGCGGTTGAGGCACCGGCTGCAGCGAAAGCAAGAAAAGCCCTGCGGTCCAGGGGCGTTGCAGGGAGCATGGTGGCGATCCCTTTCTTAGCAGCTGGGCTTGTAGCAAGACTCGCCAGATGGTGGACAGTGTCCGACCCGCGGGAGAGCTCTGTTGGTGGTCGGGGCCGTGAGGGACGAGTGTGGGGTCGGCTGATCCGTGATCCGATTGCCTACGAGGTCGTTGATCGGCTCAGGAATGGGCGACGCGATCAAGCCGGGCGCATGGCGGTTGGGGTCTGCTGGTAAGCGTTATTCGTGCGGCAGCGTCCCGCTTGTACTGAGTTCGCGCAGGGTAACCGGTGCCAAGCCTCGGGCCTCTAAGCCGTCCAGGATCTCTGGAACTGCGTCGATCGTTGACGGGTGGATGTCGTGTAGCAGCACGATTGATCCGGGTTGTACTGCGGACAGGGTGTTCTGGACGACGGCGGCGCGATTGCGGTGGAACCAGTCGCGGGGGTCAACATCCCAGGTCGTTAAAGTGAGCCCGTCTGTTGGGGTCACACCCGGAGACCAATTTCCGCCCGGCGGGCGGAGGTGTTCCGGATGTCGGCCGGTTGCTCTGACGATCTCTTCATTGGTCCGTCTGATCTGATCGACTACAGCGTCGGGGGCCAGATGCGTCAGTTTCGGGTGATCCCACGTGTGGTTTTCCACCTCCATGCCGAGATGCACCATTCGGCTTAGCAGATCCTCGTTTCCCGCGATCCTGTGACCGAGCACGAAGAATGTCGCTGGCGTGCGACGCGCTTCCAGTAGGTCGAGTAGGCGTGAGGTGGTCACCCTGTCCGGTCCGTCGTCGAAGGTCAGTGCCACGCAAGGGACAACTCTGCAGTCGGGGCGTGCGACGGCTTCTGGTGGCGGCGTGGGCAGGGGGCTAGTCGACGCTGTATCTGGCGGGTTGGCGTGCGTCGACGCGGTTGTCGGCTTCGGGAATAAGATCCAGCCACTCGCGGCGGCGCCGGATGCCACGACAACGCCGATCAGTGCAGTAACCAGCAGCCGGCTCGGATGAGCACGATAGCGATGTTTCGCCCTCACTATCGACACGGCCGTGGCACGTAGAGAGCGCTTACCGATGAGTCGCTGAAGCGTTGCATCATTCTATTTAAATGCTCACTTGCGGAACGTGGAAACACAAAAAAGAAAACTAGCAGACAGTGAGATTAATCGCCTATGGGAAAGCTGCACCGGAGGAGCCTGAGGCAAGGCTTTAATTTTCTATTTATGCAGGTCAGGTCTGGTTATGATGGTCCTCGGGTCCGGCTTGAAGGAATAAGTTGTGGGAGCACAGTTAAATCCAGTGGATATATCGTCCGTGTCGTGTTGTGCCATGGTATTGGGCTGAACAAAGCTCCACATGTGACCGAGTGGAAACTTTCGTAAACGGCAAATGCTCGCAATCCGTGTAGTTGTCTAATGGATTGATCCGCTACGGTGATTCGCGTGGAATCGAATACCAAACATCGAATTGCTGGAATGGTGGCGCTGTCGGCAGCAGTTGCATTCCTGGCCGCCAGTTGCGCCTCCGCTGATGGGCCGGCCGAGCCGTCTTCTTCGGCCGGCCAGTCCGCCGTTGCGGCGGGGGTGGCCAACGAGGCGTTGGTCGAGCGCGCTGAACCGTTGGTCAAGCGCGTGTCCTACCCCACCAGAGGGCAGGCCGACCCCGCACAGAACTGGGGTGATCTCTACCTGCCGGCTGGACAGCACGCCGCGGGGTCGGTGCCGCTGGTGGTGCTGATCCACGGGGGCTCGTGGGAGTCTCAGCTCGGCGCCGAGGTGATGAGCTCGTACGCCCGTGATCTCGTCGACCGAGGAATGGCGGTCTACAACATCGAGTACCGACGCGTCGGGTCTGGTGGTGGCTGGCCGACGACATTCCATGATGTCGCCGATGCTCTGGACCATGTGGTCGAGCTCAATGAACAGCACCCTGAGTTTGCGATCGACGACGAGCTCGTGGTGGGACACAGTGCGGGAGCCCAGCTGGCTATGTGGGCAGGTACCCGCCACGCGCTGGGCGACGACGAGGTCGGGAACAGGCCCCGGTTCCGGCCCACGCGCGTGGTGTCATTGGCCGGGCCCCTGGACATGAGATATGCCGCTACGCACGGTGATAGTCGCATAGTCACTGTTCTGGGCGGAGGACCGGAGCAGGTCCCTGACCGGTACAGGTCCGTAGATCCGATCCAGAACATCGACCCGAACGTACCGGTAGTGGCAGTTCACGGCACTGCGGACACGATGGTCGCGCCGGCGAACTCAGAACGCTACATCGCCGCGGTCAAGCAGTCCGGAGGGATCGGCGGGCTGATGCTGGCCGAAGGCGAGGACCACGTGTCAGTGGTGAGTGACGATTCGCCCTGGTACGCCCGAATACTCGACGTCATCGCAGAGACGTCGGACAAAACCGTCGACGACCTCCGCGACACGCACTCCAACTAGATGGGCCAGGGCCGGGGCATTCAGCTCGGCCCGGCATGTCACCACACTTCTGGACAGAAACTAGGAAGGCCTCGAAGCATGTCTCAAACACCTGCCCGTTCGTCAGACACCGCCACGTTCGTATCGATGATTGTCTGGATCGTATCGGCCCTGCTGGCCATAGTCGGAGGACTCCTCCTCGCTGTGGGTGGCGGTCTCGCAGAGTTCTCGGGGGTCTACACCCTCGATGATGAGCCCACCGCCGTTCTCGCAATCACGGGGATCGTCGTCGTCATTCTGAACGCTGTCGTGATCGCGCTTGCCCTCAGAATGCGCCGTGGTGGCCGGGCGGCGCGGGTCATCCTCACGGTGGTCGGCATCGCCTCGCTGGTGAGCCTGTGGGTCGGTGCCAGTCAGGGGACGGTTCCGCTGCTTCACACTCTTGTCACTGGTGCCGCGGTTCTTCTCATGTGGTTTCCCGACAAGGAGCAGCAGTTGCCGACTACGGAGTGACCGACGCTGATTTCGAAGGTGGTCGCCCGGGGACGTCACAACACGAGCACGCGCCCGCACACGACCAGGTGCACCTCGTCGCACTCCTCGGCGACGGTCTGGTTGAGCGCGCCGAGCAGGTCACGGAACACACTGCCGGAGCGGTGCGCGGGCACCACGCCCGAGCCGACCTCGTTGGTCACCAGCACCGTGTCAATGTGGTCGCCCCGGTCGCCCCGGTCGCTCCGGCTGCCGTGCGCGTCGCGTTCGGCCAGCGCCGCGCACAGTCGCGCGACCTCCACCTCGACGGCGGCGCGCGCCTCGTCG
>NZ_JAALDM010000061.1 GCF_014144865.1 Dietzia aerolata | reverse complement strand
GACGCCGCGGCCGCCATCGAGGCCGCCGGACGCGCCCAGCCCGGGTGGGCCGCCGTGCCCTCGCGCGAGCGCTCCGAGATCCTGCGCCGCGCCTACGAACTCCTCAAGGAGAGGGCCGACGACATCGCGCTGATCATGACCACCGAGATGGGCAAGCCGCTCGCCGAGGCGAAGGGCGAGGTCAACTACGGCGCCGAGTTCTTCCGCTGGTTCTCCGAGGAGGCCGTCCGCGTCCGCGGCGACGCCCGCCGCTCCCCCGACGGCAACACCCGGTTCATGGTCACCTCCGAGCCGGTGGGGCCGTGCATCCTCGTCACCCCCTGGAACTTCCCGCTGGCCATGGCCACCCGCAAGATCGGGCCCGCCATCGCCGCCGGGTGCACGATGGTCTTCAAACCCGCCGAACTCACCCCGCTGACCTCCCTGTACGTGGTGGACCTGCTGCGCGAGGCCGGGCTGCCCGACGGCGTGCTCAACGTGGTGTGCACGACCTCGCCCGGCGGCGTGGTGGAGCCGTGGATCGACTCGGGTATCGCCCGCAAACTGTCCTTCACCGGGTCCACGCCCGTCGGCAAGATGCTGCTCGAGCAGTGCGCGCGCGGCGTCCTGCGGACCTCCATGGAGCTGGGCGGGAACGCGCCGTTCGTCGTGTGCGCCGACGCCGACCTCGACACCGCCGTGAACGCCGCGATGGCCGCCAAGATGCGCAACATGGGTGAGGCCTGCACGTCCGCCAACCGGATCCTGGTGCACCGCTCGATCATCGACGAGTTCGGGCAGCGACTCACCGATCGGATGGCCGCGCTGCGCGTGGGAAATGGGGTCGACGACGACGTCGACGTGGGCCCCCTCGTCGAGGAGAAGGCCCTGGCCAAGGTCGACGGGCTGGTCGGCGACGCCGTGTCACGCGGTGCCCAGGTCCTGACCGGCGGCAGCCGCGTCGACGGGCCGGGCTTCTTCTACTCGCCGACCGTGATCACCGGGGTCGCGCCCGAGTCCGAGTTGATGTCGACCGAGATCTTCGGGCCCGTCGCCGCGCTCATCCCCTTCGACACCGACGACGAGGCCGTCGAGATGGCCAACGACACCGAGTTCGGGCTGGTCTCCTACGTCATGACCGAGAACCTCGACCGGGCACTGACGATGTCCGAGCGGCTGCAGGCCGGGATGGTCGGCATCAACGTGGGCGTGGTCTCCAACCCGGCCGCCCCGTTCGGCGGAATCAAGCAGTCGGGCCTGGGCCGCGAGGGCGGCCTGTCCGGCATCGATGAGTTCCTCGAGACGAAGCTGGTCGCGATCCCCGTGCGCTGAGGTGCGGGGCCGGCCCGGCCGGCGGCGGGCCGGGCCCGCTCGGCTCGTGCCGCGCCGGACCCACCCGGGGTCAACGGTCGAGGACGGCCTTGAGGAAGGTGCGCGTCCGGTTCATCTGCGGGTTGGTGAAGATCTGCTCGGGGGTGCCCTCCTCGACGATCTTTCCCTTGTCGAACACCAGCACGCGGTCGGCGACGTCGCGCGCGAAGCCCATCTCGTGGGTGACCAGCAGCATCGTGATGTTGGTGGTCTCGGCGATCATCCGCAGGACCCCGAGGACGTCGGCGACCAGTTCCGGGTCGAGCGCAGAGGTGACCTCGTCGAGCAGCAGGATGTCCGGGTCCATGGCCAGCGCGCGGGCGATGGCCACGCGCTGCTGCTGACCGCCCGAGAGCGTGGTGGGGTGGGCGTTCTCCTTGTCCGCCAGCCCCACCGTGCGCAGGAGTTCACGGGCGCGCTCGACCGCCTCCGACTTGGGCCGCTTGAGGACGTGGATCTGGGCCTCGGTGATGTTCTCCAGCACCGTCATGTTGGGGAACAGGTTGAACTGCTGGAACACCATCCCGATCTTCGTCCGGACCCGCCGCAGGTGTGATTGGGATGCCTTGGTCAGCTTGTTGCCCTTGATCTGATGGGTCAGCGGCTCGCCGTCCACCCAGATCACACCCTCGTTGGCCTCCTCGAGCGTCATGAGCAGCCGCAGGATGGTGGTCTTGCCTGAACCACTGGGGCCGATCAATGCCACCCGCTCGCCGCGCCGGACCATGAAGTCGAGGTGGTCCAGCACGACGTTGCTCCCGAACTGCTTGAGCACCTTGTCGAACACCACCATGTACGCGTTGCCGGGGCCGGCGTCCGCCGTGTACCTCAGGGCGGAGGCGCCGCTCTGCGCGGAATAGTCAGTAGACAAGGGACTTCTCCAGTTTCCGGATCAGGATCGACGTCGGGTAGCTCGCGATCAGGAAGATCACGCCGGCGATCGTGATGGGTTCGAGGTATTGGAAGTTCCGGGCACCGTACTGCTGCGCGGCCGTCACCATCTCCACGACGGTGATAGCGAACAGGAACGGGGTGTCCTTGAACAGCGAGATCGCGTAGTTGCCCAGCGCGGGCACGGTGTTGCGGATCGCCTGCGGCAGCACCACCGCACGCCAGGTCCGGCCCGCCGGCAGCGACAGAGCACGCGCGGCTTCCCACTGTCCGCGGGGCACCGCGTCGATTCCCGCGCGGTAGACCTCCGCCATGTAGGTCGCGTAATGGATGCCGAGTACCGCGATACCGATCTGCAGTGCCGTGAACTGCGGCAGCAGGAAGTAGGCGAACAGCAGCTGCACGACCAGCGGCGTGAGCCGGATGAACTCCGTGACCATCCTCAGCGGGATCGTGATCACCTTCGGGCCGGAGCGCCGCAGTACCGCGACCAGCAGTCCCAGGATCGCGGCGATGATGAAGCCCGCCACCGTGGCGAGCAGGGTGATCTTGAACCCCTCCAGCAGGAACGGGATGCTCTCGATCGCGCGTTCCCAACTCCAGTCCACGCTCATCGGTCCACCCCCACCGCGTCATCGATCCGTTCGGGCCGCAGGCTGAACATGCCGCCCAGCGACGGGCCGACGCCGAGTCGGGCCTTGGCGATGAACTCGAGCAGATTCATGAACAGTGTCAGCACGTAGGCGATCACGAAGTACAGGATCAGGCCGATGCCGAAGGCGAACAGCGTGTCGCCCGTGGTCTTGCGCAGCTCGCCGATCTGGAAGGTCAGGTCGTGCAGGAGGATGAAGCTGGCCAGCGCACTGCCCTTGAGGAGCTGGATCAGCAGGTTGTTCAGTGGCGGGATCATCTGGACCCAGGCCTGGGGGAACGTCACCTTCCGCAGACGCTGCCAGCGCGTGAAGTTCAGGGCGATCGCGGCCTCGGACTGCTCCCTCGGCACCGCCGCCAGTGACCCGCGGACGACCTCCGCGGCGTAGGCACCGTAGTTCAGGCCGAGCGCGAGAATTCCGCAGAACAGTGGGTCGAGCTCGTAGCCGAGCAGGGGCAGCACGAAGAACAGCCAGAACAACTGCACCAGCAGCGAGGTGCCGCGGAAGAACTCGATGATCACCCGGGCGATACCCCGGAAGAACACAGGCCTCGACCCCGCGGCCACGCCGAGCACCAGCGCCATGACGAACGCCAGCGCAGCCCCACCGAGGGTCAGATAGATGGTAATGAGAATGCCTTCCTGGAAGCTCGGCCAAGCTTCCAGGAAGGCGTCGAGGTTACGGTCCACAGCCGTTCACCTTGGTTCTCGGTACGACGATCATTCCCCGGCGCAGAGATCCGCGGTCGTCAGCGAGGGATCCGGGAGCTCCTCGGCCGTGAAGCCGAACTCGCCGACGATCTCGAGGTACTTCTCCTCGTCCGAGGTGATCTTGGCGAGCTCCTCGTTGTAGGCGTCGAGCAGTTCCTGGTCGTCGGTGCGGAACACCGTGCCGCCCGCGCCGATCTGCGGGACGCCGTCGATCTCCGCGACGAACGACTCGGTCACCTCGACGGGTGCGTCGGGATTGTTGTTGGCCATCCAGTTGAGCGAGATGGCGGTCAGCGCGAACACGTCGGCGCGGCCGGAGGTGACCGCATCCATGCCGTCCTGCGGGGTGGCGACCTGGGTGCTGTCGATGCCGAGCTCGGAGGCGTAGTCGGACTCGATCGCGCCCGTCATGGTGGACAGCTTCGCGCCGCTGTCGAGCACCGACTGCATGTCGGTCAGGTTCATCGGGTTGCCCTCGGCGACCATCAGCGCGGTCGTGTAGTTGAACTCCGGCTCGGAGAACGCGGCCTGCTCGCAGCGCTCCGGCAGAATCGACATGCCGGCGCTCACCACGTCGAAGCGATTGGCCTGGAGGCCGGGGATGAGGGCACCGAAGTCGGCGTTGACGCCCTCGACGGTGTCGATGCCGAGGTTTCCGAAGATCTCGCGGTGCAGGGCGACGGTGGCACCGGTCAGCTCGCCGTTCTCCTCGAAGGAGTACGGGGCCTCCCCCGCGAACCCGACGGTCACCGATCCCTGATCCTGGAGGCGCTCGAGGAGGCTGCCCTCCTCGTCACCTGTATTGGTCGAAGAACAGCCCGACAACACCATGGCCGCCGCCGCGACCACGGCGAGCGCGCCCTTCGTCCGGGCTCGTACGGGGGCCTTCGATACTGGGGCCTTCAACACCGAGGGTGCCATTGCTCTTCCCACCTTCCGGTAGCGATCGCACCGCGGGCACTCCCGTCATGCGACCTTCGACTATCACCGGAACGTGGGCTCACGCCCGATGCTCTCTTAGCTAATTTTGAAGGTATCACGTGTCACTTGTGGCCTCCGACACAACGCTAAACATCAACTTCCTCAGCCCCAACGAATTTCACTGCGGAGCCCCCAAATAAACAAGGGCCTACCAGCCACTTGTCGCACTCCGGTGGGCGCGAGAATTCAGCTCGCCAGGCCGGCCGCGCGGACCCGATCGAGCCCGTCGCGCATGTGCTCGACCAGAAGCGCGCGGGCGCGGTCGGCATCCCCGGAACGGACCGCATCCGCGATCGCCCGATGCTCTGTCAGGCGAGCCTTGGCATCCGTATAGGTGGCGCTCATGGCGTGCAGGCACATGCTCGTCTCCACCAGGACGGTCTCGTGGACCCGCGACAGTCGCGGACTGTGCGCGGCCTCGACCAACGCGTGGTGGAAGTCCAGATCGGCGGCCACCATCGCCGCCGAACGGGGCTCATCGGCCAGCGCCGCCATGGCGTCCACGGCGGCGTCGAGTTCGTCGGCGGCCTCCGCGGCCGCCCCCGACCCGAGGACCCGGTCCAGCGCGGCCGTCTCCACCGTGGTGCGGAGCAGGTACATATCGACCACCGCCTCGGGGGTCAGTTCTGCCACGAACAGCCCGCGGTTGCGGTGCGAGACCAGCAATCCCTCCTGGGTGAGCCGCTGCATC
>NZ_JAALDM010000060.1 GCF_014144865.1 Dietzia aerolata | reverse complement strand
CGGGCCCGCCGCCCAGCCGGTCGTCGACGCCGCCGCCGAGATCTTCACCGCCGGACTGTCCGACTCGCTGCTCGCACTCGGCCTCGTCGCCGCCGGCGCCGCGGTGCTCCTGCTGTTCATCGCACCCGGACGCGGCTACGTGCCGCAGGGTGATGCGGGCGGTCTCGGCGACGCCGACACCGACGCCGAGGCCAGCGCCGGGGTGACGACCTCGCAGGAGGCCGCCACCCCGGGCGATCAGTTGTAGTTCGGGTTGTTGAACATCGGGATCTCGATCGTGATGGGCGTCTTGAGCTCCGCCATGTAGTACAGGACGAACTGGCGCAACAGCTCATCGATCATCCAGTACGTCTCCTTGGGCACACCGCCCGTGAGCAGGCCCTCGCGGATCGCGATGAACGGCCCCCACGCCGTCTCCAGCAGCGGACTCCACACCGGCTCACGCGGGATGTGCAGCCAGTCCGCCACCTGGTCACCCAGGATGAAACGCGTCAGCGCACCCAGCACCGGGCGGGTGAGCAACGTCAGGTCGATGTTGTAGCCCAGGTCCAGCAGCATGTCGGCGAGCTTGATGCCCTCCGGTGTGGGCGCCAGGATCGGGTCCAGCACCTGCTGCGCCTGCAGGTCGGCCGTCTCCCAACTGTTCGGGATGTACTGGTCCTCCACCCCCAGCATGTACGCCGTGACCTGCCACGAGTGCAGGAAACCCTCCGACTCGGCCGGGTCCAGCGGCACCCCCCAGGTGCGCAGGTTCCGCATGACCGTGGTGGGCAGACTGTGCCACGTCACCATGATGTCCGCCTGGCTGATCGGCTTGACCTCGTCCGCGGCGTGCACCCAGTGCGGGGACTGCGGCAACAAGTGCCGCACCGCCGCGTGGGACAGCCGGGTCTTGACCGCGGTGACCGCCATCTCCCCGTCCGGCTGATAGGCGTTGAGCGAACCCACGTCGTAGCCGAGCTTTGCGGTCTTGCTGATCCGCGACTTCATGTCCGAGCCGCCCTTGGAGAAGTACACGGCCCGGGCCTCGCGGGGGATGACGGTGCTCATCATCCCGCTGGCGAACCCGTACAGCACACCCAGGTAGGTGCCGCGCTTCTCGTTGAACCGGACGGCGTCGGCGAGTAGCCGGTGGTCGGTCCACTCGGGCAGCTGGACCGCGCGCTGGAGGAAGTCACGCAGTTCGCCGGGCAGGCCCTCCGGGATCGGCTGGGAGTTCTTCGTCCAGCCGCGCAGGATCTCGTTGACCCGCGGCACCTCGCCGCGGTCGATGAGGCGCGCGACGATGTCGTCCCCCTCCGGGTCGTACACGAAGTGCGGGTCCGCGCCACTGCCGACGCCCGGCCGCGACCACGCCGGCGCCCACGTCCACGGCACCGCCTGCGTCGCCACCGCCAGCGCTCCCGCCGCGCCCAGCGTGCCCCCGGCGCGGAGTAGTGACCGTCTGCTCAGTTGGTCCATCCTGTGATCCCCTCAATCAACCTCGGCCTAGATGGTGCAATGAAACAAACACCGTCTCGTAGTACCATTGGTAGCAGTGTGTGATCCCCGACACAAGGGAATGATGAGGATGGTTGTAGAACTGACGGTGGAGGACGAGGCCGGACCGAAGGGGGAGCGCATGGGTGCAGCCGCGGGTGAACCCGTCGACGAGACCCGCGAACGGATCCTCGATGCCGCCTATGATCTGTTCTGCACCCGCGGCATCCGACACTCGTCCATGGACGAGGTGGCCCGGCGGGCCAAGTCCGCCCGGATCACCGTCTACCGCAAGTTCGAGACCAAGGACGCACTGGTCAACGAAGTGATGCTGCGCGAATTCCAGCACTACTTCGAGCGATTCTCCGTCGAGGTCCGGGGCTGCGAGACGGTCGCCGAACGGGTCGAGGTGGCGTTCGCCAGCTCGCTGCGGGCGTTCGCCGAGAACCCGCTGTTGGTGAACCTGCTGGAGAACGAACGCGACTCGGTGGTCGGCTCACTCATCGGCCGCGACGGTCAGATGATCGCCACCGTGCGCCGGTTCGTCGCCGGACGCCTCGCCGCAGAGCAACGCGCCGGACACCTCCACGCAGGCCACGACGTGGACCTCCTGGCGGAGATGCTCGTCCGGGTCTGCGCCTCCTACCTGACCATCCCGACGGATCTGGTGGACCTGACCGACATCGACGCCCTGCGCGGCATCGCCCGGCGATTCCTCGTCCCGATGCTCGAGTACCGACCGGACTGACCAGCCCTCACCCGCGATCCCGCCGCCGGAGACTCAATTGTCGAAGCCACGGGCCCAGGGGTGCGACGGATCCATCCGGCTGACGGACTCCCGGAGCCAGTCCAGACTCAACGAATCCAGCAGCGGTAGATATGTCTCCGCATCCGCAACATCCTTCTCCCGGACCTGGGCGGCCTTCATGAACAGGACGATCTCCGATCGGAGATAGCGGAGCCCGTCGTCGTCGTCGACCCAGGTGGCCTGGTCCAACGGCATCGCCTGCTCGGGCAGCTTCTTGTTGACCCACAACCCGTCGCGGAACGGGGTCAGCGGCACGTCGAGCACCCACGGCGACTGCGCGTCCGCCCGCACCCAGATCCCGCTCGTCGGCCGGATGTCACGGAACCGGTGGTCGAACGGCCGCAGCCAGCCCGAATCCGCGTTCCACGTGGTCCAGCCGCGGTCGGCGAGGAACAGTCGCAGGCGCTCGGCATCGGCGGCGTCGACCGAGATGTCCATGTCCTCGTGCGCGCGGGAGACACCGGTGGCCTTCTCGAGCGCCCACCCGCCGACAATCCACCACGGACGGTCGAACCCGTCGAGGAAATCCGCGATCGTCGAGGGGGTCAGCGGATCCCAACCGCCGTACCACCGCCGGAACTCCTCGGGCGGCAGCGGCCCGGCGTCCGAAGGCTGGGGCAGGGGAGGGGGCATGCGCCGATGCTACGGCCGCAGGGGCGGGGCCGGCGGGGTCAGGTGCGCGGCTCGAACCGGACGGTCACCGCCTTGAAGCCGGGCGTATTGGACTCGCGCGCCACGTTCTCGCGGTGCACCAGGTTGTTGGCCTCCGGGAAGTAGGCGGCACAGCAGCCGCGGGCCGTGGGGTAGGAGATCAGCCGGAACTCGTCGGCCCGCCGCTCGCTGGCCACCCCGTCGGAGCCGGTGAACACGCTGACCACATCCACCAGCTCGCGGTCGACGAAGCCGAGTTCGCGCAGGTCGTCGGGGTGAACCAGGATGACACGCCGCCCCTCCGAGATGCCCCGGTAGCGGTCATCGAGCCCGTAGAACGTGGTGTTGTACTGATCGTGTGAACGCATGGTCTGCAGGATCAGATGCCCGGCCGGTGCCTCCAGCCACTCCAGCGGCGACACCGTGAAGTGCGCCAGGCCTGACTCGGTCGCGAAACTCCGACTGTCCCGCGGCGGATTCGGCAGCACGAACCCCGACTTCTGCCGGACCCGCCGGTTGTAGTCGGCGAACCCCGGCACCACCCGCGAGATGTGGTCGCGGATCACGTCGTAGTCCTCCGCCATCGCGCGCCAGCCCACCTCGTGGTCGTGCCCCAGGATCGCCTCCGCCATCCCGGCGATGATCTGCGGCTCGGAGAGTAGCTGCTCCGACACCGGCTCCAGTCGACCCCGTGACGACCGGATCACGGACATCGAGTCCTCGACGGACACGAACTGCGCGCCCGACGGATGCCGGTCGTCGCGATCGGTGCGGCCGAGCGTCGGCAGGATCAGCGACGTCTGCCCGTGCACCACATGCGAGCGGTTCGGTTTGGTCGACACGTGCACCGTCAGCCCGGTCCGCTGCATCCCCCGCTCGAGCACGTCGGTGTCCGAGCACGCCTTGGCGAAGTTGCCGCCCATCGAGACGAACACGTCCACATCGCCCCGCTCGAACGCGGTGAGCGTGTCCGTCGAGTCGTAGCCGTGCTCGCGCGGCGACGCGATACCGAACTCCGCGTCGAGCCGGTCCAGGAAGTCGGGCCGCGGCTTCTCCCAGATTCCCATTGTGCGGTCACCCTGCACATTCGAGTGGCCGCGCACCGGGCAGGCGCCCGCGCCGGGCTTGCCGAAATTGCCCTGCAGCAGGAGCAGGTTCACGATCTCGCGCAGGGTGTCGACCGAGTGCGGCTGCTGGGTGAGGCCGAGCGCCCAGCAGACGATCGTCGCCTTGGAGTTGATCAGCAGCGTGGCCAGCCGCTCGATCTGGAATCGGCTCAGCCCTGTCGCGCGCTCGGTCACCTCCCAGTCGAGCTCGGCGCGCGCCGCGGCGTACTCGGCGAACCCGGCGGTGCTGGACTCCACGAACTCGCGGTCGACCACCGTGCCCGGCGAGGCCTCCTCGGCGTGCAACAAGAGGTGGCCGAGGGCCTGGAACAGTGCCAGGTCGCCGCCGACCTTGATCTGCAGGAAGTCGTCGGAGATCCGCTCGCCGTCCCCCTCGCCCAGCGTCGCGAGACTCTTGACGACGTCGGTCGCGGACTGCGGGTCGGAGAACCCGAGCAGGCCGGCCTCGGGCAGCGGGTTGACCGCGACGACATGCGCGCCGCGCGCCCGCGCGTCGGCGAGGGCCGACAGCATGCGTGGGTGGTTGGTGCCGGGATTCTGCCCGACGACGAGGATCGCATCCGCGTGCTCGAAATCCTCAAGCGAGACCGTTCCCTTCCCGATCCCGATCGTCGGCGACATCGCCGAGCCGGACGATTCGTGGCACATGTTGGAGCAGTCGGGCAGATTGTTGGTGCCCAGACTGCGCGCCAACAGTTGGTACATGAACGCCTGCTCGTTGGCGGTCCGACCGGACGTGTAGAAGACGCATCGATCCGGTGTCGTGGAGTTCACGTGCTCGGCGATCAACGCGAACGCCTCGCTCCAGGAGATGGGGGAGTAGTGCTCGTCGCCCGGCCGGATCACCACGGGCTCGGTGATCCGGCCCTGGTTGCCCAGCCAGTATTCGGTCTTGTCCCGCAGCGCGCTGATGGGGTGATCGGCCCACCACTGCGGGGTGACGGTGCGGGTGGTGGATTCCTCGGCGACGGCCTTGGCGCCGTTCTCGCAGAACTCCGCCGGCTTGCGGGGGCCGGTGATGGACTCGGGCCACGCGCAGCCGGGACAGTCGACGCCGTCGCGGTGGTTGAGGCGGGCCAGCGCTCTGGCGGTGCGCACCATCCCGGCCTGCGAGATTCCCCGCTCGAGCGCGACGGACACGGCCTTGATCCCGGCCGCGCTGGACTCGGGGGCGGTGACCTTGAGGTCTGCCTCGTCGATGTCGGCCACGGGCGCGGCCCGGCGGATGCGGGGGATCAGGCTCATGGGGCCCATTGTGCGCCGGAACACATTTCCGCGCAGCCCGCGGCCGAGGAGCGTGCCCCCGAGGTGCGCGCGCCGGCGGGAAACCTCGGACGGGTTCTAGTCGGTGACGCGCTCGGGGTGGGTGTAGATCGTCGCGCGGTCGTCACGGCTGAATCCGACCAGGGTCACCCCGGATTCGAGTGCGAGATCCACCGCCAATGACGAGGGCGCGCTGACCGCCGAAAGAACGGGGATGCCCGCCATCGAGGTCTTCTGGACCAACTCGAACGACGCCCGGCCCGAGACCTGCAGGATGGTGTCGCGCAGTGGCAGGCGACCCTCGCGGAGTGCCCATCCGACGACCTTGTCCACGGCATTGTGTCGGCCCACGTCCTCGCGCAGGCACAGCAGTGTCCCGTCGGCGGTGAAGAGCCCGGCGGCGTGCACGCCGCCGGTTCTGGCGAACACCTTCTGGTGCTGCTGGAGAAGTTCGGGCAGCGCCAGGAGGGTCTCGGCCGGGATGAGCGGGGCGGCGGCGGGGAGGGGGAAGTGGGTGGAGCGTCGGACCTCGTCGATCGAGTCCACACCGCATACCCCGCAGGCACTGGTCATCGTGGTGGCGCGCGAGGACCGGGGTTCGGGGACGTCGGGCGAGAGGGTGAGGGTCAGTGTGTTGTAGTCCTGTTCGGACCGGCCGCTGACCGTGGTGCAGTACTGGATGAGCGGGAGGTGCTCGCGGTCCCAGATGGCACCCTCGGAGACCATCAGGCCGGCGGCGAGGTCCATGTCATCGCCGGGGGTGCGCATGGTGACGACGTAACTCTCGCCGCTGAGCCGGATCTCCAGCGGTTCCTCGACGGCGAGGGTCGTCACCTCACGTCTGTTGTCACCCCCCGCGATGACTTTCAGCGCGGGGTGACGAGTCGTCCGCCGTCCCATGGTCGGCAAGCCTAGCCGTGAACGCCGGGCCGCGACGCAGCATGAGGGTGGTGAGGGCAACCGTGACCACCCAGAGGATCGGGTAGACGTTGGTGATCGTGGAGAAGACCACCGGCGGGATGTCGCCCCCGAGCATGAACAGGCCCATCGCGACCCAGCGGTCGTCCGGGAAGTTGGTGTCCGGGAAACTCTGCACCCAGCTCGCGGCGGCGGCCCACAGGAGCGGCGGCAGGAGCCAGACGTACCAACGGCGGGCGGCCAGCGCGTAGTGCACCGTCAGGACGAGGAGCGGGACCAACCACACCCAGTGATGGCCCCACGTGAACGGCGAGACCATGGTCATGGTCATGCCCGCCAGCGTCAGGCCCAGCAGCTGGTGGCCCGCGCGATGGGCCCAGGCCGCGACCCCGAGACCGACGGCGGCCACGATCACGGCGCCGATCAGCCACACCCACGTGGGCGCCATCTCCACCCCGGCCAGGCGCGCGATGGTGCCGCGCAGTGACTGGTTGGCGACGGTCGCGTCCTGGGCGATCCGTTGCGAGTCGAAGAGGGTGCCGGACCAGTAGGTTGCGGCGTCGCTCGGAATCAGCAGGAAACCGATCGCGACGGTGCCGAGGAACGCCAGCCCGGAGGCCACCGCCATCCGCCAGCGGCCGGTGAGCACCCAGTGGGCCCAGAAGAACGCCGGGGTGAGCTTGATGCCGGCGGCCAGACCGGAGCCGATACCCGCCCAGCGTCGTCCGGAGCGCCACGCCAGATGATCCGCGAGCACCAGGACCAGCAGGAGGATGTTGATCTGGCCCAGCCACAGTGTGGTGCGCACCGGCTCCAGGGACAGCGCGATGAGGGCCAGGCAGATCGCGACCTGGGCGGTCACGCGATCGGAGCGGTAGCCCAGGGCGCGGAAGCACATCCGGATCGCGAGGTAGAGCAGCCCGAGCGTCAGTGCCGTCCAGCCGGCCTCCATGAGGCCGGGCGTGACCTGGGTGAGCGGGGTGAACACAAGCCCCGAGAACGGCGGATAGGTGAACGGCATCGGGGCGTAGTAGCGGCCCGGGTCGTCCCCGATGAGCAGGCCCTCGTACAGCGGGATTGAGTTGAGGATCGCGTGTCCGCCCCAGCGGTACACGTTGACATCGAGGAGGTTCCCGGAGATGCCCCACCACGGCGTCCGCTCATCGGGCGCGCGGAGCACCATGATCACCGAGGCCAGCGCGAGGAGTGTGAGAGGTCCCCGAAGCCACAGGGTCCGAGGGAAGGTGCGCATCGCATCCGAGCCTAACCCGACACGAGGGCGGAAGTGTATCGAGAAAACACTGATAAAGCCGCCGATTCCGCCTGCAGCCGAAACCATATGGCTCGGGCGGGCGGAACGGCGGCCTCGTCGGATCTAGCTGTGGGGTCTAGATGTAGATCGCCGGATCGATGTAGAACTGCGCCTCACGCAGCTCCTCCTTGGAGCTCTTCGCCGGCTTGGCGACGCCGGGGATGCCCACCACCACGGAGTCGGCGGGGGCGCTCTTGACCACCACGGCGTTGGCGCCCACCGACGAGTCGGCGCCGATCTCCACCGGGCCCAGGATCTTGGCGCCGGCGCCCACGGTCACGCGGTCCCCGAGCGTCGGGTGCCGCTTGACCTGCTTGAGCGAGACGCCGCCCAGGGTGACGCCGTGGTAGAGCATGCAGTCGTCGCCCACCTCGGCGGTCTCCCCGATCACGACACCCATCCCGTGGTCGATGAAGAACCGCCGGCCGATGGTGGCGCCGGGGTGGATCTCGATCCCCGTGAGGAAGCGGGCGAACTGGGACAGGGCACGCGCCACGGTCCTGCCGGCACCGCCGCTGCCGTTCCAGATCCGGTGGGAGAGCCGGTGGATCCAGACGGCGTGCAGTCCCGAGTAGACGACCGCGATCTCGAGGTTGCCGCGGGCGGCCGGGTCGTGGTCTCGCGCCGCGGCGAGGTCCTCACGCAGTCTGCGCCAGAACCCCACCGGGCGGTCGGAAGCGGCTGTCATCAGTCGCGGTAGTCCTCGAAGAGCATGGTGGAGACGTAGCGCTCGCCGAAGTCAGGGACGATCACGACGATGGTCTTGCCGGCGTTCTCGGGGCGCTTGGCCACCTCGAGCGCGGCCCAGACGTTGGCACCCGCCGAGATACCGGAGAGGATGCCCTCCTCGGTGCCGAGACGCTTGGAGACCGCGAGGGAGTCCTCGAGGGTGGCGGTGATGACCTCGTCGTAGACCTCGCGGTCGAGGATCTCGGGGACGAAGTTGGCGCCCAGGCCCTGGATCTTGTGCGGGCCGGCCTTGCCCTCGGAGAGGACCGGCGAGTCCTTGGGCTCCACGGCCACGATCTCGATGTCCGACTTCTGCGAACGCAGGTACTGGCCGGCGCCCGAGATGGTGCCACCCGTGCCGATGCCGGCCACGAAGATGTCCACGGCGCCGGCGGTGTCCTCCCAGATCTCCGGGCCGGTGGTGCGGCGGTGGATGTCCACGTTCGCCGGGTTGCTGAACTGGCGGGCCAGGACGGCGTTCTCGCGGGTCGCGGCGACCTCCTCGGCCTTGGCGACGGCGCCCTTCATACCCTCGGAGCCGGGGGTGAGGATGAGCTCGGCACCGTAGGCGCGCATGATGGCGCGACGCTCGACCGACATCGTGTCGGGCATGACGATGACGGCCTTGAAGCCGCGGGCCGCGGCGACCATGGACAGGGCGATGCCGGTGTTGCCCGAGGTGCCCTCGACGATCGTGCCGCCGGGCTTGAGGCCGCCGGAGGCCACCGCGTCGTCGATGATCGCGGCACCGATGCGGTCCTTGACGCTGTTGGCCGGGTTGGCGGACTCGAGCTTGGCCAGCACGGTGGCCTGCAGGCCGTCGGTGAGGGCGTTGAGACGGACGAGCGGTGTACGGCCGATGGTCTCGGTGATGTCTGAGTAGATCTGCGCCATGATGTGTTCCGTTCTGCAGAGAATGAACCGATCTGTCTATTGCGTAGTCTACGTGATGCAGCGACAAGGCACGAGGGTGCGATCGGGAAAACCTGACAGATTGCCACAGGCGCGGTGTCCGGTCGATAATCGACTGCGCTCCATTTCGACGTCGTCCGAAAGGCCGCAACCGGCATGCGCGAGATCACCGTCCCCGTCCAGAAAACCGTCACCAGTTCCGAGCTGATCCCGGTGGTGGCGCGAGGGCGCGCCGTTTCTGACCCGGGTGGTGCCCCGTTCGAGTATCACCGCGACGGCCAGTGGCACCCGTTCACCAACGCGGAACTCGTGGCCCGGGTGGACAAGATCGCGGCGGGGCTCGTCGCCTCCGGAGTCGAGCCGGGCGACCGAGTGGCCCTCATGGCCGGGACCCGCCTCGAGTGGGTGCTCGTCGACATGGCCGTCTGGACAGCCGGTGCCATCACGGTGCCCGTCTACCCGTCGTCCTCGGCCGGGCAACTCGAGTGGATCCTCACCGACTCCGCGGCCAAGGTGCTCGTGGCGGAAACCGACGAGCACGTCGTCGTCGTCGCCGATACCCAGGTCCCCGACACCTGCACCCGCGTCCTCTACCTGGACGACGGCGGGCTGGAGGCGCTCGAGGCCGACGGCGAGGCCGTCCCGGCCGAGACCCTCGACGCCGCGCTGGCCAGCCTCGACCTCGACAGCCCCGCCTCGATCATCTACACCTCCGGCACCACCGGACGGCCCAAGGGCTGCGTGATCACCCACCGTAACGTCCTGTCCGAGTGCCACGCGCTGCTCGGCCACCCCATCGGGTCGATGGCGCAGGACGGCAAGAAGACGCTGATGTTCCTGCCGCTGGCCCACGTGCTGGCCCGTGCTGTGACCTACACCGTGTTCCTGGGCGAGGCCACCGTCGGATTCTGGGACGACACCTCCACGATCCTGCCGCGCTTCGCCGACTTCCGACCGCACATGATCCTCGGCGTGCCGCGCGTGTTTGAGAAGGTCCGCGACGGGATCGCCGCCAAGGCCGGCGCCAAGGGAAACGTGCAGAAGAGGATCTTCGAGCGCGCCGAGGCCGTCGCGATTGAGGCCAGCCGGCTGCGCGGCGGAGATGGGCTGGGCGATGCCCGTACGCCGTCTCTCGCGCACACCATCCAGCACAAGGCGCTCGACCTGGCCGTCTACAAGGCCGTCCGCGAGGCGCTGGGCGGCCGCTGCGAGTACGCCATCTCCGGCGGCGGCGCCCTGCCCGATCGGATCTCGCACTTCTTCCGCGGCCTCGGCGTGCCGCTCTACGAGGGCTATGGCCTCACCGAGAGCACGGCGGCCGCCACGGTCAACGGCCCCGGCTGCCAGCGCATCGGCACCGTCGGACGGCCGGTAGCCGGCACCGGAGTCCGGATCGCCGAGAGTGGCGAGGTGGAACTGTCCGGGGCGTTGATCTTCGATAGCTACTGGAACAACGAGAAGGCCACCGCGGAAGCGATCCGCGACGGCTGGTTTGCGACCGGTGACCTGGGCTCGCTCGACGCCGATGGTTACCTCACGATCACCGGCCGCGCCAAGGAGATCATCGTGACCGCCGGCGGCAAGAACGTCGCCCCCGGCCCGATCGAGGACGGGATCCGGGCGCACCGTCTGATCGGACAGGCCGTCCTGATCGGCGAGGGACGGAAGTTCGTCTCCGCGCTCATCACCGTGGACGATGCGGAGTTCGCCGGCTGGGCCGCGGAGAACGGGCATGCAGGCAAGTCGGTCGCGGACCTGGCGGACGACCCCGCCCTCCGTGCCGCGATCCAGTTCGCCGTGGACGACGCCAACCGGCTGGTCTCGCACGCCGAGGGCGTCAAGAAGTTCACCGTCCTGGCCCGCGACTTCACCGAGGACTCCGGCGAGCTGACCGCGACGCTCAAGATCAAGCGGCACGTGGTGGCTGAGCGCTACGCCGAGCAGATCGAGGCCATGTATGCCTGACCTGCCCGGTCCGGCCAGGCTCGACCTGACCTGACCTGACCTGCCCGGTCTGGTCAACGACGAGAGCCCGCCCTGTCCATCCGGACCGGGCGGGCTCTCTCGCGTAGCCGCGAGGACCTACGTGTAGAGGTTCTCGATGTCGTCCGCCCAGCGCTCGTGCACGACGTTGCGCTTGAGCTTGAGCGTCGGCGTGAGCTCGCCACCCTCGACGGTGAACTCGTCAGCGAGGATCTTGAACTTGCGGATCGACTCGGCGCGGGAGACGGACTTGTTGGCCCGGTCCACGGCGTCCTGCACGGCGCCCACGAGGTCGCCGTCCTGGAGCAGGTCGGCCAGCTCGCCGGACTTGCCGTTCTTCTCGCGCCAACCCGGGAAGGTCTCCTGGTCGATGGTGATGAGGGCCGCGATGTAGCTGCGGTTGTCGCCCACCACGACGGCCTGGCTGATCAGCGGATCAGACGCGAGCTTGTCCTCGAGCTGCGACGGCGAGACGTTCTTGCCGCCGGCGGTGACGATGAGGTCCTTCTTGCGGCCGGTGATGGACAGGTAGCCGTCCGAGTCCAGCTCGCCGATGTCGCCGGTGTGGTACCACTCGCCGGACCAGGAATCCTCGTTGGCCTGCGGGTTCTGCCAGTAGCCCTTGAACAGGGTCTTGGCCTTGGCCAGGATTTCGCCGTCCTCGGCGATCTGGATGGTGACACCCGGGATCGGCTTGCCGACGGTGCCGATCTTGGCCTCGTTGATCGGGTTGACCGTGAGGACGCCCGAGGACTCGGTGAGACCGTAGCCCTCGAGCAGGTCGAAGCCGGCACCGCGGTAGAAGTGGCCGAGGCGGGCACCGAGCGGGCCGCCGCCGGAGATGACGCGGTCGCACTCGCCGCCGAGGGCCTCGTGCAGCTTCGAGTAGACGAGCTTGGCGAACAGCTTCTGCTTGAGCTGCAGGCCGAGCCCCGGCTTGCCGCCGCCCTCGAGGGCCATGGAGTAGTCGATGGCGGTCTGGACCGCGGCACCGAAGATCTTGGCCTTGGCGCCACCGGCGGTCTCGGCCTTGGCGGCGGCGGAGTTGTAGACCTTCTCCAGCACGCGCGGCACGGACACGAGGAACGTCGGATGGATCTCGGCCAGGCGCTCGACGACCTTGGTGGCATCCGGCTCGTGGGCGACGGTGACGCGCTTGTAGAAGCAGGCCACCTCCACGATGCGGGCGAGAACGTGCGCCAACGGGAGGAAGATCAGGGTGCGGCTGTTCGGGACGAACGCCGCCTCCAGGCGCTGCTCAACGGCCACGACGACGTCACCGAAGCCACCGTGGACGATCTCGCAGCCCTTGGGATTGCCGGTCGTGCCGGAGGTGTAGACGATCGCACAGGTCGAGTCGTGGTTGGTCGACAATGAGGCCTTCTCGACCTCCTCGTCCGAGATGCCGGCGCCGGCGGCGACCAGCTGAGCAACCAGGTCGTCCTCGATGACGAGGATCTCGCCGTCCCACTCGGACTCAGCGGTCAGAGTCGCACGGAGCTCGGCATTCTCCACGATGGCGATCGAGGACCCCGAGTCGGTGAGGATCCAGTTGCACTGGTGTGGGGAGGAGGTCTCGTAGATCGGGACCGTCACGGCGCCGACGACCCAGGAGGCCCAGGCGATGAGCGACCACTCGTAGCGGGTGTGGCTCATGATCGCGAGGCGGTCACCGGTCTTGACACCCTTGGCGATGAGGCCCTTGGCGACCCCCTTCACCTCCGCCAGGTACTGCGCACAGGTGACGTCGGTCCAGGTATCGCCGACCAGGCGCTGCACGGCGACGTCGTTCGGTGCTTCCTCAGCGTTCTTGAACACGAGTCGGCCGAGGTTCTCGACGGGGAACTTCTTGGTTGCGGGTGGGCTGGAGAACTCGGTGGTCATCGCGATCCTTAGGTCATGTGTGGCCTGTATCACCTACGAGTCTAGAGGGCGACTCGGCATCTGTGTTGGGCGCGGTCTATTCGAATCCTTTTATGAGGCGCACGTCATGTTTCTGTGACCTTCGTTACACTCGTGCCATGACTGCAGGTACGGCCCTTCCCCGCGGTGGTGCCCTCGTGGCGCAATCGTGGGAGCGGAGTAGGCGCAAGGGGATTGATCCGGACAGGACGGACCCGCTCGTCGACCTACAGGGGGCCGACCTGGCTGAGTGTCGGGCGTCGCATCGGATGGCGGCGGTCTTGCCGCTGGTGGAGAAGGTGCTGGTGTCCGGAGTCGTGGACAGTGGTCACCTGGTCGCCGTGGCGGATGCGGATGGTCGACTCCTGTGGCTCTACGGCGGTCGCGATGTCCGGACGCGGGCCGAGCGGATGGCCTTCGTTGCCGGTGCGCTCTGGAGTGATGAGGTGGTGGGCGCGAATGCTCCCGGACTGGCACTCCAACACGACGTGGCACTGCGGGTGCGGGGCGAGGAGCACTTTCTGGCGCCGGCGCACTCGTGGAGTTGCTCGGCCGCCCCGGTGCACGACCCCGTGACGGGTCGGGTGATCGGCGGGATCGATGTCACCGGACGTGATTCGGCTGCCTCGGACGAGATGCTCGCGCTGGTCAAGGCCACTGCGCTACTCGCCGAGGGCGAACTGAGAGCGACCGCGAGCGGCGTCCTGGTTCCGGACCACTCTGGCGGGATGGGGCGCCGAGTAGAGGCGCTGGGCACCCACCGCCCAATGCTCACCGGGCACGGTCCGCTGACACTGCGGCATGCCGAGATCCTCGTCCTGCTGGCGGCACATCCGGAGGGGTTGACGGGTGGCGCGCTGGCGGAACTGCTGGCCGAGGGCCGGCTCGATGATGTCAGTGTGCGCGCAGAGATCAGCCGACTGCGACGGGTATTGGGGGCCGGGTCGGTGGGATCGCGCCCGTATCGACTGGCCCCCGGGCACGTGGAGACGGACGCCGATCGTGTGTCCGCACTGCTCGACTCCGATGTCGGCGCGGCCGTGAAGGAGTACCCGGGTCCGCTGCTGCCGGGATCCGAGGCGCCGGGAGTGGTGGAGCTCCGGCACGAGCTGCACGCCAGGGTTCGCGCCGCGGTGCTGGCCGGTGGGTCTGCGGCGAATCTCCGGGCCTGGGTCAACGGGCCCGGACGCGATGACGCCGACGCGTGGAGCATTCTCGCCCGTGTTCCGGACCTGTCGTCCGTGGAGCGCTCGTCGGCGGTCTCGATGCGACGAATTCTGGACGACCGTCTGGGTGCGTGAAGGCGGGCCATTTTTGCGCGTGCAACGTTGTTGCAACCCCACCACGGATAGTGTCCTGGGTCACAGCGCCGGCCATGGGGGCGGCGCAGACGAGAAGGAGTGGCACGATGCCTGTTTTCGCACAGCCAGGTTCCGCCGACGCGGTCATGTCCTACGAGAGTCGCTACGACCACTACATCGGCGGCGAGTGGGTCGCTCCGGTCAAGGGTGAGTACTTCGAGAACGTCACCCCGGTCACCGGCAAGGCCTTCTGTGAGGTCGGCCGCGGCACCTCGGAGGACATCGAGGCGGCCCTGGACGCCGCGTGGGCCGCGGCGCCGTCGTGGAACATCACCTCCCCGGCCGAGCGCGCGGTGATCCTCAACAAGATCGCCGACCGCATGGAGGCCAACCTCGAGAAGATCGCCCTCGCCGAGAGCTGGGACAACGGAAAGCCGATCCGTGAGTGCCTCGCCGCGGACATCCCGCTCGCGATCGACCACTTCCGCTACTTCGCCGGCGCCATCCGCGCGCAGCAGGGCGGTATCTCCGAGATCAACCACGACACGGTGGCCTACCACTTCCAGGAGCCGCTCGGCGTCGTCGGCCAGATCATCCCCTGGAACTTCCCGATCCTCATGGCCGTGTGGAAGCTCGCCCCGGCGCTCGCCGCCGGCAACTGCGTGGTCCTCAAGCCGGCCGAGCAGACCCCGGCGTCGATCCTGTTCCTCGCCTCGCTCATCGGTGACCTGCTGCCGGCGGGCGTGCTCAACATCGTCAACGGATTCGGCACCGAGGCCGGCAAGCCGCTTGCCTCCAACCCGCGCATTCGCAAGATCGCGTTCACGGGTGAGACCACCACGGGCCGTCTGATCATGCAGTACGCCTCGGAGAACCTCATCCCGGTCACCCTGGAGCTCGGTGGCAAGAGCCCCAACATCTTCTTCGCCGACGTGATGGACGCCGACGACGACTACCGTCAGTCCGCGCTCGAGGGGTTCGCGATGTTCGGCCTCAACTCGGGCGAGGTCTGCACCTGCCCGTCCCGCGCGCTGGTGCAGGAGTCGATCTTCGACGACTTCACCGACCTCGCGATCGCCCGGACCAAGCAGATCAAGCAGGGCAACCCGCTGGACACCGACACCATGATCGGTGCGCAGGCCTCGAACGACCAGCTCGAGAAGATCCTGTCCTACATGGACATCGGCAAGCAGGAGGGGGCCGAGGTCCTCACCGGTGGCGCCCGCGCGGAGCTCGATGGAGATCTCGCCGACGGCTTCTATGTCCAGCCGACCGTGTTCAAGGGCAACAACTCAATGCGCCTGTTCCAGGAGGAGATCTTCGGGCCCGTCCTGGCGCTGACCAGCTTCAGTGACTTCGACGACGCCATGACGATCGCCAACGACACCCTCTACGGCCTGGGCGCCGGCGTGTGGTCGCGCAACGGCAACACCGCCTACCGTGCCGGCCGCACAATCCAGGCCGGCCGCGTCTGGACCAACACGTACCACCAGTACCCGGCCCACGCCGCGTTCGGCGGCTACAAGCAGTCCGGTATCGGCCGCGAGAACCACCTGATGATGCTCGACCACTACCAGCAGACCAAGAACCTGCTGGTCAGCTACTCGGGCAAGCCACAGGGATTCTTCTGATCCGGGCGTGAGCGAACGGATGTGAACGACATGGATGACGTCTGCGGTCTGCCCACGGGTGGGAGCGTGCCCATCGCGGCACGGGCCCTTCCGCCCGAGGGCGCGCCGCCGGAACTGCCGGCCCGGGTCGTGGTGACCGAGCCCGGTGCGGAACTGATCCGCGAGTTGGTGGACCGCCACGGTCCGGTGATGTTCCACCAGTCCGGTGGGTGCTGCGATGGGTCGGCGCCGATGTGCTACCCCGACGGGGAGTTCAAGGTCGGCCAGCGGGACGTGCTGGTCGGAGAGCTGGACCTGGGCTCGTCGGAGCCGATCCGGGTCTGGATCTCGGGCCCACAGTTCGGCGCCTGGAAACACACGCAGCTCGTGCTGGACGCGGTCCCGGGCCGGGGCTCGGGCTTCAGCCTCGAGAACCCGACGGGTAAGCGGTTCCTCTCGCGCGCGCGGACGTTCGACGAGCAGGAGTTGGAAATGCTCGAGTCCTTCCCGCCGAAGCTCGGCATGGACCTCGACGTCTGACGGTCACTAACCGACCCCGAAATACAGCACCCCGCCCGCCCGGCTCACCACGCCGGGCGGGCGGGGTGTCTCGGCGTCAGTTGATCGTCACCTCGTCCGGTGAGTAGCTGAAGCCGCCACCGTCCGAGTTGGTGCACGTCACCGCGTCCGGGGCGGTGACGGTGCACGCGAAGCCGGCCGACGCCAGGGTCTGTCCGACCTCGAGCGTGGTGAACGGGACCCCGTCCAGCGGGTACGGACTCGCCTCGCTGAGGGTCAGCTGCCCGGTCCCCGTCTCGTCCACCTGGACTGACGTCGGGTCGCCGGGATTGCCGATCAGGTCCGGCACCTGCGGCAGGCCGCCCGGCATCGGCCCGTAGCACTCGGCATTCGGCGGGGTGTGATCCGGATAGATGGCGCAGCTCGCCTGCCCGGACGGAAGGGCGAAGAAGGACCGGCCGTTGGTGATCGAGCCCTCGGGGATGAACCGGTTGACCTCCTGCTGGATGCCGGGGATCTCCGGGGAGGTCGGCCGGACGATGATCTCGACGTCCCCGCGCGTGCACAGGGTGCCGAGCCCCGCGATATTCGCGCTCCGCGCGGTGGGTGAGGCACACGAGAAGCCGCGGACATCCGGCACGATCCCCGCGTTCCCGAACTGCCCGCTCCGGGCGAGCTCGGTGTACTCGTCGAGCATCTCGGTGACCTCCGCGCAGTCCGCCTCACCTTTGTTGATGACGACCTCCATCGCGCCATCGGCGCGCGGGTCGTCGCTGCAGACCGGCACCTCGCTCGAGGCGCCGGCGCTCTCGGTGACCGTCGTCGTGGCGGCCGGCCCGGAGGGGGAGGAGGAGCCGTCCCCCGCGCCGGAGGTGGAGCCGCAGGCGCCCAGTGCGAGGGTCCCCGCGGCAAGAAATGAGACGACGACGACGAGGCGACGAGCGGACATGGTGATCCTTTCTCCAGATACGGTCCCAGCGGTCGCTCGGAAGCGTTGCAATGCAGCATATGTCGGCGATACGACATAGTTGGCGGCTCACGTCACCATCCCGGGTCGCCCGGTTTGCCGAACCAGCCGGGTGGGGCGATGCCCGGCGGTAGAGTTCATTCATGGATACCGACCGAGTGAATGCAGCCGACCCGCTCGACGTCGTTGTCGAGTACCTCACCCCCGAATTGCGCGCTGAACTGCTGGAACGCTGGAACGATCCGCAGCGCCGCTACCACAACGAGACGCACCTGCGCGCCGTCCTGCAGGCCATCGACGCCCTGGAGGCGGATGGCGAGTCATTCGACGGGACGGAGGTGCGATTGGCCGCCTGGTTCCACACCGCCGTATTCGATCCCACGGAGTCGGAGAACAACGAGAAGTCCGCGGTGTGGACCGAGCAGCGGCTCGATCCGGCTGCGCCCGTCGAGGAGGTCGCGCGGCTCGTCCGTCTGATGGGCGGTCACCGGGTCGAGGCCGGCGACCTCAACGGTTCGGTTCTGTCCGACGCGGACCTGGCGGTTCTCGGGTCTGATCCGGAGACCTATGACGCCTACACACACGATGTCCGCCACGAGTTCGCGCATGTGCCGGGCGAGCGGTTCGTCGCCGGACGGATCGCCGCGCTGGAGGGGCTCATCGAGCGCAGGTCGGTGTACCTGACCAGGGCCGGACGCGACGCGTGGGAGAAGCAGGCGCACGCCAACCTCAATCGTGAGCTCGGGCTCCTGCGCGCGGGCCTCGGCGAGGACTGACGCCGCCCGCCGGGTGCCTCAGACTCCGGGCGGGCGGGCCGCGTCGGAGTACTCGGCCACACCGTTGGCCACCATGATCTCGGTGATGGCCTTCTGGTCTGCCTCGCTGGGCAGTCCCCATCCGTCCTGGTAGCCGTAGATCTCGGCCAGTGAGGTGGAGTCCCGGGTGCCGCGGGCCAGCTCGACGTCATCCGGGCGGATCAACGACGGATGCGGAACGCCGACCGCCCCGGCGATCTTGATCAACTCGCGGCGCAGGGACCGAATGTAGTTGGCACACCGTTCGGCCATCGTGGTGGGGTCAACGCCCCTGGTGAGCCAGGGATTCTGCGTGGCCACGCCGGTCGGGCAGCCGCCGGTGTGACATTGCTGGGCCTGGATGCAGCCCACGGAGAGCATGCCTTCACGGGCGACGTTGATCATGTCGACACCCATCGCGAACGCGACCATCGCGTTCTCGGGGATGCCGAGTTTGCCGGAGCCCATGAACACGATGTCGTCGGTGAGGCCGGCTTCGGCGAAGACCGAGTACACGCGGGGGAATCCGAGTCGGAAGGGCAGGGACACGGCATCGGTGAAGACGAGCGGCGCGGCGCCGGTGCCGCCCTCACCGCCGTCGATCGTGATGAAGTCCACGCCGCGCTCGCGCGGGATCATCGCGTCTGCCAGTTCCTCCCAGAACTTCGTCTCGCCGACTGCTGACTTGATGCCGACGGGAACCCCCGTGTGGTCGGCGATGAGTTCGACGAAGTCGAGGAGGGTGTCGACGTCGTGGAACGCCGTGTGGCGGGACGGGCTGGCGCAGTCCTGGCCCATGGGGATTCCGCGGAGCTGCGAGACCTCTTCGGTGATCTTGGAGGCCGGGAGGAGTCCGCCGAGTCCGGGCTTGGCGCCCTGGCTGAGTTTGATCTCGATCGCCCGGATGGGGTTCTTCTCGGTGATGGCAATCAGTTTCTCGAGGTCGAACCGCCCGTTCTCGTCGCGACAGCCGAAGTAGGCGGTGCCGATCTGATAGATGAGGTCGGCGCCGTTCTGGTGGTAGGGGCTCAGGCCGCCCTCGCCGGTGTTGTGCAGGGCGCCGGACAGTGCCGCGCCGCGGTTGAGCGCCTCCACGGCGGGGCCGGACAGTGCGCCGTAGCTCATCCCGGAGATGGTGACCATCGACTCGGGGCGGAACGCGCGGGCCCGGCCCCGTGCGGCTCCGAGCACCTTCGCCGGCGGGGTGGGGAGGAACTGCCCTGAATGGATATGGGCCGACAGGGAGACATCACTGAAGGTCCGCTGCTTGACCAGCGGGTAGCCCTCGAGGAACTCCATGTCGTTGTCCGTGCCGAAGCCGAACGTCGTGGCGCGCTTCTCCGCCGACTCGTACACCCAGTCGCGCTGGTTGCGGGTGAACGGGCGCTCCTCGTCGTTGCCCGCCACGATGTACTGCCGCAGTTCCGGGCCGATCGAGGTCAGGGCCATGCGGGCGTGACCGAGCACGGGGAAGGTCCGAAGGATCGGGTACCTGGTCTGTCGCATGTCCGAGACGGCGACGGCGGCCAGCGCGGCGATCGGGGCGCCGAGGAGCCATTTACGCACGGGGGATTCCTCCTGAGGGCGGGCCGGGAGCAGTGGGCCCCATCATGTCGCACGGCGCGGACTCTGTCCGGAGGCTCACGGAATCCGGCGCGCCCGGGATGAGCAGTCAGGCCCGCGCCGGCAGGATCCGCGAGACCACGTCGGCGGCCACCTCTTCGAGCAGCGGCCCGGCATTCGCGATCGACTTGGCCAGGTCCGGCTCCTTCTCGGTGAGCGCTGCCGCGGCGGCGAATCCGGCCTCGGCCACGCGATCGGCCTCCAGGTCCAGTCGGCCGCAGACCGCCACCACGGGAACGGCGTGCGACCGGCAGAGCGCTGCCACACCGAGCGGCGTCTTGCCGTGCATGGTCTGGTCGTCGAGTCGCCCCTCGCCGGTGACCACGAGGTCCGCGGCCGAGACCACGTCTTCGAGCCCGGTGAGGGTGCCGAGCACCTCGAAGCCGGGATCGAGGGAGGCGCCGAGCAGTTCGCGTGCGGTGAACCCGACCCCGCCGGCGGC
>NZ_JAALDM010000004.1 GCF_014144865.1 Dietzia aerolata | reverse complement strand
CCGACCCCGGGCCGGACACCGCCGACGCGGTGGGGTGGTGGAGCCGCGCGGCGTGGCTGACCCTCGGCGGACTCGTCCGGGGCCGGGCTGCGCAGGAGGCCGTGTCGTGGTCGCCGTTCGGCGTCGGCTACCACGGTGCGCGGTGGGAATCGGTTCCGCTCGGCGGTCCGGCAGGCTCCGGGGACGGCGCCTCGCACAGGTACTCGCACGGGGGCCCGGCATGACCGACACCAGACCCATCGCGGTGGTGGGCGCCACCGGTACCGGTAAATCGGAGCTCGCACTCGGGCTGGCCGAGACTCTCGGCGGTGAGGTGATCAACTGCGATGCCATGCAGCAATACCGCGGCATGGACATCGGCACCGCCAAGCTTTCCCCGGCGGACAGGCGTGGGATCCCGCACCATCGGCTCGACGTGCTGGAGGTGACCGAAACGGCCAGCGTCGCCGACTTCCGTGACGAGGCCGAGCGGGAGATCGCCGAGATCCGCGCCCGCGGGAACGTGCCGATCCTGTGCGGCGGTTCGATGATGTACCTCCAGGCGCTAATCGACGGCTGGTCCATCCCGGACACCGATCCGCAGGTGCGGGCCCGGTACGAGCGGCGGCTGGACGAGATCGGGGTCGAGGCGTTGCACGCAGAGCTCGCCGCGGTCGATCCCGAGGCCGCGCGGACGATCCTGCCGACCGACCCGCGACGAACGGTGCGGGCCCTCGAGGTGGTGGAGCTAACCGGACGGCCGTTCTCCGCCTCGCGGCCCACCATCGGCGAACCGCGGTGGGGTACCCGGATCCTCGGCGTCCGCTGCGAGCTGCCCGAGCTGGACGGTCGGCTGTCCAGGCGCACCGACGCGATGTTCGCAGGTGGGCTCGTCGACGAGGTGCGCCAGCTGGTGGGGAGGGGCCTGCTCGACGGTGTGACCGCCCGGCGCGCGATCGGGTACGCCCAGGTCCTGGACGAGATGGACGAGGACCTGGACATCGATGACGACGGGCTGGCCCGCGCCCGCGAACGGACGTTCATCGGTACCCGTCGCTACGTTCGGCGGCAACGATCCTGGTTCGGTCGCGACCACCGCATCCGGTGGATCGACACCGACACCCACGGCGACAGGTCAGGCCGCACCGACCCCCTGCGCGACGCACTGCAGATCCTGAAGGAGGCCGATGATGAGTGAGTCACGGTCCGGCCGCAGCCGGGTCCAGTCCGTCGACCGGACCTTCGCGCTCCTGGACGCCCTCGCGCTGCGCGGTGGACGTGCATCTCTTGGTGACCTGGTCGCCGATACCGGCCTGGCTGCCGCGACCGTTCACCGCCTGTGCGGGACGCTCGCCGAGAGCGGTCATCTACGCCGCGACGCCCGGCGGGACTACCTTTTGGGACCCCGCCTGCAGCGCGTCGGGGAGGCGGCCCGCCGCGCCACCTGGGAGTGGGCCGAGCCCGTCCTGCGGGCCGTGGTCGACGGCACCGGTGAGACCGCCAACATGGCCGTCCGCGAGGGTGACGGCGTGGTGTATCTCGCCCAGGTGCCGTCCCCCCACTCAATGCGGATGTTCACCGAGGTGGGGCGTCGGGTGGAGGTCCACTGCACCGCCGTGGGAAAGGCGCTTGTAGCCGGCGACGACGTCGACGAGGTCCGCACCATGCTCAGACGTTCGGGAATGCGTCGATACACGTCCTCAACAATTGTCGAGCCGGACGCGCTGATCGCCGAGCTCGATCGGGTCCGCAGTTTCGGGTTCGCCACCGATGAGTCCGAACAGGAGGAAGGCGTGCGCTGTGTGGCCATCGCGGTGGGCGAGGGCGCGGCGTCGTTCGCCATCTCCGCCTCGGGTCCGGAGGCCCGGTTCACCAAGGACCGCAGGGACGCCGCGGTCGGCATTCTCCGGTCGGCGGTGGCCGGTCTCCAGCCCTGATCTGCTTCGGTGATCGGCTGCCTGGCCTGTTCTTGTGTCGGTAGTCCTGGTCGGCGTCGAGCGAAAATGGCGAGAGCCCGCCCCCACCGTGGGCGGTGGGAGCGGGCTCTCTCGGCTCGGCCGGGCGGCGATCAGAGGCCGTTGGCGGCCTTGAACTCACGCCGGCGGCGGTGCAGGATCGGCTCGGTGTAACCCGAGGGCTGCGTGGTGCCTTCGACGATGAGCTCGCGGGCGGCCTGCCAAGCCGTGGACTCCTCGACGTTCGGGGCCATGTTTCGGTAGGCGGCGTCTCCGGAGTTCTGCTCGTCGACGATCGCCGCCATGCGGGTCAGCGAATCGACGACGATCTCCTCGGTCACGACACCGTGGCGGATCCAGTTGGCGAGCATCTGCGAGGAGATGCGCAGGGTGGCACGGTCCTCCATCAGGTCCACGTCGTGGATGTCGGGAACCTTGGAACAACCGACACCGTGCTCGACCCACCGGACGACGTAACCGAGGATGGTCTGGCAGGAGTTGTCGACCTCCTCCTTCTTCTCCTCGTCGGTCCATCCGGCGACCGTGTCCGGGGTCGCGAGCGGGATCGTGAGGATCTGATCGACGGTGGCCCGCCGACCGCCGGCGAGCAGCTCTTCCTGCTTGGCGGCTACATCGACCTGGTGGTAGTGGGTCGCATGCAGGGTGGCGCCGGTGGGGGACGGCACCCACGCGGTGTTGGCACCGGCACGCGGCTGGCCGATCTTCTCCTCGAGCATGGCGGCCATGAGTTCGGTCTTGGCCCACATGCCCTTACCGATCTGTGCACGACCACGCAGTCCCAGCGCGAGGCCGGTGTCCACGTTCCAGTCCTCGTACGCGGGCATCCACGCGGCGGACCGCATGTCGGCCTTGCGCACCATCGGTCCGGCTTCCATCGAGGTGTGGATCTCGTCGCCCGTGCGGTCGAGGAATCCGGTGTTGATGAACACGACGCGCTCGCGGGCCTCCGCGATGCAGGCCGCGAGGTTCACCGTCGTGCGGCGTTCCTCATCCATGATGCCGACCTTGAGGGTGTTGGTCGGCAGTCCGAGGAGCTTCTCGACGCGACCGAACAACTCGGTGGTGAAGGCGACTTCGTCCGGCCCGTGCTGCTTGGGCTTCACGATGTAGATCGACCCGGTCCGGCTGTTGCGGTGGTCGTTGTCCTCGGCCATGCCCGGGATCGCGCACAGCGACGTGATGAGGGCATCGAGGATGCCCTCGGGCAGCTCATTGCCCTCGGCGTCGAGCACGGCGGGGTTGGTCATCAGGTGTCCGACGTTGCGAACGAACAGCAGTGAACGGCCATGGAGGCGGACCTCGCCGGAGCCGTCCGGAGCGGTGAAGACCCGATCGTCGTTCAGCTTCCGGGTGATGGTCTTGCCATCCTTGACCAGTTCCTCGGTGAGGTCACCGCGGTTGAGGCCGAGCCAGTTGGTGTAACCGAGGACCTTGTCGTCGGCGTCCACGGCGGCGACTGAGTCCTCGAAGTCCATGATCGTGGTGACTGCGGACTCCAGCACGACGTCCTTGACGCCCGCCGAGTCGGTGGAACCGATGGGCGAGTCCGCATCGATCTGGATGTCGATGTGAAGGCCGTTGTGGCGCAGCAGGACGTTCGTCGGTGCGGCGGCGTCGCCGAGCAGACCGACTAACTGTGCCGGATCGGCGAGACCGGTGACCGAACCGTCGGCAACGGTGACCTGGAGCGCGCCGTCGACGATCGAGTACCCGGTGGAACCCACGTGGCTACCGGAGGCGAGCGGTGCTGCTTCGTCGAGGAACTCGCGAGCCCAGGCGATCACCTTGTCGCCCCGCACCTTGTTGTAGGAGGAGCCCTTCTCGGCGCCGTCGGCCTCGCTGATCGCGTCGGTGCCGTAGAGCGCGTCGTACAGCGAACCCCAGCGTGCATTGGCGGCGTTGAGGGCGAAGCGGGCATTGAGGATCGGAACGACCAGCTGCGGGCCGGCGATCGATGTGATCTCCTCGTCCACGTTCTCGGTGGACGCGGTCACTCCCTGGGGCTCGGGGACCAGGTATCCGATCTCCTGCAGGAACGCCTTGTACGCTGCGGGATCGATCGGAGCCGGGTTCTGCTGGTGCCAGGTGTCGATCTTCGACTGCAGCTCGTCACGCACCCCCAGCAGCTCACGGTTACGCGGTGCCAGGTCGGTGAAAATTTCGGCTGCGCCCGCCCAGAAAGCGTCGGGGTCGACCCCGGTACCCGGGATCGCCTGCGAGTTGACGAAGTCGTACAGGACCTTGTCCACTCGGATTCCGCCGACGGTGATGCGATCGGACATGGATGCTCTCCTCCTGCTAGGGGATCGTTCTCGCCTAAGACTCTAGTGGGCGCCTCGGACAGTGCCATCCCGTGTTTCCGCAGTGCGGAAAGGCGCCCTGAACGCCGTAGAATCCGGAGCATGGCTCTGAAACCTTCGGCGGCGCATTCAGGACTCGAGTTCCTCAAGGGACACGGCACCCTCAACGATTTCGTGATCCTGCCCGACGACGGGGCGGAGGTGGCACTTGACGAGGGCCTCGTGCGCGCACTGTGCGACCGACGGGCCGGGATCGGGGCCGACGGAGTCCTTCGCATCGCGACCGCCGGTGCGCTTCTCGACAAGGGAGTCCTGGACACCCTGCCCAATGGTGTCGGTGAGTCTGACTGGTTCATGGACTACCGCAACGCGGACGGATCGACCGCCGAGATGTGCGGTAACGGGGTTCGCGTCTTTGCCCATGTGCTGGTGTCGACCGGGCGCGCTACATCCGGAGAGGTGCGGGTGGGAACACGCTCGGGCCTGAGACCGGCCCGGGTACTCGAGCAGGACGGTGACCGAGCACTCGTCCGAGTCGACATGGGCGAACCCCGACTGCTGGGAGTGTCATATGCCCGCGTCGGGAGCAGGACTCTTGCAGGTATCGGCATCGACATGGGCAATCCCCATCTGGCGTGTGTGGTGCCCGAGCTGGACGAGGAATCCCTGCGCGCGTTACCCGTGGACCAGCAACCCGTCTTTGACACCGAGTTCTTCCCGGAAGGGGTCAACGTGGAGATTGCGACTCCGGTGCGGGACGGCAGGATCTCGATGCGCGTGCACGAACGCGGTGCCGGCGAGACGATGTCGTGTGGGACCGGAATCGTGGCTACTGCGGTGGCTGCGCTCGCAGATGCGGGAAGCGAGACCGGACAGGTGGTCGTGCAGGTTCCCGGAGGCGAAGTCGTGGTGGATCTCAGCGAGGGCGGGTCGGCGCTGACGGGCCCGTCGGTTCTTGTCGCGGAGGGAGTCTTTCGGGCCTCGTGACACCGTTACTGGGGCTCACTGTCTCTGGTTCGCGGAAGGCGGTTATGGCTGTGATGTGCGATAATGACTGGGAATGACTAACGAATCATGGGCCCCCGGCCGACAACGCACTGACCTCGACCCCTCCATCGGCGAGCTCCAGCTCGAGGAACGATCCTCGCTGCGACGAGTCGCGGGACTATCGACGGAACTCCAGGACGTCAACGACGCCGAGTACCGCCAGCTTCGTCTCGAACGTGTCGTCCTGGTGGGGGTGTGGACCGAGGGGACCTCTGCCCAAGCTGATGCAGCGATGACAGAACTGGCCCAACTCGCGGAGACTGCTGGGTCTGAAGTGTGTGATGCACTGATCCAACGTCGCGACAAGCCCGATGCGTCGACCTATATCGGCTCGGGCAAGGTGAGCGTGCTTAAGGACGTCATCGCCGCGACCGGTGCTGACACGGTGATCTGCGATGGCGAACTCACGCCGGGACAGTTGATCGCCCTGGAAAAGGCCGTCAACGTCAAGGTGATCGACCGCACCGCACTGATCCTGGACATCTTTGCCCAGCACGCCACGAGCCGTGAGGGTAAGGCGCAGGTCACGCTGGCGCAGATGGAGTACATGCTCCCGCGGCTCCGTGGATGGGGTGAGTCCCTGTCCCGTCAGGCTGGTGGACGAGCCGGCAGCAACGGGGGAGTTGGTCTCCGTGGTCCCGGTGAGACCAAGATCGAAACTGATCGCCGGCGTATCCGTGAGCGCATGGCCAAGCTGCGGCGTGAGATCAAGGGCATGAAGCAGTCTCGCGACACGAAGCGTCATCGCCGGCGTGCGACCCCGGTTCCCTCCATCGCGATCGCCGGGTACACCAATGCCGGGAAATCGAGTCTGTTGAACCGCATCACGGGTGCCGGAGTGCTCGTGCAGAACGCGTTGTTCGCCACACTGGACCCCACGACTAGACGGGCAGACCTCCCCGATGGTCGAACCGTGGTGTTCACAGACACCGTCGGATTCGTCCGCCATCTACCCACTCAGCTGGTCGAGGCCTTTAGATCGACGCTGGAAGAAGTTGTGGACTCCGAACTGCTGCTTCACGTTGTCGACGGGTCGGACGCGTTCCCCCTGCGTCAGATTGAGGCGGTCCGAAGGGTGATCCACGATGTCGTGGAGGAGCAGAACGCTGAACGACCCCGGGAACTCGTGGTGATCAACAAGATTGATACGGCGGATCCCGTGGTGCTCGCCGAGCTGCATCATGCCGTCCCGGATGCGGTGTTCGTCTCTGCTGCGACAGGCGAGGGCATGGACGGGCTCTTGCAGGCGATCATGGACATCATCGCTTCCGGCGATACGGAAGTGACGTTGATGGTGCCCTACTCGAGGGGTGATGTGATCTCCCGTGTGCACGCCGAGGGTGCGGTCATGGCGGAGTCGCATACTCCGGTGGGCACGAGGATCGTTGTTCGTCTGCCCCAATCCGTTGCCGGCGAAATGTCGGAGTTTATCGACGACGGAACACACGACGGCGCCGCCTGACCCGATATCTGGAGTCAGACGGCGCCGTGTAGCAGAACGTTGTCAGGCGATCACATTTTCCGGAATACGGTGACAACCTTGCCGAGTACCGTTGCGTGCTCACCGGGGATCGGACTGAAGGCGGGGTTGTGCGGGAGGAGCCACACTCCCGTCTCGTCCTTGCGGAAGGTCTTCACGGTTGCTTCGCCGTCAATCATGGCGGCGACGATCTCACCGTTGTCCGCGACATTCTGCTGCCTGACCACTACATAATCACCGTCGCAGATCGCCGCGTCGATCATCGACTCACCGACCACCTTGAGCATGAAGAGCTCGCCGGAGCCCACCAGATCTGCGGGCAGCGGGAACACTTCGTCCACCGCCTGTTCCGCGAGGATCGGGCCCCCTGCGGCTATCCGGCCGAGGATGGGAACGTAAACCGTCTCGACCGCTCCTGCCGGCCGGTCTGAGGCCGGGGCGGCAGCGCGCCGGCCACGGGACTTCTGACCGGGTACCCCGTGGACATCTACTGCGCGTGGCTTATGCGGGTCACGAGTGAGGAACCCCTTTTTCTCGAGCGTGCGGAGCTGGTGAGCAACCGAGGAGGTTGACTGCAGTCCTACCGCGTCACCGATCTCGCGGATGCTCGGTGGGTAGCCACGATCTTTAACAGTGTCGTGGATGTGCAGCAGCACGCTCTTCTGGCGTGCGGTGAGCGCTTCGAAGTCCGGCTTCGGCATCGCAGTGTCCCTTCAGCGAATGGATGTTCGACGTCAGTTTCTGTCTACACCCTAGACGGGTTCGCAGGAATGCGCCACACACCTGTTCGATGTTTTTCGGACGAGAATCGTGACTCTGTCGGAGTCGCGTGATACAACTCTAGGCAGTGTTCGAGTTCGAACAATCGTTTTGGGCAATGCATACAGTTGTGCGAGCCAATCTCGTACAGCCTGTCGAGCGAGGAGTTGTCATGGCCGTTCAGGAAATGCAGTCGTACGTCGGATCGGTGCCTGGTGTGATCGAAGTGTGCCCGGCTGATCACCAGGTCAGGCGGAGTTCCGCCGTTCATCGGGACCCCAGAGGACCGGTCCGTCATCAGAAGGCGACTGCCAGGGTGTCGGGTGCCCGACCGAGCCGGGGTCGGACTACGGAACGTCGACATGATGGTGGCGTGGCGAAGGGTAGTGTTCGACCCGTGGCGGTTCGTCGCGTCGGCTCTGAGCGCATTGCAGATGGCGGTCGTGCCATGTCTCGCTCTCTCGTACCGGCACAGGCTCCGGTTGCACCCGGTCGGCGAGTTCTCGTCCGATCCGCAGGCGACGTCCGGTCGTGCCGGGTCGAAGCCCCATCTGCCGGGCGGGTCGTGGACGATGTGCCGACGTGGGCCCTGGTGATCTGCGGAGTCCTGTTCGGTCTGGCGATGCTGCTCGCCCTGGCATTCCTGGGCGGCCCCGCCTATGCATGAGCATGGTGGGCTACTCCTAGACTGGAGCCGGGTCGGCAGGTGGCCGGCCCCGCCCCGGTGAGCACATCATCGCGGGGTGAAGGATCCGGTCGATGAAGGGCGGAACGGGAATGTACTGCCCGACATGCCATAACGAAGACTCACGTGTGATCGATTCGCGGTCGGTCGACGAGGGACAGGCGATCAGGCGTCGGCGCGAGTGCCCGGAGTGCGGCCACCGTTTCACCACGCTCGAGACCCCGCTGCTTACTGTCCTCAAACGCAACGGCGTGACGGAGTACTTCAGCCGCGACAAGGTCGTTCGCGGTGTGAGGCGAGCGTGCCAAGGGCGCTCTGTCGATGAAGCATCGCTTCGAAGGCTCGCACAGCAGGTAGAGGACGCGGTCAGGTCGCGGGGTGCCTCCGAGGTCCCCGCGCACGAGATCGGACTCGCGATTCTCGGTCCGCTCCAAGACCTGGACGAGGTGGCCTACCTGCGATTCGCGTCGGTATACAAACAGTTCAGCTCGGCCGATGATTTCGAGCGCGAGATCATTTCACTGCGCGAGCGACGCGAGACCCGCTAACAGCATTTCGGCTACCCGGTACGACGGGTCGCCAACGCGGTCTTGATCGCCTTGTCTATCCGTTCAGGAGAAACCGGTTGAGCGGTGCCCAGAGCTTGGGCGAACAGCCCGACGCGGTACTCCGCCAGTATCCAGCGCAGGTCACGTATCGCCCTGGCCCCACCCGGACGTCCCCGAAGCGTGGTGCACGCCTTCTCGACCGCAGCTTCCGACACCGCCAGACGCTTAGACAGTTCTGCATGACGACCCGGAGTTTTCTCCGCCATATCCAGACGCATCCCGACAGCCCGAACATGGCGTTCCAGGTGCGGAAGAATCGCCGCCGGATGGCGGGCCAGGAATCCCTTGCCCACCAGGTACTCCAGTGTGGGGCGCACCGCCTCGGCAATCGCCGTGGGAGTCTCCGCCAATCGGGCATTAACCTGCTGAGCCTGCACGAGAGCCATCACGACAGTGGAAATCGCGACGGCGACCGCTCCCGGCACCTCCGACGCGGCACGAGACCGTAAGGCGTCAAAATCCTGGACCGTCAACACCGGCGCGCCCTTGCGGCTGGCGATCAATCGTGCGGACACGGCCAACGAGGCATCCGAAACGAGCGCATCGATCCCGCCATACGGGTACTGGGTGAGTGCGAGGCGTTGCTCCACGGGCCGCCCCCGAATGATCGACGAGGACGACACCAGATCAACGGTCAGCAACGACAGCACCGACTTGGCCTGCAGCGTTCGCCGTTCCTCCTCCGTCGCACACGCCACACGGTGAAGCCCATCCTTGGCCACCCTGATGCCGGGGAACACGGTCACCTCGACACCATCGATCGTCCCGGTCACCGATTCGGGAAGGTCCCCGATGGTGTCGGTAGTCCACGCGGAGTGCGGGCCGTCGTCAGGGATCAGTTGGCGGTTGAGGGTGCTACGCACCGTCTCCGCAAGTCGGGTGCGGAGGGTCTTGAGGTCCGTCCCGGACTCAACCACCTCGTCACCGTCGAGGACCTCGAAACGCACCCGGAGATGATCCGGTAGCTGATCGGGCCTGAACTCCCGGGGATCGACTGTTGTGCCGATCCGTGCGGACAGTCCCTTCGCAAGTGCGACCGGCAGGGGCGCCGAGCGGGGCTTGACGTCCTCGACCAGTAGCCCCGCGAACTCCGCGGGAGGTGAACAGAGCCGACGCAGATACTTGGGCAACGTCCGCAGCATCTCCGTATAGAGCTCCTCGCGCATACCCGGCACGAGCCACTCGAAACCGGCGGCCGTCACCGAGGTGAGCTGCGGCAGCGGGATACGAACGGTGATGCCGTCCGCTGCCCCTCCGGGCTCAAACTCATAGCGCAACTCGAATCGACGGTCGCCCTGCTGCCAGTACGGCGGAAACGCAGAGGCATCCGGCGCCTTCTCCGACGTACGGATGTCCTCTGGCGTGAGCCTGAGCGCGTCAGGGTCGCGATGTCCCTTCTTCTTCCACCACGACTCAAGATGCCGACCCGACGTGATATCTGCAGGCAGACGCTGGAGATAGAAGTCCACCAGCGCGTCGTCATCAATCACCAGATCGCGACGGCGGCTGCGGGTCTCCAGCTCGCGGGCCTCGTCGACGGCCCGGGCGTTGTCCACGATGACCGGTACCCGGGTGGCCCATCGACCCTCGACGATGCCGTGGCGGACCAACATCTCCCGGGCCAGAGGTGCATCTACCCGGGAGAGCAGAATGCGCCGCGCTTCCACGACTGTCAGACCGAGCAGGAGCACCTTCTCGTAGGCCATCGCGGCACCCTGGGCATCGGACCAGTGAGGCTCCGAGTACTGGTTCCGAACCAGGTGCTTACCCAGTTGCTCGATCCACGCCGGATCGATCCGCGCCACGTCCCGGGCCCATAACCTTGAGGTCTCGACCAACTCGGACGCCATCACCCAGCGCGGCGGCTTCTTGGCCAGATCGGATCCGGGGAACACCTGGAAGCGGATCCCGCGGGTGCCACGGAACTCACGACCGTCCTCGTCCCGCATCCCGACGTTGGTGAGCAAGCCGGACAGTATCGCCTTGTGAAGATCGTCCTCGGCGGCGTGCCCGGACGGCGGGTGCCACCCGCGTTCCCGGCACATGCTGCGCAGTTGCGCGTTGAGGTCCTGCCACTCACGGATCCGTAACCAATGCAGGTACTCGGCCTTGCACATCTTCCGGAAGGCACTCCCGGACAGCTCCCGGCGCTGCTCGGTGATGTAGCGCCACAGGTTGAGGTATCCGAGGAAATCGGAACTCTTGTCGGTAAACCGACGGTGGAACTGATCGGCTTTGTCCCGCTCCTCAGCGGGCCGCTCGCGCACATCCTGCACGGTCAGAGCAGAGACCACGACGAGAATGTCGCCGAGTGAGCCGTTGTGGTGGCCCTCCACGACCATTCGGGCAAGCCTGGGATCGAGTGGGAGGAGCGCCATGTCACGACCGACCGCGGTCAGCCGGGGTCGCTCGTCGTCGTCGACCTCCAACGCCCCCAGTTCCGTCAGCAGCGTCATTCCATCCCGGACCGATTTCCGCTCCGGCGGTTCGACGAACGGAAAGTCATCTACCGGCCCCAGGTCGAGGTCGGCCATCGACAGGATCACCGACGCGAGGTTGGTGCGCAGGATCTCCGGATCGGTGAACTCGGGGCGGGACTCGAAGTCCTCCTCGGAGTAGAGGCGGATGCAGATGCCGTCGGCCACACGGCCACACCGGCCGGCCCGCTGCGCCGCGGAGGCCTGGGAGACGGGCTCAATCGGGAGTCGCTGGACCTTGGTGCGGGTCGAGTAGCGGGAGATACGCGCCAGGCCGGTGTCCACGACGTAGCGGATGCCGGGCACGGTGACAGAGGTCTCGGCGATGTTGGTCGAGAGCACGACGCGCCGGGTGGAGTGTGCGCGGAACGCTTTCTGCTGTTCGGCGGCGGTGAGTCGGGCGAACAGCGGGAAGATCTCGGTGTTGCGGAACTTTCGACCTCGCAACACCTCCTCGGCGTCGCGGATCTCGCGCTCGCCGGACAGGAACACCAGGACGTCGCCGTCGTCCTCCCGCAACAACTCGGCGACGGCGTCGGCGAGGGCGTCGAGTGGATCCAGATCCACCACCCGGTCGCCGTGCTCGACCTGCAGGGGCCGGTATCGGATCTCCACGGGGTAGGTCCGCCCGGAGACCTCGATGATCGGCGCGGGACGGCCCGAGGGGTCCGAGAAGTGGCGGGCGAACCGTTCGGGGTCGATGGTCGCGGAGGTGATGATCAGTTTGAGGTCGGGTCGCTTCGGCAGGATCTGCTTGAGGTACCCGAGCAGGAAGTCGATGTTGAGGCTGCGTTCGTGGGCCTCGTCGATGATGATCGTGTCGTAGGCTCGGAGCAGCCGGTCGCGTCGGATCTCGGCGAGGAGCACGCCGTCGGTCATGAGTTTGATCGCGGTGTCGGGGCTGGTGCGGTCGTCGAATCGCACCGCGGAGCCGACGAGCCCGCCGATCTGGACGTCGAGTTCGTCAGCGATGCGCTCGGCAACCGAGCGTGCGGCGAGCCGGCGCGGCTGGGTGTGGCCGATCATCCCGCGCACGCCGCGCCCGAGTTCGAGGCAGATCTTGGGGATCTGGGTTGTCTTGCCGGATCCGGTCTCGCCGGCGATCACCACCACCTGGTTCTCGCGGATGGCGCCGGCGATCTCGTCTCTGCGGGCACTGACCGGCAGCTGCGAGGGGTACTCGGGGGTGGGGATCGAGGCGGCACGGCGGGTGAGACGTTCGGCGGCGGCATCGACGCGACCGGATAGGTCGTCGAGTTGGTCGGCGCGGGCCCGGCGGATGCGGTTGCGCAGCCGGTGGGCGTCGAGGATGCCGATCTCGTCGAGCCGGACGAGCAGCTCGTGGCGGGCCCGGCGGAGCTCAGGGGAGGGCGCGGAGGACGACGACATGGTGCCCGCCAGGATATAGGCCGCCGCCCGGTGGTCAGTGTCCGCCGCTCTCCCGGCGCGATTGGACGCGGGCGTACCGCTCGTGGAGCCGTTCGCGGATCTCGTCCGGCTGATAGGCGCGGCGTTGCCGTTCGGACCGGATCGCGAGGATCCCGGTGGCGGCCACCCCTGCCGCACCGGCCGCGCCGACCAGCTTCCACCACTGCCGTCCTCGAAGTGCCATGCGACAACTGTAGGCGCGCACCGCCGGGCGCCTGGCAGGATCGGATCATGACCGTCGACACCGTGCCGCTCGCGGCCGCCGCCGAACGTACCCGGACCGGGGACCTGTGGGTGTTCCGCGGCCGTTCGACGGCCGATCGCCTCATCCAGACCCTGACCAACGCGCCGGTCAACCATGTGGGTGTCGCGGTTGTGCTCGACGACCTGCCGCCGTTGATGTGGCACGCAGAGATGGGCCGCGCCCTGCCGGATGTCTGGACCGGGCGTCACCAGCGCGGGGTGCAGCTCCACGTTCTCGAGGACGCGGTCCGTCAGTGGGCCGGGCCGTACGGGCAGCGGGCGTGGTTCCGTCAGATCTCCCCGGAGGTGGGTGAGGAGCAGGAGGCCGGGTTGCTCGAGTCGATCGCGCAGCTCAACGGCGTGTCATTTCCGTCGTCGGGGCGCCTGGCCGCGCGGTGGGCGCGTGGCCGCTGGGCGGCCCGCGGGAGTGGGAGCGGGGACGGCACGCCCGGTGCCCGAGGTGGCGGCGCCGGTGAAGATCGTGACGACGACGACAACACCGCTGGTACCCCCGACGCCGACCGTCGCGGGTGTCTGCGTCTCCCGCAGCTTCCCCGCCTGTCGGCAATCCGTCCGGTGAGAGCACGGGGCGATGCGAAGGCGGCCGGTGTCAGGACACCGGCTCGCCGGCTCGAGGCCGCGTACTGCGCGGAGGTCGTCGGGGCCACGCTCGAGGCGATGGGCATCCTGCTGCCCGCCGGGGACACCAGCTGGTACGACCCCGGTCGCTTCTGGAGCGGGGACCAGCTCCCGCTCGCCCCTGGCTGGGATTACGGCCGTGAGATCGCGGTGACGGTCAACCCTGCGACACCACGTCGCTGAGGTCGGCCTCCACCTCTTCGGGCGCCACCACCAGGAGTTCGTCGCCCGGCTCGAACGGGACGTCGGGTTCCGGCACGATCACCCGACCGCCGCGGAGGATCGCCACCAGCGCTGCGTCCCGGGGGAACTTCACCCGGCCGACCGGTCGCCCGGCCAGCGGTGTCTGCTCCGGCAGCGTGACGCTGACGATGTTCGCCCCGCCACGCCGCAGCGTCAGGAGCCGGACCACGTCACCGACGGATACGGCCTCTTCGACCATCGAGACGATGAGCCGCGGAGTGGAGACCGCGACATCCACGCCCCAGCGGTCGTCGAAGAGCCACTCGTTGCGGGGGTTGTTGACCCTCGCGATCACGCGGGAGACCGCGAACTCGGTTTTGGCGAGCAGACTCACGACGAGGTTCGCCTTGTCGTCTCCGGTGGCGGCCACCATGACATCGGCGTCCTCGACCCCGAGACGCGACAGCACGCTGAGCTCGCAGGCATCGCCGGTGAATTGGTCTGCGCCCTCGACGGGATCGTCGGAGAAGACGGAGTCATTCCTGTCGACGAGGGTCACGTGGTGGCCGCTGATGAGGAGTTCTCGTGCGATGGAGCGGCCCACGACTCCCGCGCCGGCCACCACGACGCGCAGGCTGGCCGACGTGACGCGCCGCACCGCATTGTTGTCCAGGAGACCGGTGCCGTCGGCGTAGTCGGGCACCTGGTCGTCGGTGATCGGCGTGTCGTTCATCGGCTGCCTATCCATCGCTCGCGTCCTCGTCGGCGGGTCCTTTTCCCAGGAGTTCGTCCAGTTCGGGCACGGCCGCGGAGGGGACGGCGAGGTGCAGTACGTCGTCGGCCTGCACAAGCGTGCGGGCGTCCGGGATCTGCCCTTCGCCGAACCGGGCGAGGGATACGGCGCGGCCCCCGACCTGGTGTGCCAGGGAGTCGACGGGGTGCCCGACCCAGGAGGGCGGGGCGTCCACCGCCACGATCGACACCGAGTCCGTCTGATCCCGCCAGACGACAGGGCTCGCGCCGGCGGTGATGTACCGGACGAGTCGAGCCGTAGCCCAGGACACGGTGGCGACGGTGGGGATCCCGAGTCGCTCGTAGACCTCGGCTCGACCGGAGTCGTAGATGCGCGCGATCACTCGCTCGAGTCCGAACGTCTCCCGGGCGACACGGGCGGCGATGATGTTGGAGTTGTCCCCGGACGAGACCGCGGCGAACGCGTCGGCCCCGTGGATGCCGGCCTCCTCCAGGACGGTCCTGTCGAAGCCGGTTCCGGTGACCGTCCTCCCGGAAAACGTGTCCGGGAGGCGGGTGAACGAGCGCGGTTCACGATCGATGACCACCACCTCGTGGTCGGCGATGTCCAGTTCGGTGGCGAGCGCCGCACCGACGCGCCCGCACCCCATGATGACGACCCTCATGGCGGTCCCACTCCTCACGGCGCACCGCACGTGCGTCCACCCGGTCACGCTACTTGCCGCGGCGGTGCTGTCGGTGACGGCGTGCGGGCCATACGATATGTCGGTGTCCAGGATCTCCAAGGTCTCAGTAGGAGCGAAGCGACTGCTCGTGGGTCGCCCGTTTCGCAGCGACACGATCGGTGCGACCAGGCTTCGCAAGCGGATCGCCCTGCCCGTGTTCGCCTCGGACGCGCTGTCGTCGGTGGCGTACGCGCCGCAGGAGATCTTCCTCGTGCTCTCGATGGGCGGGATGTCCGCTCTGGCGTTCACCCCGTGGGTGGGGCTGGCGGTCGCCGTCGTCATGGTCGTCGTCATCGCCTGTTACCGGCAGAACGTCCGCGCATACCCGTCGGGCGGCGGTGACTACGAGGTCGCGACGGTCAACCTGGGCCCCGGCGCCGGGCTCGGTGTCGGTGCCGCGCTGCTCGTCGACTACGTGCTCACGGTGGCGGTGTCGATCGCGGCGGCTGCCGAGAACATCGGATCGGCGATCCCGTTCGTCCACGACAACGAGGTGCTCTTCGCCGTTCTGGCGATCCTCGGTCTCACGGCGGCGAACCTGCGGGGCGTGCGGGAATCCGGAGCGATGTTCGCGGTGCCCGTGTATGCGTTCATGGCGGCCATGTCGGCGCTGGTCCTCTGGGGACTGTTCCAGGTCGATGTTCTCGACAACGGCCTGCGCGCCGAATCTGCGGGGTTCACGCTCGTCACCCCGGACGGGCTCTCGGTCACCGGGCTCGCGCTGGCCTTCATCGTCGCCAAGTCGTTCGCGTCGGGCTGCGCCGCACTCACGGGTGTCGAGGCGATCCACAACGGGGTCCCGGCGTTCCGCAAACCGCGCGCCCGGAACGCCGCCGCCACGTTGACCATCCTCGGCGTACTCCTGGTGTCGTTCCTGCTGGGCCTGATCGAGCTGGCCCGGCGGATGAGCGTCAAGATCGCCGAGGACCCGGCGACGCAGCTGATCGGCGCGCCCGAGGGCTACCGACAGAAGACGATGATCGCCCAGCTCGCCGAGCCGGTGTTCGCCGGCGCGCCCGTGGTGTTCTACGTGATCATGGGTGTCACCGGCCTCATCCTGGTACTCGCGGCCAACACGGCGTTCACCGGCTTTCCCATGCTCGCGTCCGTCCTCGCACGCGACAAGTACCTGCCACGCCAGCTCGCGACACGGGGCGACAGGCTCGCCTTCTCGAACGGCATCGTGCTGCTCTCGATCGCGGCCGCGGCGCTGGTCGTGATCTTCGATGCCAACGTCACGGAACTGATCCAGCTCTACATCGTCGGCGTCTTCGTGGCGTTCACGCTCGGCCAGTGGGGGATGGTCCGTCATTGGAACCGGCGCCTCGCACGAGAGGACGACCCCGTCCTGCGCCGGAGGGTGCGTCGAGCGCGCGCGGTCAACGCCACGGGCATGATGATGACGGCCTGCGTCCTGGTGATCGTCATGGCCACCAAGTTCCTGTCCGGGGCGTACATCGCGGTCCTGGGGATGGTGGTCCTGTTCGTCATGATGAAGCTGATCCGGCGCCACTACGACTCCGTCGCGAAGGAACTCGACGACTCGTCGTGGGAGGTCGTCCTGCCCAGCCGTACCCACTGCGTGATCCTGGTGTCCAAACTCCACCTCCCGACCCTGCGGGCGCTCGCCTATGCGCGTGCGACCCGTCCCGATTCGATCGAGGCGCTCACCGTCAACATCGATACCGCCGAGACCCGATCGCTGGTACGCGAATGGGAGAGCCGCGAGATCACGGTGCCGTTGAAGGTCGTGGAGTCCCCGTATCGGGAGATCAACAGACCCGTGGTGGACTATGTGAAGCGGCTACGCGCCCAGCACCCCCGCGACGTGGTGATCGTCTACATCCCCGAGTACGTCGTGGGCCGCTGGTGGGAACAGGTGCTCCACAATCAGAGCGCGCTGCGACTCAAATCGCGGTTGCTGTACGAACGAGGTGTCATGGTGACCAGCGTGCCGTGGCAGCTGTCCTCATCGGACGGTCGCGCGGAACAGACAAGTGATGCACCGATCGTCGGACGTTGGCGTGGACCGGAGGCGCAATGACACGACAGGAACCGACCGACTGGACGGGCCGCACCCTACAGGTCCGGGTGGAGGGTCCGGCTCACGGTGGTGAGTTCGTCGCCCGGCATTCCGGGCGGGTGATCTTCTGCCGCGGGGCCATCACCGGGGAACTCGCCGAGGTCGTCGTCGACGACGACCCGGGTCGCGGATTCTGCCGCGCCACCACCCGCGCCGTGCTGGAGCCCTCGCCGGCCCGGATCGAGCCGTGGTGCGCTGCGGCAGCAGCGGGAGCCGGATGTTGCGACTGGAGCACCATCGACCCGGCCGCCGCACGCCGATTCGCCGGGCAGATCCTGGCCGAGCAGGCCGAGCGGATCGGACGGTTCCGGGTTCCCACCTCCCCGACACCAGCCGAACTGCCCTGGGGCGATGCCGCGATCATGGGGTGGCGCACGGTTGCCCGGTGGGTCACGGGTCCGGACGGCCGGCCCGGATTCCGGCGTGCCCGGTCCGGTGAGGTGATCACCGAGCCCTGCAGCCAGCCCGACGATCGATTGACGGACGCCGTGCTCGAGGCCCGGTTCGCAGCGCACCGCGAGGTGCTGGGAGTCCTCGACGACGACGGCGTGGTCCACGTGGCCCATCGCGGGATGGCCGACGATCGGCCGCGCGGGCGCAGCCGGTCGTCCGCCAGATCCGCGGCGACGAGGGCTCGTGCCCGCCGGGCGCGGGAACGGGACTGGGAGTTCGTCACGGGCGGACCGACAATGGTCAGACGAGTCGCCGACCAGACGTGGCAGCTTCCGGTGGACTCCTTCTGGCAGGCGCACCGTTCGGCGGCCACGCACTACAGCGAGGCGATACGCGCAGCGCTGACTTCGGCCCCGGGCCTCACGGAGGAGCCTGTCGTCTGGGACCTCTACGGCGGTGCCGGCGTGTTCGCCGCGGCCGTGAAAGAGGCATTGCCGGGCGCGCGCGTCACCGTCGTCGAGTCCTCTCCCGGGTCGCTGGCGGCAGCCGAGTCCACGCTGGGCTGCGACCCCGGCATCCGGACCGTCCGCTCCCGGGTTGAGTCATTTCTCGAGCAGTACGAGACCTCGTCGGACCGGGACGCGCCCGACGTGGTGGTACTGGACCCGCCTCGGGGAGGGGCGGGCATCCCGGTGATGGAGGCGGTGGCCGCCCGCACCCGGTCCAGGGTCGTACACGTCGGTTGCGATCCGGCCAGCCTCGCGCGCGACGTGGGAGTTCTCGTCGCCGCCGGGTGGACGGTGCAGCACTTTCGCGGTGTCGCTGCGTTCCCCGGGACCCATCACATCGAGGGAATCGCGATTCTGGACGCGCCCGATAGCTGACGATGGGAACGTGATCGGCGCCTCAGAGGGCCGACCACGATCATGCGTACGGACGGCCAGCCCGTAGACTGGCCGTTCGACCCAGCGGGGTGTAGGTCAGGGAAGGGGCGATCGACGGCAATGGGCGTGCTCGATGAGGTGGATGGCCCCTCTGATCTCCGGGGACTGAGCTCCGACCAGCTGAGTGAGCTGTGCGGTGAAATCCGGGAGTTCCTCATCCGCAAGGTCGCGGCGACGGGCGGGCACCTCGGCCCGAACCTCGGCGTGGTCGAGCTGACCATCGCCCTGCACCGGGTATTCGATTCGCCCCGGGACCCGATCATCTTCGACACCGGTCACCAGTCGTATGTGCACAAGATGCTCACCGGTCGCCGGGACCAGTTCGACGGACTCCGGTCCCGCGGTGGACTGTCCGGCTACCCGTGTCGCGCGGAGAGCGAACACGACATCGTCGAGTCCTCCCACGCCACGGCATCGCTGTCCTATGCGGACGGGATGGCCAAGGCGTTCGCCTTGCGCGGGGAGGCCGATCGCACGGTCGTCACCGTCATCGGAGACGGCGCCATGACAGGCGGTATGGCCTGGGAGGCGCTGAACAACATCGCGGCCGCCAAGGACCGTCCGATGGTCATCGTCGTCAATGACAATGGTCGGTCGTACTCACCGACCATCGGCGGTATCGCCGACCGGTTGGGCGCGCTACGCCTGCAGCCCGCGTACGAGAAGGCGATGGACCGCACCAAGACCGCACTGACGTCCCGTAAGGGGCTGGTCAGCCAGGCCGTCTATTCGGTGCTTCACGGCATCAAGACCGGCCTGAAGGATGCGGTTTCACCCCAGGAACTCTTCGCCGACCTCGGCATCAAGTACATCGGCCCCGTCGACGGACATAATCTCGCGGCCACCGAGGCCGCGTTGCGTCTGGCCAAGGATTTCGGCGGTCCGGTGATCGTGCACGCCGTCACCCGCAAGGGCATGGGCTACGTGCATGCGGAGAACAACGTGGCCGACCAGATGCACGCCACCGGGGTCATCAACCCGGACACCGGCAAGCCCCTGTCCGCCTCATCCTCCACGGACTGGACCTCCGTGTTCTCCGACGAACTCTGCACGATCGGCGCCGAGCGGGACGACGTCGTGGCCATCACCGCCGCGATGGCGGGTCCGACCGGACTCACCGCGTTCGGCAAGCGTTTCCCGGAGCGGATGTTCGACGTGGGGATCGCCGAGCAGCATGCCGTGGCCTCTGCGTCCGGTCTGGCCCTGGGTGGAATGCACCCGGTCGTGGCCGTCTACTCCACGTTCCTCAACCGCGCTTTTGATCAGCTGCTGATGGACGTCGCGCTGCTCGGCCAGCCGGTGACGATGGTGCTGGACAGGTCCGGCGTCACGGGCCCGGATGGCGCGAGCCACAACGGAATGTGGGATCTGTCGCTCACCGGCATCGTGCCGGGTATTCGCGTGGCCGCGCCCCGCGACGAGGTGACGTTGCGTCAGGAACTCCGTGAGGCGGTGGCGGTGACGGACGGGCCGACGGTCGTTCGCTTCCCCAAGGGCACCGTGGGGGCGCCTGTTCCGGCACTTGACACCACCGAAGACGGCGTCGACCGGATCCACGGGAACGGTTCGGCAGACGTGCTGATCGTGGCCGTGGGATCCATGGCGGTCCCCGCTGTCGCCGCGGCACGGGCGTTGGAAGAGTCAGGCATCACCGTCGATGTGGTGGACCCACGCTGGGTCTATCCGGTGCCGGCGTCCATCGTCGAGGCCGCACGGAGCCGACGTCTCGTGGTGACCGTCGAGGACAACGGACTGCACGGGGGAGTCGGATCCGCGGTGTGCGCCCGACTGGATGCGCAGGGTGTCCGGACCCAACGATTGGCTCTCGGCCTGTCGCAGGAGTTCCTGGACCACGCCTCACGGGGCGAAATCCTCGCCGATGCGGGCCTGACACCCGAGGGAATCGCCACCTCGATCCGCGAGCGGCTCGCCGGATAGAGCTCCGACAGAAGCGCTCCCGAGACCGCCATGCACATCGCGGGCGCGGGGACTCGGTGGTCAGCCGGCCGCGCGGAACTCCCTGACAGCCTCGAGCAAGGGGCCGGAGGTGAGATCGAGCTGCCACTGCCGTGCGTCATCTCCCCGCAGCACAGAGTCGAGAAGCTCTCCGTCGTCTGATGGTCGGGTCGTGGCGGCGCGCCACACCCACAACCGCAGCGAGGCGGGCTTGAGCAGGAGGCCGGTTTCGAGTCCCAACTCGTCGGCCAGGGCACTGAGGTGAGTGCGGGCCAGTTCCAACAGTGCCGCGGCCTCGGGCTCGTTGCGTTTCCACGACGCATGAGGCGGATGCTCACCGCGCGGTGCACGCCGTGAGGGCAGGTCCTCCCGGCCGAGGCCGTCCGCCCATTCGAGCGCGGCGAGCCAGTCCCCGGCCATGCGTCGACGGTGCGGGCCGTCGAATCCATCGATCGCGAGCAGTGCCGACTTGCTCGTCGGGCCCACACGAGAAGCCTCGATGATCGCGGCGTCGGACAGCAGACGCTTCGGAGCCACGTCGTGGCTCTCGGCTAAACGATCCCGCGCCATCCAGAGCTCGCGGGCACGGGCGAGCTGTCGAACATCCCGTAGCGACGACAGCCGCGACAGCCGACGCCACGGTTCCACAGCCGGCGGGGCGGGAGGCGCCTGGACGAGATGGCGGCATTCCGCCTCGAACCACTCCCGGCGCCCCAGTTCGTCGAGTCGGGGCAGCACCGCGTCAGCCAGTTCGTGGAGAAAAAGGACGTCGTAGGCCGCATAGTCGAGCCACGAATCCGGAAGCGGACGGCGGGACCAGTCGGCGGCCGAATGGGCTTTGGCGAGACCGATGCCGAGGTGTTCGGAGATCATCGCGCCGAGGTTGACGCGCTCGATGCCGAGGAAACGGCCCGCCAGTTCGGTATCGATCAGCGATGAGGGAACGATGCCGAGCTCCCGCAACGAGGGCATGTCCTGGCTCGCCGCGTGGAAAAGAAGTGGCCGCTCGGAGAGCAGCTCGGCCAAGGGCCCGACCGTCCGGCCCGGCGTCTCCGGGTCGACCAACAGGGCGGGACCGTCGGTGGGGCGCAGCTGGAGCAGGAACGCGCGCTCGGAGTAGCGGATTCCCGACGCCCGCTCGACATCCACCGCGACCGCCCCTGACGAGTCGGTCAACGCTTTTGCCACGGAATCGATGCCGGCGGTGTCGTCGACGAACTCGTACCGGGCTGGCGGGGGAGGGGAACCAGGCGGGGTCTCGCCCCGGCGGCGGGCGCTCACGCGCGACGATGCAGCGACGTGACGCCGACGGGCGGTAAGCCTGCTGCGAGGGCCAACGTCCTGCAGAAGGCGGAGGCGTGGCCCGTCAGATCGGACTCGAGTGCGGTCCACGACGCCCGGAGTTCGAGCTGGTGCGCCTGGGGCGGTCCCGCGATATCGCCATAGCGGACCGATGCCGTGCTCGTGACCGTGCCGCCGAGCGCGGTGTAGGGGCCGGCGTCCTCGTCGAGGGCCTCGGTCAGCCAACTCCACGCCACCTGGGGCAGGAGTGGATCGCCCGCCAGCGCGGCCTCCATGTCGGCCTGGATGTAGGCCACCAGTCGCAGGGTGCCGTTCCAGGCGTCGTCACCGGACGGATCGTGGAGCAGGATCAGGCGGCCGAACGCGTCACCGTCGGAGAACTCCGGCACGTCGTCGCCCGAGGGCGGCATGATCTCGACACCCAGGGCATGGCTGAAGGGGGCGAGCCGCTGTGGGGGACGGATCGGACCGACCGAGATCTCGGGGCGGACCTCGAGTCGCGACAGGGACTCGACCGCCTCCCGGAAGACCTCGGGCTCGCCGTCATTGACCGATGTACTCACAGTCCGTGAGGCTAGCGATCGGCCACCGACGTGCTCCGGAGGCGCGCCGTCGACGGTCCGGGTGGGCTGGCGGCCCGGATCCTCGCGGACATGGGACTATGGGGTCGTGCAGAACTCCGACATGCCTTCGACCTCCCCTTCCGCCGACGCCATGCCCGGTGCCACGGCCGGCGCCGCCACCGGCCGACGTCCGGGAACCGGCCCGTACCTCGACGAGGTGACCGGCGCGGGCGGCACTCACACCCCGGTGTGGTTCATGCGCCAGGCGGGTCGATCGCTGCCCGAGTACAAGAAGGTCCGCGGCAGCTCCTCCATGCTCGAGGCGTGCTTCGACCCGGCCATGACGTGTGAGATCACCCTGCAGCCGGTTCGGCGCCACGGCGTGGACGCCGCGATCTTCTTCTCCGACATCGTGATCCCGCTCGCCGCGGCGGGAGTGGACATCGACATCGTGCCCGGCGTGGGACCGGTCGTGGCGGAACCGATCCGCGACGAGGCTGGAATCGCGGCGTTCCCCGAGCTGACCCCGGACCGGTTGGGCCAAATCGAGGAGGCCGTCCGCCTCATCATCGGCGAGCTGGACCCGTCCGTGGCCCTCATCGGGTTCGCCGGGGCGCCGTTCACGTTGGCCTCCTACCTGATCGAGGGTGGACCGAGTCGCAACCACGAGCACACCAAGTCGCTCATGTACTCGCGACCGGACCTGTGGAACGACTTGATGTCCAAGATCGCCGACCTCACCACGGTCTTCCTGCGCGCCCAGGTGGGGGCCGGGGTCGACGCGGTGCAGCTGTTCGACTCCTGGGCCGGCGCACTCACGCAGCGTGACTACCGGTCGCTTGTGCTTCCGCACTCGACGCGCATCTTCGCCGACGAGTTGGTCTCCAGCGTGCCCCGCACCCACTTCGGCGTCGGCACCGGCGAGCTGCTCGGTGCGATGGGCGAGGCCGGCCCGGAGGTCGTGGGCGTGGACTGGCGGATCCCGCTGGACGCTGCCGCGACCCGCGTCCCCGGCAAGGTGCTGCAAGGCAACCTCGACCCGGCGATGCTGTTCGCTGACCGCTCCGCCCTAGACGCCGAGGTCACACGCATCGTCGAGGAGGGGCGTCGCGCCCGCGAGGCCGGCGCCCGGGGGCACGTGTTCAACCTCGGACACGGGGTGCTGCCCAGCACCGATGCGACCGTGGTGACCCACGTCGTGGAGCTCGTGCACGAGTTGACCGCGAACGGATGACCGGACCCAGCGTCGCCGTGGTGGGCGGCGGCCTCAGCGGACTGACCGCCGCCTATCAACTGTCCCGCGATCTGCCGGGGGCCCGGATCACCGTGCTCGAGGCGTCCCCGGCGCCCGGCGGATGCCTTGACACCGTCGACTTTCCGTCCGGGCCGATGGAGCTCGGCGCCGAGGCGTTCATCGGCCGCCGACCCGAGGCGGCCGAGTTGGTGGCCGAACTCGGCCTGGCCGACGCACTGCAGCACCCGAGCGGGCGTAGCGCGTCGATCCTGACCGGCGGCCGACTGGTGTCGATGCCCGCCGGCACCCTGATGGGACTGCCCTCGGACGCGTCGACGCTGGGCGAGGTGCTCGACCCCGCCGACGTGGAGCGTGCCGCACGCGAGACCGAGCTCCCGCTCGACTGGGAGGCCGGCGGGGACGTGTCCCTGGGCGGGCTGGTCGCCGAACGCTTCGGGCCGGCCGTCGTGACGCGCCTGGTCGACCCCATGCTC
>NZ_JAALDM010000059.1 GCF_014144865.1 Dietzia aerolata | reverse complement strand
CGTGGCCATGCACCGCACCGAGGAGCGCTGGGCCCGCGTGCCCGCCGCGCGTCGCGGACCGTGGGACGTGCCCAACGGCTGGCGGGTCGGTGGGCGCGCCGAGGTCTGGACCCGGCTGGATCGCGGCGCCGGTTCGGACGCCGTCACCGTCGGTCTCAAGGGCACCCCGGACGACGCCGAGGTGACCATCACCGACGCGACGATCGGCTCCACCTCCGAGCCGACGGTCTCCTCCCGCCATCAGGCCCGCGTGGCCCGGGACGGTGCGTCGCTCCGGCTGACCGTCGATGCCACGCAGCAGCGCTGGACCGTTGTTCGTTCCACCGACCCCAAGGCGGCCGACACGTTCTGGGTGGCCGGCGACGGCGGGACCTGGGACCTGCGGCTGCTGCCGCTCATCGACTCCCGGATCCACGACGACAGTGCCTCGGACGGCCAGATCCTCAGCCCCATGCCGGGCTCGGTCATCGCCACCTTCGTCTCCGACGGAGCCGAGGTCACCGCCGGGCAGAACGTCTTGGCCGTCGAGGCCATGAAGATGGAGCACGCGCTCACCGCCCCGATCGACGGCGTGGTCCGCGTCCACGTGTCCACCGGCGAGCAGGTGCCCGCCGATCATCTGCTCGCGACCGTCGAGCCCCACCCCTCCACCGAGGAATCCGAAGGGAAAGCCCATGCCTGAGTTGGAAGAGCACTACGCAGACCTCAAGTCGACGGTCGCCGACTTCGCCGACAAGGTCGTCGCCCCGGCCTCCGCCGAGCACGACCGCAACCACACCTTCCCGTACGAGGTCGTGGCCCAGATGGGCCAGATGGGCCTGTTCGGCCTGCCGTTCCCGGAAGAGTACGGCGGGATGGGTGGCGACTACTTCGCCCTCGCGCTGGCGCTCGAGGAGCTCGGCCGCGTCGACCAGTCCACCGCCATGACGCTGGAGGCCGGCGTCGGTCTGGGCGCCATGCCGATCTACCACTTCGGTAACGAAGACCAGAAGCAGCAGTGGCTGCCGGACCTGGCCGCCGGCCGCAAGCTGGCAGGCTTCGGCCTCACCGAGCCGGGCGCCGGCTCGGACGCCGGGGCCACCAAGACCACCGCCAAGCGCGACGGCGAGGAGTGGGTGATCAACGGCAACAAGCAGTTCATCACCAACTCGGGCACCGACATCACCTCCCTGGTCACCGTCACCGCGGTGACGGGGGAGCGGCAGGCCGCGGACGGCTCCACCAAGAAGGCCATCTCCACGATCATCGTCCCGTCGGGCACGCCGGGCTTCACCGCCGAGCCGGCCTACGACAAGGTGGGCTGGAACTCTTCCGACACCCACCCGCTGACCTTCGCCGACGCCCGCGTCCCGGCCGAGAACCTGCTGGGTGAGGAGGGCCGCGGTTACGCCAACTTCCTGTCGATCCTCGACGAGGGCCGCATCGCCATCGCCGCCGTGGCCACCGGCGCCGCGCAGGGCTGCGTCGACGAGTCGGTCAAGTACGCGAAGGAACGCGAATCGATGGGCCAGAAGATCGGCTCGTTCCAGTCGATCGCGTTCAAGATCGCCCGCATGGAGGCCCGCGCCCACACCGCGCGCTGCGCCTACTACGAGGCCGCGCGCCTCATGCTTGCCGGCAAGCCGTTCAAGAAGGAGGCGGCGATCGCCAAGATGGTCGCCTCCGAGGCCGCGATGGACAACGCCCGCGACGCCACTCAGGTCCACGGCGGCTACGGCTTCATGAACGAATACCCGGTCGCGCGCCACTACCGCGATTCGAAGATCCTCGAGATCGGCGAGGGCACCACCGAGGTGCAGCTCATGCTGATCGCCCGGGGGCTGGGCCTGTGAGCGCCGCCGAGGGCACCCCGGTGCGCAAGGAGGTTGTCCAGCGTGGCCTGTGGTTCGAGGAGTACGAGGTCGGCACCGCCTACCTCCATCGCCCGGGCCGCACCATGACCGAGGCGGACAACGTCCT
>NZ_JAALDM010000058.1:11234-12939 GCF_014144865.1 Dietzia aerolata | reverse complement strand
CTAAATAGCGTGGCCCCGTCGCCGGCGGCGAGCGCGTCCACCGAATCGTCGATGAGCGCAACCTCGGTGGCACCCAGCAGCGCGACGGCCCGCGGGTAGGTGATGCCCTCGTCCCCGGCGCCGGCCATGAGCTGGTCGAGCACACTGAGCGTGTCACGCGGCGACCCGCCGCCGGAGCGGATGACCAGCGGGAACACCGTCGGATCGACGTTCACGCCCTCCTGCGCGCAGATCCGCTCGACCAGCCCCCGCATGGACGACGGCGTGAGCAGCCGGAACGGATAATGGTGCGTGCGCGAGCGGATGGTGGGCAGCACCTTCTCCGGCTCGGTGGTGGCAAAGATGAAGATGAGGTGCTCCGGCGGCTCCTCCACGATCTTGAGCAGCGCATTGAAACCCGCGTTGGTGACCATGTGGGCCTCATCGATGATGAGCACCCGGTACCGCGACGACGCCGGGGCGAAGAACGCGCGCTCGCGCAGGTCACGCGTGTCATCCACACCGCCGTGGCTGGCCGCGTCGAGCTCCGTGACATCGAGCGTGCCGTTACCGCCAGGGGCAAGCGCGACGCACGAATCGCACACCCCGCACGGATCGGGAGTGGGGCCCTGCACGCAGTTGAGCGAGCGGGCGAGGATCCGCGCGGACGAGGTCTTACCGCAGCCGCGCGGCCCGGAGAACAGATAGGCGTGGTTGATACGACCGGACGCGAGCGCCACCGAGAGCGGGTCGGTGACGTGCTCCTGGCCCACGACCTCGGCGAAGGAGGCGGGGCGATACTTCCGATAGAGAGCCACGCCTAGAGGGTACCGAGGGGGTCGGACATTGATGACGGTCGTGCCGCATCGGCTGTGGTGACCGGGGGTTTTACGACGACGACGAGGTCACCCTCCCGCCCCGTGACGCCTCGCGCCGGGCGGACGTTCTGGGCTCACGATCACCCTCGTCGGCCATCTTTCGGGGAAATGACCGGAGGGGCCGCGCATGCGCAGCCCCTCCCGACGTCCCTCGCGCGGCGTAGGGCCCCCTCAGACCCCGCGGCGCGGTACCCGAACCGGATCGTCGGCGCCGGCCCCTCACAGCCCCTCAGCTGTACTCCGGCGCCCGACCCGTGTGGCTCGGACGGGTTAGATACAACCAGACCATCAGAACGGGTACAAGGCCCCAATTTTATTGACGATTGATCAACAAGACGTCAATTTTGCGTTCACGCACGTCAAACCGCTAAACACCGGCCAGTTAACAGAGGCAGTGATACTGCAACGTGTTCCAGATCACTATTTTGATGCTTCGCAGGTCACACCCACAATCCAGACCACCGCGCATCTGAGTACACCTGACACCAGTCAGCCTTTTGGTCCATTTACGCCGCAGGACTGGTTGTTACAGCCTCGTCGGACCCCTCGCGCTCGCTGTTACTCGCGCCTCGTCTTGCAACTCGGCATGCGACTCGTCCTGCACGGGACACTCGTGATTATTCGCGCTTTGCGGGCGCGGAAATACGCGCGAAGGCCCTCGCAGCTATGCGAGGGCCTTCGCGCGAGAGGTGCGCGCAGATGTGTGCTCCGGCGGGATGCCGGCGAGGCGGTGGGACGGCGAGCCGGCGACGCCGCGGCGTTGTCAGCCGGCGGCGCGGCAAGCCGCGAGGAGTGCGCAGAGGGCCACGACATCCATCGCGGCCTCGACCTCGGCCAGCGGCGGCAGG
>NZ_JAALDM010000058.1:0-11214 GCF_014144865.1 Dietzia aerolata | reverse complement strand
CAGACGGATGTGGCGGTCGTCCGGATCATTTCCGTACGGGTAGGCCGAGCCGGCGGGAGTGAGTGCGACGCCGACCTCCTTGGCCAGGCGCACGGTTTCGGTTGCCGTGCCGTCGACCACCTCGAGGTCGATGAAGTACCCACCCTCGGGCATGGCCCAGCTCGCGATCCCGTACTCGTCGAGCCTGGAGGTCAGGACCGCGTTGGCGGTCTCGAACTTGGGCGCGACGCTCTCCCGATGGCGCAACATGTGCTCGCGCACCCCGTCGGCGTCGCCGAAGAAACGGGCGTGCGCCAGCTGGTTGACCTTGTTCGGGCCGATGGACCGCACCCCGGTATGCCCGAGGTACCAGTCGAGGTTCGCCTTCGAGGAGGACAGGAAGGACACACCCGCACCGGCGAACGTGATCTTCGAAGTCGAGCAGACCTGCAGGAAGCGATTCGGGTGACCCGCCTCGGCGGCCACCGTGTCGACGTCCGGCACCTTGGGGAAGTCGTTGGTGAGGGTGTGGACGACGTAGGCGTTGTCCCAGATCACCCGGAAGTCCGGGGCCGCGGTGACCATGCGGGCCAGGCGGGAGACCGTGTGGTCGTCGTAGACCGCGCCCGTGGGGTTGGAGAAGATCGGAACGCACCACATGCCCTTGATGGACGGATCCTCGGCGACGAGCCGCTCGACCTCGTCCATATCCGGACCGTTCGGACCCATCGGCACCGGAATCATCTCGATTCCCAGTGCCTCGGTGATGCCAAAGTGGCGGTCATACCCCGGGACGGGACACAGCCACCTCAGCTGCGGCTCGTCCTTCCAGGGACGCTCCGAATCAGGGGTGCCGAACAGCATGGAGAACGTCAGCAGGTCGTACATGATCGACAGGCTGGCGTTGTCCTGCGCGAGGACCCTGTCCGCGTCGACACCCAGCAGCTCGGCGAAGATCGCCCGCAACTCGGGCAGTCCGGCGCCGCCTCCGTAGTTGCGCACATCCGTGCCACCGGAGGTGTGGTCCCCCTCCCCCGGCAGCGACAGCAGGCGCTCGGAGAGATCGAGTTGCTCGGGCGACGGTTTACCGCGGGTCAGATCAAGTTTCAGGCCTTTGGCCGCCAGCGCGTCGTACTCCGAGGCCAGTTGCGACTCGAGTCGGGTGAGTTCGTCGGTGGTCAGATCGGACAGCGCCACGATGGCCTCCGTCGGTTTCGGCAACTTGGACGTTGGTGGTGCCCTCTAGATATAAGGGGACCCCGCGCACCCGCCAGAGCCCGCTGACCCTTGCTGCCTTCCGGCCCTGGGGGAGTTCACAGGATGGACGCCGCGCGGGGTCCACGGATGAGTCTAGCGGGACCACCCCGGCCACTGCACGCGGCCCGTCCCTCTCCGCACCCACCCGAAGTTGCGCCCGCGCGTCTCCCCCCACCGTCGCCAGACCCGCACCCTCCCGACGAGAGGAGGCGGTTTGCCTCCGATTCACCGGGCTGGGTAAAGTGCTCCACGGAGGATTCGCCTAGTGGCCTATGGCGCTCGCCTGGAACGCGGGTTGGGGTTTATAGCCCCTCAGGGGTTCAAATCCCCTATCCTCCGCGCAAGAGAAGGTCCCTGATCGTGGAAACGCGATCAGGGACCTTTCTCGTTTCTGCCGAAGCGCCCCAGCCCTGAGCCGTCCCATTCGGACGCATGACCGCCACCCTCCCCGGCGATGCGGACGCACAGGTCAGGCCGAGGCGTCCCGGCGAACTAGCTTTATCGGATTACACGCTCACACTGCACTGATCAGAGTATGTTTAGGTTTCTGCGCCGCTTCGTGGAGCAGCCGGGCGGAAAGGGTATCCACAGTGACAGTGCGGATTCAGCCTGACCCTGCTCGCGGCCGCGTCGGAGCAGGCGAACTACTCCGGGAAACCCTGCTGACTGGCCGTCGTGCCGGGATCGCCGTGGTGGTGCTCGCCTTCGCCACCAACGTTCTGATCGTCTTGCTGGGACGCCCCCTGATCAGCCTGTTGTTCCGTGAGGCACTACAGATGACCGGCCAGACCGGCCTGGACCTGGCAAACCTGAGCCCGTCATTCTCATCAATCCTGCCCGCCTTCCTCCTACTGGCCATCGGACTGTTCGCTTTCGCAATGGTGGCAGTGCAACTGGCGATACTTTTCGTCGCGATCCGACAGGTCTGGGACACCGGAACTGTGAGTACACGCGAGCTGCTCCGGGGGATCCGCGCGGTAGTCCGGAAACTGTTCCGGCGGTCCTCCATCCCGATCTTCTTCTACGTATTCCTGCTGCTGCCGATCAGCGGGCTCGGGTTCTTCTCGACGCTCACACAGGTCATCGCGATTCCGAACTTCATCTCCGGCGAACTCCTGAAGGATCCCGTCACCGCGGTGCTCTGGAACGTTCTGATGCTCGTGATCCTGTGGATCAACATCCGTTGCGCCCTCGCGCTGCCGTTGTTCTTCAACTCCGATGCCTCCGGCACCGAGGCGATCCGCACAAGCTGGCGCACGGTTCGCGGCCGCGAACTCTGGGCGCTCACCGTCACCACGGTCGCCATCGGGGTGCCGACGATACTGCTCGCGGTCGTCATCGCGCTCGCGTCGACGATCCCGGCCATGATCACCGACCAGGGCGCGCCGGCACTGTCCGGGGTGTCCGCCTCGTTCAGCATGGCAATGGCACAGATCGTGCTGCTGATCGTCGTGAGTACCGCGACCGTCCTGTGGCTTGCCATGCTGTCGACGGCCGCCCGGCTCGCGGGCGCCACGCCGGACCCCTTGGCGGAGTCGTCTGACGAGCGCGACGACCACGCCTACCCCTCCGGCCCCTGGCGATGGGGACTGGTCATGGGCGCCACCGCACTGGTGGTCCCACTGCAGCTCGTCCTGTCGGAGCCGGTCCATGCCCTCGCCGCCATGCCGGACACCGAGATCCTCGCCCACCGCGGCTACCTCGCCGGCGGCGTGGAAAACACGATCCCCTCCCTAGAGGCCGCCGCCGAGGTGGGAGCGGACCGGGTGGAGATGGACGTCCTGCAGACAGCGGACGGCCAGTTCGTGGTGATGCACGACGCCAACCTCACTCGCCTCGCCGGTCAGAACGTCAACGTCAAAGACCTGACCCTGAACGAACTCACCGCCATCACGGTGCGTGACCAGGTCGGAAACTCCGCGCGGATCCCCTCTCTGGCCGAGTACGTGACCCGCGCCAAAGAGATCGACATGCCCCTGCTGATCGAGATCAAGATGGGCGGACTCGATACCCCGGACCATGTTGATCTGCTGGTGGAGGAGCTCACCGAACTGGACGCGCTGCAGGGCAACACATTCCATTCGCTCGATCACGCGAGCGTCGAACGCCTCAAGGAGCTCCTGCCCCGCACCGACGTCGGATACATCCTCGCGTTCGCGGGGGTCGGTGTCCCGGACACCTCGGCGGATTTCCTGGTGATCGAGGAGTACACCGCGACCGACACCATGCACGACGCGGCGGCGGACGAGGGGCTCGGCTTCTACGTCTGGACTGTCGACGATTCGCTCGCGCAGCGTGTGCGGATCCGCACCGGAGCCGATGGGATCATCACCGACCGGCCAGACACGGCGCTGGAATCCCGCGAGGAGATCATCAATGAATCGGGCGTGACGCCGGCACTGTTGGATCTGATGGTGGGCTTCGTGATCTTGTGATCGACCCGAACCGGTGCGCGGGATCGGGCTGGCCGGGCAATCCGGAAGCGCAACCCGGCCACCGTCGACCGCCGCCCTGGGTAGCATCGCCCACGTGACGGAGACCACAGCCCCGGACGTCTCGCTTCGCGTGCTCGTCTACAGCAGCCAGGCCGCGACCCGTGGCCGCGTCATCTCCGCCCTGGGCACGCGAACGCATCCGGATCTGCCGCGCCTGGATCACCTCGAAGTGGCCACCGCGGCGGCGGCGATCTCGCACCTTGACGCCGGCGGGATCGACCTGGCGATCCTCGACGGCGAGGCCACCCCCACCGGCGGCATGGGCCTGGCCAAGCAACTGCGCGACGAGCTCGAGCACTGCCCGCCGATCCTCGTCCTGATCGGCCGGGCGGACGACCGCTGGCTCGCCGACTGGTCCCGCGCGGACGCCTCCGTAGCGCACCCGATCGACCCACTCACTTTGCGCGACACCGTCAACGACCTCCTACTGCGCGCCGCGCCCCGCGCCTGACGGCCACCCGTCCCACGCCCGCCACGCGCCCGAAGGCGGCCCGCAACCCCGCGAATCCACCCCCGACACGCGGCTTGCCCAAAGTCCCGACACACGTCAAAGAGATGTGAGTAGAGTCACAGGCAGTGACCACTGAGATCTAGGTCACAGGGGAATCGGGCGCTGCCGGAACCCACCACAACCGGCCGCCCGCATCCCCTGCGGTTGCAGGAGAGGTGTGCCCACAGGCATGCCCTCGACCAGGCGCGAGGGAGTGACGTGACATGAACGAGTATGTGCCGATTCTGGTCCTCGGGGCCCTGGCCGTCGCGTTCGCCGTGTTCTCGTCGTTCGTCTCGTCGCTGGCGGGTCCGAGCCGCTTCAACCGGGCCAAGGTCGAGGCCTACGAGTGCGGCATCCAGCCCACCCCGCAGCCGGCGGGCGGCGGCCGTTTCCCGGTGAAGTACTACCTCACGGCGATGCTGTTCATCATCTTCGGCATCGAGATCCTCTTCCTGTACCCGTGGGCCGTCTACTTCGACGAACTGGGCGTGTTCGGCCTGGCCGCGATGGCCCTGTTCGTCTTCAACGTCTCCGTCGCCTACGCCTACGAGTGGCGCCGCGGCGGCTTGAGCTGGGACTAGTCCGACCGAAATACGCGCACGCGCGGCACTGACACGCGGAAGGGAGCGGTGGCCATGGGCATCGAGGAACAGGTACCTGCCGGATTCCTGCTGACCACGGTCGAGCAGCTCGCGGGCTATTTCCGCAAGGGTTCGCTGTGGCCGGCCACGTTCGGCCTGGCGTGCTGCGCGATCGAGATGATGTCCACCAGTGGCGGCCGCTACGACCTGGCGCGCTTCGGCACGGAGGTGTTCCGCGCGTCGCCGCGGCAGGCGGATCTGATGATCGTCGCGGGGCGGGTGAGCCAGAAGATGGCCCCGGTCCTGCGCCAGGTGTACGACCAGATGGCCGAGCCCAAGTGGGTGCTCGCGATGGGCGTGTGCGCGTCGTCGGGCGGGATGTTCAACAACTACGCGATCGTCCAGGGCGTCGACCACATCGTGCCCGTCGACATCTACCTCCCCGGCTGCCCGCCGCGCCCCGAGATGCTCATGCACGCCATCCTCACGCTGCACACCAAGATCGAGTCGATGCCGCTCGGCGTCAACCGCGTCGAGGCGGTCAAGGCCGCCGAACAGGCCGCACTCGACGAACGCCCGCTGATCCCGGTCGAGGGGATGTTCCGATGACGGACGTCCCCGACCGCCGCGACCGGTCCGACGCCGCGCAGCCAAACCCGGCCACCGACGCGTCCCCGACCACCGCCTCTACATCTGGCGAGACCGCGGTGCCCGATGCGCACCGCGCCGCGCCGGAGCAGGTGGGCGAGCGCCGCGGCATGTTCGGCGTCCGCGGTACCGGGGACACCTCGGGCTTCGGCGGCCTGGTGCGCCCCACGTTACTGCCGGGCGGGTCGGAACCCCCTTTTGAGGACGACGACGACAACGCCATCGTCGACGGTCTCACCGACGCCCTGCAGCGGCGGGGCGGACCGTCCTTCGCGGAGGCTGTCGAGCAGGTGGTGGTCCACGCGGGGCAGCTGACCCTGCACGTGGTGCGCGAGCACCTTCCGGCGGTGGCGCGGACCCTGCGGGACGAGCCGGACCTGCGCTTCGAAATGTCGCTCGGTGCCAGCGGGGTGCACTACCCGGACGCGACCAGGCGGGAGCTGCACGTGGTGTATCCCCTGCAGTCGATCACCCACAACCGGCGCGTGATGCTGGAGACCTGCGCCCCCGACGCCGACCCGCACATCCCCACGCTGACCCGCGTATATCCCACCACCGACTGGCACGAGCGCGAGACGTACGACTTCTTCGGCGTCATCTTCGACGGCCACCCGTCGCTGACGCGGATCGAGATGCCCGACGACTGGGAGGGCCACCCGCAGCGCAAGGACTACCCACTCGGCGGTATCCCGGTGCAGTACAAGGGCGCCACCGTCCCGCCGCCGGATCAGCGGAGGGCGTACTCATGAGCCCCGACCGCACGATCCTCACCGCGTCCGGCCAGGACTGGGACGCGATCAGCGAGGCGGCCCGCAACGCCGACGACGACCGCATCGTGGTCAACATGGGCCCCCAACACCCGTCGACGCACGGCGTGCTGCGGCTGATCCTCGAGATCGAGGGCGAAACCGTCACCCAGGCCCGCTGCGGGATCGGCTACCTGCACACGGGCATCGAGAAGAACCTCGAGTACCGGTACTGGTCGCAGGGCGTCACCTTTGTCACCCGCATGGACTACCTGTCGCCGTTCTTCAACGAGATCGCGTTCTGCCTCGGCGTGGAGAAATTGCTCGGGATCACCGATCAGGTGCCGGAGCGGGCGACGGTGATCCGGGTGATGCTCATGGAGCTCAACCGGATCTCCTCCCACCTGGTCGCGATCGCCACGGCCGGCATGGAGCTCGGCGCCACCACGCCGATGCTGTTCGGCTTCCGCGACCGCGAGCTCATCCTCGACGTGTTCGAGGTGATCACCGGCCTGCGGATGAACCACGCCTACGTCCGGCCCGGCGGGGTGGTGCAGGACCTGCCAGACGAGGCCGTCCCGATGGTCCGCAACCTGCTCGACGTGCTGCCGGGACGCATCCGGGAGATGGAGTTGCTCCTGCGCGAGAACCCCATCTGGAAGATGCGGCTCAAGGACATCGCGTACCTCGACCTGACCGGCTGCATGGCCCTCGGCATGACCGGCCCCGTCCTGCGCGCGACCGGACTGCCGCATGACGTGCGCCGCTCCGACCCTTATTGCGGCTACGAGACCTACGAGTTCGACGTCATCACCGGCTCGGGCAGCGACTGCTACGACCGGTTCCTCGTCCGCGTCGACGAGATGAAGGAGTCGCTGAAGATCGTCGAGCAGTGCCTGGACCGGCTCGCCCCCGGCCCGGTGATGGTCGACGACCCCAAGGTCGCATGGCCCTCCAAGCTCAAGGTGGGCCCGGACGGACTCGGCAACTCTCAGGAGCACATCCGCCACATCATGGACAGCTCCATGGAGGCGCTGATCCACCACTTCAAGCTGGTCACCGAGGGATTCTCGGTCCCGCCGGGCCAGGTGTACGTCCCGGTGGAATCGCCGCGCGGCGAGCTGGGTGTGCACATGGTCTCCGACGGCGGCACCCGCCCCTACCGCGTCCATTACCGGGATCCCTCGTTCACCAACCTGCAGGCGGTGGCCGCCATGTGCGAGGGCGGGATGATCGCCGACGTGATCGCGGCCGTGGCCAGCATCGACCCCGTGATGGGAGGGGTGGACCGATGAGAAGTGCAGAACGGCCCGGCGGCGAGCCGGTGTTCCTCCAGTTCGGCCGCATGCCCGACGAGCCCGGCGAAATCCTCCAGCCCGACGCCCGCCGCGAATACCCCACCGACGTGCTCAAGCGCCTCCATGCCGATGCCACAGAAATTGTTGGCAAGTATCCGCAGGCCCGATCCGCGCTCCTGCCCCTGCTGCATCTAGTCCAGGCCGAAGACGGGTACCTGACCCCGGCGGGTATCGAGTTCTGCGCCGTCGTCGTCGACCTCTCCCCCGCCGAAGTCATGGCCGTGGCCACCTTCTATTCGATGTACCGCCGCACGCCCACCGGCGACTACCTCGTGGGCGTGTGCACCAACACCCTGTGCGCGGTCATGGGCGGCGACGAGATCTACGCCGACCTGGCCGACCACCTCGGCCTCGACGGGCCCGGCACCACCGACGACGGGCGCGTCACCCTCGAGCGGATCGAGTGCAACGCGGCCTGCGACTACGCGCCGGTGATGATGGTGAACTGGGAATTCTTCGATGACCAGACGCCCGAGAAAGCGCGGCGCGTCGTGGACGACCTGCGCGCCGGCGAGACCGTCACGCCCACGCGCGGCGCGCCGCTGTGCACGTTCCGCGAGACCTCCCGCATCCTCGCCGGGTTCCCCGACTCCCGGCCCGGCGCCAACGACGGCGCTCCCGGTGAGGCGACGCTGGTCGGGCTGCGCGTCGCCCGCGAACACGATATGCAGGCGCCTCAGGCCCCCGGCACTGGCTCCGCGTCCGACGTCGCCGCCAGCCCTTCCGACCCGGACGAGGAGGCCTGACATGGCACTCGCGCCGTACCTCAGCCGCTACTGGGACACCCCCGAGTCGTGGACGCTGGAGTCCTACCTCGCCCACGACGGCTACACCGGGCTGCGCAATGCTCTGGCCACCGACCCGGACTCGGTCACCTCCACGGTCCTCGATGCGGGGCTGCGTGGCCGCGGCGGCGCCGGATTCCCGACGGGACGCAAGTGGAGCTTCATCCCGCAGGCGAAACCCGGCGAGACCCCCGCGCCCGGGTCGCCGGAGGGCAAGCCCAAGTACCTGGTGGTCAACGCCGACGAGTCCGAGCCCGGCACCTGCAAGGACATGCCGCTGATGATGGCGACGCCGCATGTGCTGATCGAGGGCGTCATTATCGCCGCGTACGCGATCCGCGCCTCGCACGCGTTCATCTACCTGCGCGGCGAGGTGGTGCCCGTGCTGCGCCGCCTCCAGGTCGCGGTCGCGGAAGCCTACGAAGCCGGATACCTGGGCAAGAACATCCAGGGCAGCGGATTCGACCTCGAGCTGGTGGTCCACGCCGGGGCCGGCGCCTACATCTGTGGCGAGGAGACCGCGCTCTTGGACTCGCTCGAGGGTCGCCGCGGGCAGCCGAGACTTCGGCCGCCGTTCCCCGCCGTAGCCGGCCTTTACGCCTGTCCCACGGTGGTGAACAACGTCGAGTCGATCGCCTCCGTGCCGGCGATCCTGCAGAACGGGACCGACTGGTTCCGGTCGATGGGCTCGGAGAAATCGCCCGGCTTCACCCTGTACTCGCTGTCCGGGCACGTCGCGCGGCCCGGCCAATACGAGGCACCGCTGGGCATCACCCTGCGCGAGTTGCTGGAGTTGGCCGGCGGGATCCGCGAGGGCCACACCCTCAAGTTCTGGACGCCCGGCGGGTCGTCGACGCCGCTGCTGACCGACGCGCACCTCGACATGCCGCTCGACTACGAGGGCTGCGCCGCCGAGGGCACGATGCTCGGTACCAAGGCCCTGCAGATCTTCGACGACACCACCTGCGTCGTGCGGGCCGTCCTGCGGTGGTCGGAGTTCTACGCCCACGAGTCCTGCGGCAAATGCACGCCCTGCCGCGAGGGCACGTACTGGCTCAAGCAGATCATGCAGCGGCTCGAGGACGGCACCGCGAGCGAGGACGACATCGAGCGGCTGCTCGACATCTCCGACAACGTTTTCGGCAAATCGTTCTGCGCCCTCGGCGACGCCGCGGCCACCCCGATCATGTCGTCGATTCGACTGTTCCGCGACGAGTACTTGGCACACATCCCGGATGGCTGCCCGTTCGACCACCGCCGTTCCACCGTGTTCGCCGATCGCCAGGAGGTGGCCCGATGACCAAGCCCGATTCCGGCGCCCCCGGCGCCCCCGGCCCGGCTCCCGCCGAAGACCTGGTCACACTGACGATCGACGGCCGCGAGGTCTCGGTCCCCAAGGGCACGCTGATCATCCGGGCCGCCGAGACGATGGGCGTGGAGATCCCGCGCTTCTGCGACCACCCGCTGCTCGAGCCGGCGGGGGCGTGCCGCCAGTGCATCGTCGAGGTCGAGGGCGCCCCGAAACCGGTCACCTCCTGCACCACCCCCGTCACCCCGGACATGGTCGTGCGCACCCAGGCCACCTCCGAGGTCGCGGACAAGGCGCAGCGCGGCGTGATGGAGTTGCTGCTCATCAATCACCCGCTCGACTGCCCGGTCTGTGACAAAGGTGGCGAGTGCCCGCTGCAGAACCAGGCGCTGTCCAGCGGGCATGCGCTCTCCCGGTTCACCGAGGTCAAGCGCACGTTCCCCAAGCCACTGTCCCTGTCGTCGCAGTTGCTGCTCGACCGCGAACGCTGCGTGATGTGCGCCCGCTGCACCCGCTTCTCCGAACAGATCGCCGGGGACCCGTTCCTCGACCTGTTCGAGCGTGGCGCCCAGCAGCAGGTGGGGGTCTACGGCGACGAGGCATTCGAGTCCTACTTCTCCGGCAACACGGTTCAGATCTGCCCGGTCGGCGCACTGACCGGCGCGGCCTACCGCTTCCGGGCCCGGCCGTTCGACCTGGTCTCCTCCCCGAGCGTCTGCGAGCACTGCGCCAGTGGCTGCGACCAGCGCACCGATCACCGCCGTGGCCGGGTGCTGCGTCGCATGGCGGGCAACGATCACGAGGTCAACGAGGAGTGGAACTGCGACAAGGGCCGCTGGGCATTCACCTACGCCACCGAGCGGGACCGCATCACCACGCCGATGATCCGCGGCGAGGACGGCGGCCTGGTGCCCGCGCCCTGGTCGACCGCGCTCGCCGTGGCCGCCCAGGGGCTCGCCGCCGCCCGCGGACGCACCGGCGTCCTGACCGGCGGCAGGCTGACCAGCGAGGACGCCTACGCCTACGCCAAGTTCGCGCGCACTGTCCTGCACACCAACGACGTGGACTTCCGGGCCCGGCACCACAGCGCCGAGGAGGCCGACTTCCTCGCGAAGCGCGTGGTCGGCCGGACTCCCGACGACGGCGGCGTGACGTTCACCGACCTCGAGACGGCCCCGGTCGTCCTGCTCGTGGGCTTCGACCCCGAGGAAGAATCGCCGATCGTCTTCCTGCGGCTGCGGCGTTCCGCGCGTGACCTCGGGCTGCCCGTGTTCGCGATTGCGCCGTTCGCCTCCCCGGCCGTGCGCAAGACCAGCGCGACCCTGCTGCCGACCGCCCCCGGCACAGAGCCGAAGGTCCTCAAGGCACTCGCGGCCGCCGATGCGAATCACGACGTGCTCGCCACACTGCTGCGCCAGCCCGGAGCGGTGATCATGGTCGGCGAACGCCTCGGCGCGATCCCCGGTGGTCTGACCGCGGCATCCGCGCTCGCCGATGCCACCGGGGCCCGCCTGGCCTGGGTTCCCCGGCGCGCCGGCGAACGCGGCGCACTCGAGGCCGGAT
>NZ_JAALDM010000057.1 GCF_014144865.1 Dietzia aerolata | reverse complement strand
CACGGCCGGCCCGATCGGAGGACACTGGCAACCATGACCACCGATACACACAGCGATAGCCAGCCCGACCCCCAGCCCCAGGTCCCCGGATGGATCCGGCGCCACCTCGAGGAGTACGCCAGGGATCCCGAGAACGCGCGCCTGTTCGACGCCACCCAGGTCGGCGGCCCCAAGGACACCCCCACACTGCTGTTGACCACCCGCGGTCGCCGCACCGGCCGGATTCTCACCATGCCGCTCATCTACGGCGAAGCAGGCGGCGCGTACGTGGTGATCGCTTCCAAGGGCGGCGCGCCCGCGCACCCGGGCTGGTTCCACAACCTCAGCGCCGAGCCGAACGTCGACATCCAGGTCGGCGCCGAGAAGCTCGCCGTGATCGCGCGCGTGGCCGAGGGCGAGGAGCGTGCGCGGTTGTGGGGGCAGATGGCCGAGATCTACCCGCCGTACCTCGAGTACCAGGAGAAGACCGACCGAGTGATTCCGGTGGTCGTGCTCGAGCCGCGGTAGCGTGCCCCCGCTGTGAGCACCCACGCAGAGATGACGAACGCCCCCACCGTTGACCGGCGGGGGCGTTCCGTTTGTGCGCCCGAAGGGATTCGAACCCCTAACCTCTTGATCCGTAGTCAAGTGCTCTATCCGTTGAGCTACGGGCGCATATTCATCTGTCGTGCCAGATCCCCGGTCACCCGGTTCCCCGACATGGCGGAGGCGAGAGGATTTGAACCTCCGGTCCCCTTTTAGGAGGACAACTCATTAGCAGTGAGTCCCATTCGGCCGCTCTGGCACGCCTCCTGGAGGCTCTGCTGAGCCAACGAGGAATAACAGTACACACAGCCCGCGTGGGTTCGCAAAACGGCCGGTCACCTGCTGGTCACCCATTGGTTCTACGCTGTACTCATGTCTCCCGACGTGCGCACCGACCTCGACGCCATCCCCGCCTACGTTCCCGGCGCCACCGTGCCGGGTGCGGTGAAGCTCGCCTCGAATGAGACGACGGCGGGGCCGCTACCGAGCGTGGCGGCCGCGATCGCGGACGCGGCGGCCGGCGCCAACCGCTACCCCGACATCACCTCCCGCGCGCTCGTGAAGCGTCTCGCCGACTTCCTCGGGGTGGAGCCGGAGAACGTGACAGCCGGGTGCGGTTCGGTGGCCCTGTGCCAGCAGTTGGTCCAGGCGGTGTGCGCGCCCGGCGACGAGGTGATCTACGGCTGGCGCTCGTTCGAGGCGTACCCGATCATCTCCCGGATCGCGCACGCCGTACCGGTCCAGGTCCCCAACCGTGCCGACGGGTCGCTGGACCTGGACGCGATCGCCGACGCGGTCACCGACCGGACCCGGCTGATCTTCCTCTGCACGCCCAACAACCCGACCGGCCCGGCTGTGAGCCGTACCGACCTGGCGGCGTTCCTCGACCGCGTCCCCGCGCGCGTCACCGTGGCACTGGACGAGGCGTACTACGAGTACGTCCGCTCGTCCGACCCGGTGGACGGGGTAGCGGAGGCGATGACACGCCCCAACGTGGTCTCGCTGCGGACCTTCTCCAAGGCGTACGGACTCGCCGGCCTACGCGTGGGCTACATGGTGGGCCCCGCCGAGCTCGTCACCTCCGTGTCCAAGATGGTGGTCCCGTTCTCGGTGAGTTCGTTGGCGCAGGCCGCGGGCATCGCCTGCCTCGAGGCCGGCGACGAACTGCGGGCACGGACCGACGCCGTGGTTGCCGAGCGCACCCGGGTACGTGACGCCCTGCTCGGGATGGGATACGAGGTGCCCGAGAGCCAGGCGAACTTCGTCTGGCTTCCGCTCGGCGAGCGTGCCGCCGGCTTCAACGAGCACTGCCGCGAGCGGCTGGTCATCACCCGCTGTTTCGCCGGTGACGGTGTGCGGATCTCGGTCGGAGACCCGGAGGAGAACGATCGACTCCTCGCCGCCGCTCAGGAATTCGTGACCGTAATGTGACAGTTCTGGCGGGGTCCCGTGATCTAGCGAAGGCACCATGGGCGAAGTTCGGAAAGCAGATCCTTAGTCTGCTTTCGCATCTGCCGCGTCCAGTCGCGACCGGCAATTGAGGAGTCAATGTGCAGCAGCAGAGATCACGGCCAGAGCCGTCCTCCGCAGCTGCCCATACGTCCGTATTGGGATCCCTTCCCAGGACTCACCCCGCCGCACTCGCGCTGATGGTCCTCGTCGTCGTCGCACTATCTTCGCTGATCATAGGCCTGATCCAGGCCCCAGTCGCCGCGGCCCAGGGCGACGGTTCAGACACCTCGGGCGCGACGAACGAGACCAGCAAACCGTGGACCCCTTCCGCCGAAACCCAGACGGTGCGCATCCTCGGCATCGGCGAGTTCTCCGGGGCTCTGGCGCGGCCGGTCGGTTTCCAGGGCGAGTTGCGCGACGCCTCTGGGAACGTCCGGCCCGCCGGCGGGGGTCCCCACCTCGCGACCACTGTCGCCAAGCTGCGTGCCCAGGCCGGGGACGCACTCCTGCTCGCCACCGGCGACTCGATCGGCGGCACCGCCCCCGAAACCGCACTACTGGACGATCGTCCGACGATCGAGTTCTTCAACCACATCGGCGTCGACGGGGCGGGAATCGGCCGCCGCGAGCTACACAAGGGCGCCGAGCACGTCACCTCGCTGGTCAAGCCCAGCTGCCAGACCGAACAGGAATGCCGGGTCGATCCGCCGCTGCCGCCTTTCCGTGGGGCGGCGTTCCCGTTCGTGGCGTCCAACGTCATCCCCTCGTATGACTCGGCGCCGACGTTCCCCTTCGCCATCCACCGCGTCGGCGACGTACAGGTGGGGGTCGTGGCGGTGACCATGCCGTCGGACACGGTCCCGGAGACCACGACCAGGCTGGCCGACCCGATGCGCGCGCTCGACGACACGGTCGAGACGCTGCAGTTCCTGGGAGTCGAGGCGATCGTCGGCCTGGTCCAGTCCACTGCGGTGCACGACAACCTGGACCCCGGCGCCTGCCCCGAGCAGCTCACCGAGATGGACCTGGTCAAGAACCTCAACTCGTCGGTCGACGCCCTGATCGTCGGCGCCTCCGGCGGCCCCGCGACCTGCCGAGTTTTTGACACCGAGAACGACGAGAGGGTCGTCGTCGCCCCCGCCTCCCACGGACGCTCCGTGACCGTCGTGGACCTGGCCATCGACCCGGAAACCGGGCACGTCATCCGCCCTCAGACCTCGGTGTTCAACCAGACCGTCAACCTCAACACCGAGCCGGACGTCGCCACCGAGGAGCTCCTACGCCAGGCACGGGCCGCAGCGGCCCCGGCCGCACGGGAGCAGATCGGCGAGGCTTCCGAACCGGTCCCGCACGCGATGGACGCCAACGGCGAGTCGCCTCTCGCCAACGTCATCGCCGACGCACAGCTCCACGCGGCCCGCGGCCGGGGCGCGCAACTCGCCCTGTCCAACCCGGACTCACTACGCGCCGACATGCCATCCGGCCCCCTGAGCTACGCCGACCTGCACACGGTCCAGCCCTATGGAGACCGCCTCTACACGGTCACCGTCACCGGCGAGGTCCTGCAGAAGGCCTTTGACCTGTTCGCCGACGACATCGGCAAGCACGGCCCCGCCGTCTCGAACAATGTGCGTTTCACCGTGGACATGAATCAGCCCGAGTGGTCGCGCGTCACGGAACTGACGATCGATGGCGAGCAGGTCGACCCGAATGCCGAGTACACGGTCGTGGTCAACGAGTTCCTCTCCTCCCCGGAATGGAACGGCTCGCCGTTCGCCGAACACGGCACCCGCCACGAGACCGGCCTCACCGACATCTCGGCCCTGAGCCGGTACGTCTCGGACGAGGGCCCACTAAGCGCACCGAAGCCGGGTCGGGTCACCGTTCTACGCTGATCCACAGGCACTTTTTCACCCCACCCCGCGCCGCTTTCACCCCAATTCACCCACTCGCTTCGACCTCGTCGGACCATTAGGTAAACTCACGTTCATTCTCACTGTGGTGCGTCGCGGCGAAGCAAGCCCCGCTCACGCACACGCCGTGCGAATCACCGACTTTCTCCGATGACTCTCTGAACGAGGTTGTGCCCGTGCCCGTGAAACGTGTTGTCGGCCGCCGGTCAAGTACGCAGGTGCTCGCACTGTCGTTGGCCTCGGCGCTCACCGCGCTGTCAGCGTGCTCGATCAGCGACCCCGCACCGTCCGCCGAGTCCTACTTCAACGGCCCCGCCCAACTGGACGAGGTGACGGTCCAGCGTTTCGAGTACCCGACCCGCGAGGGCGAGCCCGATCCGGAGCAGAACTGGGCCGATCTCTACCTGCCGGCCGGCGAGGAGGAGGTCGACTCCCTCCCGCTGGCCGTGCTCATCCACGGCGGCGCCTGGAAGAGCGAGATCGGTGCCGACACATTCGATCCGCTCGCCCGCGAACTCGCCAGCCGCGGCATGGCGGTCTACAACATCGAGTACCGGCGGGTCGGGTCGGGCGGCGGGTGGCCCACCACGTTCCGGGACGTCGCCGACGCCCTGGACCACGTGGTGGAGATCGACGCCATGTATCCGCAGATCACCGTCGATGACGAGGTGGTGGTGGGGCACAGCGCCGGCGCCCAACTCGCCGTGTGGGGCGGGACAAGGCACCTGTTGGACGACGACGAGGTCGGCTCCCGCCCCAAATTCCGTCCCACCCGGGTCGTCTCGATCGCCGGCCCTCTGGACGCGGTCTACGCGGCACACAACGGCGACGACAGGATCGTCACAGCGATCGGCGGCACCCCGTCAGAAGTCCCGGAACGCTACAAAATGGTGGATCCGGTGCAGAACATCGCCGCCGACACCCCGGTGGTGGCCCTGCACGGCAGCAAGGACACGGTCGTCTCGCCGGAGAACTCGCGCCGCTACGTCAACGCGGCCCGGCTGGCCGGCGGCGACGCCAAGTTGGTACTCGTCGACGGTGAAGACCACGTGTCGATCGTCTCGGGCGACTCCCCCAACTATTCCAAGGTGATCGACACCATCACGTCCGTCGCCGACGCGGAACTCGACAAGGTCGTCAGCCCCTGACCCAGGCTTTTCGGACTGCCGGACTGCCGGACTGCCGGACTGCCCCGGTCATGCGCGAGCCGGGCCCCGCGGCCGCGCAGCCCCGCCGCTCTGCTACGAGTCGGGGGGCAAATGGTGGTTTAACATCATCTAGAATCACGGCCGCAAGCTGCAGGGAGGTGCGACATGGCCCAACTCGGCCCACTTCGCACCTCCCTGCAGCATCTCTCTCGTGAGCTGTTTCTCTTCATCCTCTCCGGGTGCATCGCAGCCGCAGTCGATTACGGCACTTACCGGCTCCTCCTGACATTTGAGCTTTCCCCCTCTTTAGCTAGAGCCGGGAGCTACATAGCTGGCAGCACCACTGCGTTCCTAATAAATCGAAAGTGGGCCTTCAAGGGGAACGGAAGCTCTTCCGAGGCGCTACGAGGAGCTGTCACCTACCTGGCAATTTTCTTCGTGATAGTTGGCTCAAACTGGCTACTCTTGGAAACTTTCCATGGGTGGGCCAACGCCTTGTTCTGGGCCTGGTTTTTATCCCAAGGGATAGGAACGACACTGAACTTCCTTCTGCAGAAACTGTTTGTTTTCCGAGCAGGAACGGGCTTCCGGCCAGCTCCGGCGACTGCTACCGGGGGTTAGAGGACGGGAAGCGTGCCGACCTAGAAGTCGGATCTCCATCAAAAACTGGCCGTCTTCTCCCCGTCGGCGACCATGCCGACTGATACAGAAAACCCATCCAAGGGGATCCAATCCGATTCAGGCACACCGATGATCGATAAACACCGTCTATAGTGCGCTCTCGTCCTCGATACCGCTCCCCAAGGGAGCACGGTCAGAACCCCAAGCTCGCCGGGAGGCCTAGTTTCCGACGGGCGTCCCGGGCGCTTGGCTAACGAGCCTTAAAGACAGCGCGGTCGGCGGCACGGCGCTGCTGCCGGGATAGTCCCGCCGTTGGCACTGCGGCGCCAATGGTCGTCCCCTGGGCTCGGTTGATCGCCTCGTAGCGCTCGTCTCGACGGCCCCGCTCGTAACCGCGCCGGTCGGCCTCCGCCAGCTCCTGACGCCACTTCTCGAGGCGCTGCTCGGCATCCGGCAGGGGGAAGCCGCCCCGAAGCGCGCGACCCGACCCATCGGGCAGATCGAACATCCGCTCCATCACAGCATCGGCCTCGGCCGGCACCACCACTTGACCATTCCACCGCTGCACGACCGCGACTAGGACGCGCAGCAACAGCTGCCGATGCTTCATCGAGCTCCACGCAGCCGCGCCGCTCAGGTGCAGCCGCTCGCGATATATCCCCCGCGGCTGCATCTGAGCGGCGCGGCTGTGATAGATCTCGGCAGATTCGGCCTTGGCTGTGTCGGATTCGGCGGAATCGGATGCGCTGCTAGATCAGGTGGTCGGCCAGGTTCGCGTAGCCGTCGGTGTCGGGCCGCATCCCGGCGGCGATCAGCTCCCAGAGCACCTCGTCGGAGCCGCCGCCGACCCGGCCGAGCTTGATGTCCTTCCACCAGCGGCCCAATGGGGTCTCATCCAGCAGGTAGCCCGATCCGCCGAAGATGTGCAGGCACTCGCTCGCGACCTCCTCGGCCAGCCGCACAGCGGTGACCTTGGCGGCGGCGGCCGTGCGCAGGTTCATCGGCCCGGCGGCGGCGATCCCGTCCAGCGAATAGCGCAGCATGTCGACGCGGGACTGCAGATCGGCGACCCGAAGCCGCAGCGCCTGGTGGTCGAACAGTCGCTTGCCGAACTGGTGCCGGTCCATCATCCGGGCCAGCGTGATGCCGAGGATGAAGTCGCAGGCCGACGCGACCTGCGCGGCCACCGACAGTCGCTCGTGCGCGAGCCCCCAGCTGATGACCGCCAGCCCGGTGCCGGGGCGCGCGATGAGGGCCTCTTCGGGAACCCACGTGTCGATGTCGACGGGGGCGGTGTCGAGCGGGCCGGCGGAGAGCTTGCGGTACCGCTCGCCCACCACCACGCCGGGGCCGTCCATCGGAACGGCCACCACCACGTTGTTGCCCTGCGTACTGCCGTCCTCGGCGCTGCGGCCGACCGCGATCATGTGACCGGCGATCGGCGAGAGCGAGCAGAACTTCTTGCGGCCGCGCACCCGGTATCCGGCGGCGCCGCCCGAGGCCTCCGGCGTCACGAGGGTCTGGCTGATCTGGAGGTCACTGCCCCCGGACTCCTCGGACGCGCCGATGCACAGCACCTCGGTGGCATCGATCGCCCGCTCGGCGAGCGCGGTGAGGTAATCGGTCTTGCCGAAGCGGCGCAGGGTGGCGATGCCCGAGTCGTGCAGACTCACGCCGACGCCGATGCCGGTGGAGGCGGTGCGGCCGAGTCGGTAGCCCAACTCGAAAAGCTTCGCCACGTCCGGCCGGGTGGCGCCGGCCCACTTGGCCCGGAACACCCCTGCGGCTCCGAGTTTGTCCAGCAGTGCGCGCGGGAAGATCTCGGTCCGCTCGGCCTCGTTCACCATGGCGGTGACCCGGTCGTCGAAGACCTCGTCGAGCAACTGGCGGTACTCCGGCAGCGGCAGTGGCTCGGTGAACGTGCGGGCCTCGACACCGACGGTCATGAGCGGGCCGCCTGGAACTCGGCGGCCCCTGCGCCCGCCGTGGACCCCGCGGACGAGTCGGACTTGGCGCGCGCGGCGGCCGCCGTGGCCTCGGCCACGAGGTACGGGGCCACGCTGCCGAGCTTCTCGCAGGTCTCGGTGAACTCGCGCTCCGGGCTGCTCTGGCGCACGATGCCGGCGCCGGCGCGCAACCAACTGCGGTCGCCGTCGCGGTACACCGACCGCAGCACGAGGGTGGCCTCGAGCTCGCCGGCAGAGGAGGCCGTGACCACCGCGCCGGAGTACACGCCGCGACGGGAAGCCTCGAGCCGGTAGATCGCATCGACCGCCGGGGCCTTGGGAATGCCCGAGGCCGTCACCGACGGGAACAGCTCCTGGAGCGCATCCCACGCCGACCGGGGCTGCGCCAGCTGTCCGACCACGGTCGAGGCCAGATGCTGCACACTGCCGCGGGGACGGACGGTCATGAACTCGGCGACCGCGGTGGTGCCGGGCACCGCCACGGCGGCGACCTCCGCGCAGGAGGTGCGCACGGAGATGGCGTGCTCGACGATCTCCTTGTCGTCGTTCTCCAACTCCGCGCGGGCGGCGGCGTCCGCCTCCGGGGAGACACCGTGCGCGCGGGTGCCGGCCACCGGCTCGGTGGTGATGAGTCCGGACTCGTCGACCGAGCCCACGATCTCCGGGGAGAACCCGGCCGCCTCGAGACCGCCGAGCCGAAACGTGAACGAACGCGCCGGGGTGTTGGCCAGACGCCCGGTCAGATAGGTGGCGGGGATGTCCACGTCGAACGGCACCGTCACCTCACGGGAGATGATCACCTTCTCGTACCGGCCCGCGTGGATCTCGTCGATCGCCGTCGCGACCCGCTCGCGGTAGTTGGTGGCGTCCTCGGTCACCGGCAGCGGCCGGCGGGCATCGTCGTCCACCCGGATCGGGTTCGCCGCCAGAGACCGCATGCGCGTCTCGAGCTCAGAGTCAACGCCGACGAACCGAAGATCGCCAGAGCGGTCCACAAACGCCTCGAACTCGGGGACGAAGAGGTGCGCCAGCTCGTCGTCGTCGTCCAGATGCCCGGTTGCGCCGTGGAACGGCGCGCAGAAATCGAAGCCGATCCACCCATAGGCGCGCCAGGTCTCCAGGTCGAGTCCCGCGAGCGCCTCCTCCAGCGCCTGGGCCGGGCGGACGGTATACGGGCTGACCCGAACCGAGGTCCCGCCCTTCCCGTCGTGGCTGGTCACCCGCACCTGGCTGGCGGTGAGCACGATCTCGCAGCGGGCACCACCGGCGTACACCCAGCCGTCGGTGCCCTCGTAGACGAGATGGTCCTCGGCCAGGCCGGCGCGCGCCCACGTGGCGCAGATCTCCGGGGCACTCACACGAGTCACAATCGCGGTCATAGTTGCTGTAGTCCTTCCGATTCCGGGGAAAAGTTCAGTGCTCGGTGGGCCGCGCAGCGGTTGCGGGGGCGGGGTTTGTGGCGGTGGCGTTTCCGGACCCGGCGCTGAGCGCGGAGTCGGCGTTGGCCGCGTCGTCATCCCCGTCCGGCCCGAAGCTGATGAACGCGGTGCTGCGCTGCAGTCGGTACGCCTCGCGGCCCAGCACCGAGTTGAGGATTTTGGCGTTGCGTACCGCGCCGATGTCGAGGTTCGGCGCCGACACCCCGAACGCGTGATGCTCGGCGTTGGCGACGAACAGACGGTCGGCGAGCGCGGGGCCGGCCGCCGCCGGAGCGACCGAATGATTGGCCTCGATCACCAAGCGCCCCTGAGTGTCTCGCGCGAGGAGCCCATCGAGGGGCCGGAGGAAGGCCGGCCGCCGCTCGGTATAGCCGGTGGAGGCCACTACCCATTCGGCCTCGTGCGCCACGGCCCGGCCGGTGTCGGCGTGCAGGCCGGTCACCCGTAGCCGGGGATCGCCGGGGTTGCCGGGTGTGCCGGGAGCGCCACTCCCAACCGGCTCGACGGACGCAATCTCTACACCTGTACGGAGCTGCACCGGCGCAGCGTCGTCGACCAACTCACGCCGGTAAAGCAGGTCGTGGATGCGGGCCAGCGTGTCGGCGGAGACACCCTTGTGGAACTGCCAGTGACCTCGCCGGACCTCGTCGCGGGTGCTCTCGGGCAGCGTGTGGAAGTACTCCATGTACGCGGGCGTGGTCATCTCCAGCGAGAGCTTGGTGAAGTCCAGCGGCGCGAACCACGGGGTGCGGGTCCACCAGCGCACGGCCGGCCCGCCAGCGAGGTTCGCCTCGAGCAAGTCGGCGAAGATCTCCGCGCCGGACTGGCCGGAGCCGACCACCGTGACCGACTCCGAGTCGAGCATGGTCTCGCGGTGGAACAGGTAGTCCGAGCTGTGGACCAGCGCCGGCGAGTCGGCGTGGACCGACTCCGGGATCACCGGCTCGGTCCCGATCCCCACTACCACGTGCTCGGCGAGCAGGGTCACCGGACCATCCGGGCCGACCAGGTCCACCTCGAACAGCGCGGCGTCTGAGTCCCAGCGCACCTCGGTGACGGTGGTGCCCCAGCGCAGGCCGGCGAGCTTCCGGATCGCCCACAGCAGGTAGTCCTCGTACTCGCGGCGGGTGGGGAAGAAGTCCTCCCGAACCAGGAAGCGGTACAGGCGGTCGACGTCGGCGAGGTAGGCCAGGAAGGATAGTGGGTGGCTCGGGTCGACCAGCGAGACCAGGTCGGAAAGGAAGCTGACCTGGAGCTTCGCGTCCTCGAACATGAGACCCGGGTGCCAGGCAAAGTTCTCGGAGGAATCGACGACGACGACGTCAACGTCGTCGACAGTCGACGCAAGTGCGGCCAGACTCAGGTTGAACGGTCCGCACCCGATCGCCAGGACGGAGACACGCTCCAGCTCGGTGATGCCACCTGTGGACGCATTCGTGCGGGTGGATTCGATGCTCACGGCAGTACTCCCGCCTTCAGGCTGGCCCGGCGGTGGGAGTCCGGCGCGTGGCGGGACAGCCCCTCGGACTCCACCTCCAGGGCGATTCGCAGGATCTCGTCGAAGAGCCGGTCGATGCCGGCGGTGTCGGTCTCGGGGTTGAGCAGGGTCAGCTTGAGGCAAGTCCGGGGCTCGCAAACCGCTGGGACGCGGACCCGGGTCCGGCCGATGAGTCCGGTGCCGGAGGTGATCAGCCGGCGGCGGACTTCGGCGTTGACGGTGTCGCTGTCCAGTTCGTTGCAGCGGTACCGGAAGACGACGGTCGTCAGGGTGGTGCCGGTGACCAGCTCGAGCTGTGGCTCGGACTCGATCCTGCGTTGCGCGTGCTGTGCCAGGTCGTGGCATGCCTCGAGCATCTCGCCGAGGCCGGTGCGGCCGTAGGCGAGCAGGGTCGTAGCGACCTTGAGGACATCCGGCCTGCGGGTCGTCTGGAGCGTCAGCCCCAGCTGCCCACCGAGGCCGGCCTCCATGTCGTCCTCCGGGTTGAGGTAGGCCACCGACCTGTCGAGCGAGGCGAACGAGTCGGTGTCGGCGAGCAGCAGCAGGCTGGCGGCTGCGGGCTGCCAGCCCACCTTGTGCAGGTCCAGCGTGATCGAGTCAGCCTGCGAAATCCCGTCGAGGAGCCCGGCGAAGCGGTCGGAGAACAGTGCGCCGAACCCGTACGCGGCGTCGACGTGCATCCACAGCCCGTGCCGGCGGGTGACCTCCGCGATCTCCGGCAGCGGATCGACCGTCCCGAAATCGGTGGTCCCGGCCGTAGCGATCACGGCGAACGGAGTCCGGGCGGCGCCGGTGACCGGGTCATGACCGGGATCGGCGAGGATGGCCTCCAGTGACGACGGCAGCATCCGGTGCTGGTCATCGCAGTCGACCGTGATCACCGCCGCCTCTCCCAGCCCGAGGGCGGCGCAGGCGCGCTGAACCGAGAAGTGGGCGACCCGGCTGCAGAGTACGACGGGCGAGCCGAGGGCCGCTACCCCGTCTTTACGGATGTCGAGGCCACGGGCGGCGCCGGCCTGGTCGCGGGCGATGAGCAGCGCCAGCAGGTTGGAGTAGGAGCCGCCCGGGCCGAATACCCCGCCGGCGGTGTCGGGAAGCCCGGCCAGCTTGGCTAGTACGTCCACGGCCCAGGTCTCGATCGCCAGGGTCGCCGGGCCAGAGTCGTAGGTGTCGAGCGAGGCGTTGGTGGCGCTGGCCAGCGCATCGGCGGCAACAGCGACGGCCAGCGGCGCCGGCTGCAGGTGCGCGGCACACGACTCGTGAGTCAGGTTCAGCCCGAAGTCATGCACGATCCGGGCCATCGAGGCCAGTGCGGCCGACTCGCCGACACCGTCCGACGACAGTTCGCGGGGGCCGAGTTCGGCGGCCACCTTGGCCAGCACCTCACCGGGCGCTCCGGCGGGCAGGGCCGGGGGCTGGTCCCGCCCGGGCAGTGAGTCGGCCGCGCAGATCAGCTGGCGGCCGATCGCTCCCCAGCCCGCGCCGGGGCTAGCGAATCGCGTCGACCGGGGATCAGTTCTCTTGCTCACGTGATGCCTCACTATCGATAGTGGGATGGGAAAGGGCATCGATCAGCGACGACAGCGGCTCGTCCGCGTCGGTCGGGATGCGATGCAGGAGGTCGGCGACGATGCCGGCGGCGCGCTCGGCGACCAGGTCGCCGGTGCCGTGCTGATAGTCGACTTCCAGGTGGGCCCGGACTGGTCCGGCGAGTTCGATCGCCAGGGTCAGCGGGTAGGGCGCGATGCCGGTCGAGATCGACCGGTAGTCCACGTCCACTCCGGGCGGTGGTGTGATGTGGCGCATCGGCGCAGGACGCACCGATGCCATGATCTCGACGACCGGGAACCGTCCGCCGCTATTGCGCAGTGCGGTGAGGATCGGGCCAAAGTCGACGTCGGTGAACTCCATCGCGGCATAGATCGCCGAGACCGCGTCACGCATGGCCTGACGAGTGGTGCTCGCCGGGTCGAAGGTGAATCGGATCGGGACGATGTTTCCGCAGTACCCGACCTTCTCCGGCGACTGTCCCGGGCGACGATTGTCTGCGGGTACCAGGATCACCAGGTCGCTCGCGCCGGTGAGCGTCGCGGCCGAGACCGCGCACAGGGCCACCAGCGCGGCGTTCGCGGTCCCGCCGACGGTCGACGCGAAGGCGGCAAACGCCTCGAGGTCGGCCGGGTCGAGGTCGCGGCGCAACTGCGCGCCGGGGGCCTCGTCGAT
>NZ_JAALDM010000056.1 GCF_014144865.1 Dietzia aerolata | reverse complement strand
GCGGTGACCGCGCAACCCACCGCCACCACTGCCAGCGTCAGGGCGGGGCCGGCGACCACCGCGTCGCGCCAGCGCAGGCCCGCCGCCAGGCAGATCGCGGCGCCCGGCACCACCAACAGTGCGAACGCGGCGACCAGCAGGAGTGCGACGGTCAATATGCTCACCGCACCCGGAAGATCACCGTGCGCTGGACGATGAAGTTGGTCACCGTGGCCACGCCCTGGGCGATCACGTAGCCGATCGTCGTGGACCAGAACATGGTCCAGCCCATGCCGTCGAAGAACGGGACCAGCAGCATGAACAGGCCCCACTGGACGCCGAACATCACCGCGTACAGGCACATGGTGGCGATGAACCGGGCCCGCGACGGCTCGGCCTGGAACGTCCACCGGCGGTTGAGCGCGTACGCGGTGAGCGTGCCCGCGACGAACGACACCGCCTTGGCCGGGCCGTAGCCCCACCCCAGCAGCATGAACAGTTGGAGCAGGCCGTAGTCGACGACCGCCGAGAGCACGCCGGTGAGGAAGAACCGCGTGACCTGCGTTCTGAGATCGGTGGGCCGGCTCGGGTCGGTCTCGTGCCGCGGCTCGAGCGGGTCAACGGCACCGCGCAGGGAGTCCAGGACCGAATCGTCCGGGAGGTCCGCGCTGTCGGGGGAAGAACTCACCAGGACAGGGTAGGTCCACCGGAGCCCGCGTGAACACCGACACAGCCACTTGTGCTGCGTCCCACGACGTGGGATCCTTCTTCTCATCGCGGCACACCAGCCCGCTTCTGGTCGAACCGAGAACGGCACATCCGCCGACTGCGTTCGATTCCGCTGGAGCGATTCGCTGCCGGCCACCCCATCTCCACTCGGCGTCCGCACCACAAGGTCCGCGCCATCCCCGGGTAGCCGTCCGCGCCTCCACCCAACGCACCCGGGCAGGGCCCGTCATCCCGTCACCAGGTGACGTGGCGGTTCCGCAGCTCGCTTCCCGACCAGGAGGAATCCCCATGTCGCAGTACCGAAGCCCAGCCATGAACAACGCGCCCACCGCGTTCTCGTACAGGCCGACCGGCTGGGCCATCCCGCCGTCGTCGTCGCTGCGCACGCCGAATCGTCGCCCGGCCTCGCTGTCGTACACGCCCACCGGTCGCGTCGTCCTGTCGACGCCGACCACCCGCGGCTCCGCCTGAGCGCGAGCCCACCGCACCGCTCCCGCGCGCGGCGCCACCGTCAGGCCCACCGGCCGACACGGGGGCGTCGCGCGCGAGACGTATACCGGCAGGCCTTCGGCCAGGTCAGGTCGACGTGAGCACCGGGATCCGCGTGTACACGCCCGCCAGCGACCTCGCGGCGCACAGGACGGTCCCGTCCGGTCGTACGACGGCGGCCGAGGCACCGCCTCGCGTGAGCCACCGGTGTAGGTCCGAACCGGCCGCGGGGCGGATCACACGGGCTCCTCGACGCTCGATCTCGGCCCTCTGGCCCGCAGTGGGCTCGACCACTGTCACCACCACCACTGCGCCCTCCGCGACATCGTCGAGGCGTCGGAGGTCCTCACCGACGGTGACGTTCGGGCACAGGCTCCCGGCGAGCCCGCCGCGCACGGGGGCCCGGTGTACGAGACGGGAGGCCGCAAGCGGCGGGGTGACACCCTCGATGATCTTCGATCCGATCGACGGGATCCGCACCGCGAGTGGGACGACCCGCCGCCGCACCGCGCCCCCGAGGTGCCCGCCGCTCGTCATCGCCCACCCCATCGCCACGGCCAGTCGCACCATCGCGCGGGCATGTGGTCTGCGCTCCTGCTCGAAGGAATCGAGGTGCGACGCGGAAAGGCCGCCCCGCAGTACCCCGGCGAGCTTCCAGGCCAGGTTGTCCGCGTCCCGAAATCCCGCCCCCAGTCCCTGGCCGATGAACGGCGGGGTGAGGTGCGCGGCGTCACCGAGCAGGAAGATCCTCCGGTCCCTCCACCGCAGCGCCACCCGGGCGCAGAAGGTGTATTCGGCCACCCGCACCACGTCCAGCTCGCCGGGGTCCGCGCTCTGGATCCAGGGAGCGAGGAGCGGATACAGGGCGGGCAAGTCACCGTACCGGCGTGCGCTCTCCCCCGGCAGCAATCGGAACTCCCAGCGGTACCTGGTCGGACCGATCCTCATGAAGGTCGCGGCCCGCTGCGGGTCACACACCTGGTGCACGCCGTCCCAGTGCCCGAGATCCCTGTCGGTGGCGATGTCCACGACCAGCCAACGCTGCTCCGGGCCCAGCTCCTCCATCCCGGTTCCGATCGACGATCGGACGACGCTGTTCGCCCCGTCACATCCGAGGACGTACGCGGCGTGGGCGGTCTCCCGCGTACCGGTGACCGAGTCCACCATGGTCACCCGGGCACCCTCCCGGGTGTTGGCGACATCGATGACCTCGACCCCGCCGCGGAACGTGCAATGTTCGCGGCGCGCGAGACCGGCACGCAGGAGTTTCTCGAGTTCCGGCTGGTCGAACAGGTTGGCCTGCGGGAAGCCGTGGACCCCCGCACCGGGGCTACGCGTGAACTGCGCGAGGACGGAACGGCCGGCGTCGACCAGACGCAGCCCGTGCGCCGGACGGGAGATGCGGGCGAAGTCGTCGGCCAACCCGAGCCTCGAGAGGATTCGACACACCTCGTCGTCGAGATGCACTGCCCGGGGCTGCGGGTACACATCCGACCATCGGTCCACGACCAGACAATCCACGCCGCGGTCCGCCAGTAGGATCGCGGTGGCCATCCCCACCGGGCCGGCGCCCACCACCACCACGGAGTGGCGTGTCACCGTCATGGACCGACCCCGGCCCTCACCGGGCATACCTCACCCGAGTGCGCTGGATGCCCAGGTCCAGGGCGCCGTCGTCGGTGGCGATCGAGAGTTCCATGACGTCCCCGTCCTTCAGATAGGCGGGGTTCTTCGCCTGCCCCCTGAAGAAGCTCTTCCACTTGAGCGCCGGCGGCAGCAGCGCACCGATCTTCTCGATCAGCTTGGGTGGGGCCTTGAGGGCGGTCCCACCGGGAGTCCCGGTCAGGACCAGGTCCCCCGCGTCGAGCCGTTGGAAACCCGCCAACGTCCGCAGCGCCTCGACCGGCCCGTAGATCATGTCCCCGCCCACCTTCCGGTCCTGGCGGATCTCGCCGTTAACCCGCAGCGTCAAGCGGAGATCGTCGAAGCGGGCGAACTCTGCGGCGTCCAGGAGGACGAGGACGGGGCCGACGGGGGTGAACGTCGGGTACGACTTGGCCTCGTAGAACTGGGTCTTGGGCAGTTGCACGTCACGGGCGGAGACGTCGTTCGTGATGACGAGCCCGGCGACGACCTCCGGCAGCGTGGTTTCGTCGACCTCGGTGCCCACCCGCAGCGGCGATCCCACGACCAAGCCGATCTCGACCTCGTAGTCGAGGAGTGTGACGTGCCCCGGCCTGATCACGTCGTCGAACGGGCCGCTGATCGACCCGGAGGACTTGCGGAAGAAGGTCAGCGGAACGGTGTGGGGGTCCATCCCGGAGTCCTTGACATGGGTGGCGTAATTGGTCATCTGCGCGACCACCCGGCACGGCGCGGTCACAGGGGAGACGAGGTCGAGGTCATCGACCGGCACACGCTCGCCGGGCCCCGCGGCCTCGGCTGCGACGATCGCCGCCCGGTCGCCGAGGAGCTCCCCCGTGGTGGTGGCGGCGGTGTCGATCCTCGCGGCACCGTCGAGATTCTGGACCCACCAGGCGTCGGCGGTGCGAAGGACGGAGATACTCATGTGGAGGCAACTTTCAGTAGGCCGCGAAGGCGTTGGAGATCGAATTCGGTGTCGCCTCGCAGCGACGAGGCCATGGCGCGTAGCTCACGCAAGGACTCCTTCCCCGGTGCGATGCCGAGGAAGTCCGGGGTTGCCGGCGGACCCCACTGCGCCAGGCCCGAGGCGGTCATCGGAGCCCAGCCGGGCTCAAGGGTGGAGTCGAACAAGTCGCCGTCGGCGTAGTGCTCGACGAGGAAGCCGTCTGGATCGCGCCAGTAGTCGAAGATCTGACTGCCCTGGATGTGGCGGCCGATACCCCACGACCGTCGATAACCCCGGTCCAGCAGGAACTCGCCGCCCGCGGCGATCGCGTCGAGGTCGCAGACCTGGAACGCCGAGTGCACGTAGCGGTCCCGGGGCCCGAGCGTGAGGGCGAGGGTGTGGTGGTCGGCGGGGACCGGCCCCAGGTCGCAGCGCATAAAGCTCATGACGGGGCCCCGCTCGCGCTGCCCCTCGTAGTAGAGGAAGTCACTGACGATGAGGCCGAGGTGCTGCAGATACCAGTTGAGGCTGTCGAGATAGTGGGCGCTCTGGAGCACCACGTGTCCGACTCTCTCGATCCGCGCCGGTTCGCGCGGCGGGCGCTGGGTGGAGTTGATGCGGGCGATCCGCGGCCCGGCGTTGACCACCTGCGGTTGCTGCGGGGTCAGCGCCGCAGCTTCGTGGGCGTCGGAGACCACCCGGACCAGGCTTCCCCCGGGATCGGTGAGGTCCACGGTAACCCCGCCGATGCTCTCGGGGAGCGCGGTGACCGTGCGGTCGGTGGCGTCGGCCAACCGGAGGACGTCCCGGCGCTCCGCGGCCGCGAAGGCGGCACCCACGAAGCGAGAGCGGGGACCTCGGCGGATGATGACGCAGGCCGCTCCGGGGTCCGTCCCGCGCAGATGAAGTTCGGTCGAGGTGACCCTCACCGTGGAGAACCCGAAGGCCCGCGCGAAGTTCTCGGCCCGATCCAGATCGGGTTTCTCGAACTCCAGCCAGGCCAGCGACTGCACCTTGATCACCGGATCCACGGCACGACCGGGGTGTTCACCACGCAGTGCGCCCTGCTCGGAGTGCAGGTGCGCGTGCGGGTCGGACTGTTGGCCCATCCTGGCCTCCTCGATCTGCGACTGACGATATCGTCACTCATGACGCAATCATCAGTCAATGGTTCTGACGATATCGTCAGAAATGCACCGGATTGCTAGGTTCGACACAGAGTTCGTCCACGAAGGAGGCAACGCGACCCATGGTCGACACCGGAACCCGCGAGGACCACCTCCGACGCCGCAAGGCGCGTACCCGCGCCGCGCTCGTGGATGCCGCTCAGTCTTTCCTCGCCCAGGGGCGCACGGCGGTGCCGGTTCTCGAGATCACCCAGGCCGCCGACGTGGGCATGGGCTCGTTCTACAACCACTTCGAGAGCAAGGAACACCTGTTCCGGGCCGCCGTGGACGAGGCTCTCGAGGCGCACGGGGAGATGCTCGACGAGCTCACTACCGGTTCGGACGACCCGGCAGAGGTGTTCGCCCGATCGTTTCGGATCACCGGCCGCCTCCACCGGATTCATCCGGAACTCTCGAGGGTCATCCTCTCCGAAGGCGCGTCACTCATCTCCTCCGAGTTCGGACTGGCGCCCCGCGCCCGCCGCGACCTCGGGGCCGCGGCCGCGGCGGGGCGCTTCACGTTCCATGATCAGGACCTCGCGCTGGCGCTGGTCGCCGGTGCGACCATCGGCCTCGCCCAGCTGCTGCACGACCAGCCCGGTCGGAACGATGCCGACGCGACCGATCGGATCACCGAAGACCTCCTCCGCACCTTCGGTCTGGCCTCCGGCGAGGCCCGCCGCCTCTGCGGACTTCCTCTCCCCGACATCGGCGGGGTGCCACTCACGCAGGCAGGCCCGGACTAACTGGGGCCGCCTGCCCGTTGGGGCGGACCACCCCGGCCGCGAGGAGGGTGCGTCGACCATCTGGTGGCCGTGTCCGAGGGGCGCGATAATGTACGCCCATGAGGTCGCGGCGTCCACTCCGTCCCGGCCGCGCAGTCGTCGCGGCAATAATGTCACTGGCCTGCGTTGTCGCCGGACAGTCTCCGGCGGCGGCCATGTCCGACCCGGCGGCGGGATCCTCGGCCGTCGGGTTACCGGATCCGATGGCCGCGTTCCGACCTGCCCCGCCGCACGAGCGAACGCCGGAGCGGTATCTGCCCAGCCCGTCGCCGGACCCCTGGTACTCGGATCCACCCGCGGTCGACCCGGCCACCGCACACGGCACCATCCTCGCCGCCCGGCCGGTGACCGTCCCGCCGATCAACATGCGCAACTTCGGTCGGGGCTGGCAGGTCCTGGTGCAGAGCGCCGACTCCCACGACCAGCCACAGCAGATCGTCTCCACGATCCTCGAGCCGGCCACCCCCTGGGACGGGCCCGGGCCGCGGCCGCTCGTGTCGTTCAACGTCACGATCGACTCGCTCGGGCTGGAATGCATGCCCTCGCACGTGCTGCCCAACAAGTTCAACATCGAGCTGCCGCCGTTCCTGCAGATCCTCGCCGACCGCGGGTACGGGCTGGTGGTGACCGACTTCCAGGGACCCAAGGCCGCATACGCCGCGGGCCGCGCGAACGGGCGGGCCGTCCTCGACGGGATGCGGGCCGCGCGCGCGTTTGTCCCGCCGGGTGATCTCGGTCCCCTGTTCGCCGACTCGCGCATCGTGCAGGTCGGCTACTCGGGCGGCGGGATCGCCACCGGGTGGGCGGCTCAGCTGCAGCCGGTGTACGCGCCCGAACTGACCGGGGTGCTGGTCGGCTCCTCCGTCGGCGGGGTCCCGGCCGACTATTCCGATCTGTTCGACACCATGGACGGCACCCTCGCCTCCGGGCTGTACCGGGCCGCCGTGCTCGGACTCGCCCGCGAGTACCCCGAGCTGTACCCGCTGCTCAACGACACCGGCGACGTGACCGCCCACCTGCTGCGCGACTCGTGCGCCGCCACCAACACCGCGATCGGGGTGCTGCACGCGCCGCTGTCGATGCTCACCGACGTCGACCCGCGCACCGACCCGACCGTCCAGCGCGTGATGTCCCGCAACAGGCTCGGCTCGCCAGAACTCTCCTACGGGGCCGACCCGCGCGAGGTGCCGAGCGGTCCCGTCCAGGTGTGGCACGGCGACGCCACGGTCCCGATCGGCCCCGGACCCGGATCCTCCACCGGCCCCGGCGACTTCTTCGTCCCCGAATGGACGGCGCAGCGCCTGACCGACGAGTGGTGCGAGGCCGGCGCCGACGTCGAATACACGCCCGTCGCCGGCGAACACATCACCGCCGCCTACACCGCCGTGGGACCGGCGCTGGATTGGGTCGACGACCGCGCCCGCGGAGTGCCGTTCACGGGTGGGTGCGGCTGACGAGTACCCATCCGCGACGTGCCAGACATGATCCCGCGCAGTTGCCAGACATGACCGTCCACCTGCCTGACATCTGGTGCGAAAATCGGATCCAGAAACGCACCAGATGTCAGGCAGCCGGGGATCGATGTCGTGCAAGCGCCGCGGACGGCGCCGGACCGGCCATATCGCGTCGTACCGGTCACATCGCGACGCGGTGTCGGTGCTTCCGCGCCACCGGGCGGTAACCTCGAACTCGTGAGCACCGCCGAGAACAGCAGCCCCGCCCAGTCCGCCGCGGGCACCACCGCCCTGGACACCGAACTCAAGCGCCTCACCGGCTGGGGCCGGACCGCGCCCGCGATGAGCCACGTGCTCACCCCGCGGTCGGTCGACGAGATCTCGGCCGCAGTCGCGACGGTCAACGACTCCAACGCCTCCTCCCCCGCGCATCTGCAGCGCGGCGTGATCGCGCGCGGGCTGGGCCGGTCCTACGGCGACAGCGCCCAGAACTCGGGCGGGCTCGTGCTGGACATGAGCCGGTTCAACCGCATCCACGAACTCAATGCGGAGAAGGCGCTGGCCGTGGTGGACGCCGGCGTGAACCTCGACCAGCTCATGCGCGCGGCGCTGCCGTTCGGACTGTGGGTCCCGGTGCTTCCGGGCACCCGCCAGGTGACGGTCGGCGGTGCGATCGGCCACGACATCCACGGCAAGAACCACCATTCGGCCGGGTCGTTCGGCAATCACGTCATCCGGATGGAGCTTCTCGTCGCCGACGGGCGGGTGCTGACGTTGGAGCCGGGAGGAACTGACGACGACGGCGACGGCAGCCTTTTCTGGGCGACCGTCGGCGGAAACGGGCTGACCGGAATCATCCTCAAGGTGTGGATCGCGATGACCCGCACGGAGACGGCATTTTTCTTGGCCGACGACGACCAGACTCGTTCCCTCGACGAGACCATCGCGCTGCACACCGACGGCTCCGAGGACAAGTACACCTACTCCTCGGCGTGGTTCGACGCGATCAGCGCGCCCCCGAAGCTCGGCCGGGCCGCCATCTCGCGCGGCAATCTGGCCACACTCGCGGAGCTCGAGGAGTACGCGCCCAAGTTGGCGAAGAATCCGCTGGCGATGGATGCCAAGCCGCTCATCACGTTCCCGGATGTGTTCCCCAACGGCCTGGCCAACAAGTACACCTTCGGCCCGATCGGCGAGGTCTACTACCGCATGGGCGGGACCAGCAGGAACAAGATCAAGACATTGCCGCAGTTCTATCACATGCTCGACCTGTTCTCGGAGTGGAACAGAGCGTATGGATCCAACGGTTTCCTGCAGTACCAGTTCATCGTCCCGCCGGGCGCGGTCGATGGGTTCAAGGAGATCATCGGCGACATCCAGCGCTCCGGGCACTACTCGTTCCTCAATGTGTTCAAGCTGTTCGGACCCGGCAACCAGGCGCCGCTCTCGTTCCCCATGGAGGGCTGGAACGTGTGCGTCGACTTCCCGATCAACAGCCGACTCAACGCGTTCGTCAACCACCTCGACGCGAAGGTCATGTCGATGGGCGGGCGTCTGTACACGGCCAAGGACTCCCGGGTCCCGGCCGAGCGTTTCCACGCGATGTACCCGGAGGTCGACTCGTGGATCGCCACGCGCCGGAAGGTCGACCCCAATGGCGTGTTCGTCTCGGACATGGGTCGCCGACTCGAACTGATCTAACCTGCTTCCCTGACCTGGGAAAAGTGACGGTCGTTCACCTCTATACGGGAGGCGCGGAGAGGCGCACAATGAGGTGACACTCGGGTGATTCGGGTCACCCGAACCTCGCCTCGGAAGCCGTCATGTCCCATCAACCGAAAGCTCATCCCCGCACCGCGATCCGAACCACCGCCGCAGCCGTCTGCGCGCTCGCGATGTCAGCAACCGGTGTGGGCGTCGCCAACGCCGACCCCTTCACCGGCACCCTCGAGGGGCTGCCCTCCGCCATCATCAACGGCCCCTCGACGCTGGAGTGGACGCCGTCCGGCCGGGCCATCCCGGTCACCTACACCAACCTGACCGACACCACCCAGAGGTGCCAGTTCCTGTCCGCCGACGCCACATCGGTGCGCATGCTGGACGGCGCGGCCACCTCCGTCGCAGGGATCCCCCAGCTCGCCAGGCTGGTCATGGACGTGGGGCAGCCCTTCATCGGACCGTCGAACGAGGTGCCGGGCACGGTCGACGTGGCACCGGGGGCCCACACGGACTGGCTGAAGATGCTGCTCCCGGAGACGAGTTACGGCATCTTCTCCCGGTGCACCCATCTCGACAGCCCACAGACCATCAGCGTCGAGTTCACCTACTATCCGCCGCTTCCCTAACCGGCGCTCAGCCCTACTCCGATAACTGAATCCGCCCCGGTATCCGTCGGTGCCCGCATCGAGCAGAGGGTTCGGCACATCGCCACTCGACTGACGCGGGCCGAACCCACTTCTCGACAAGGGGGCGCGGGCGCGGGCGAGGGCACGGGGCGCGGGCACGACGAGCGCCGGACGGGCGGCACACGGCGACGCGGGCGGGAGATGTCGCACGGTCTCGGTAGACTGCCGTCCATGATCAATGCCGTCGGCGTCCCCCAGACACTGCTCCTGCTCGGGGGCACCTCCGAGATCGGCCTGGCCATCTGTGCCGAGTACCTCGCCCAGGGTCCGATGCGCGTCATCCTGGCGTGCCTGCCGGGCGACCCGGGTGTCGAGGACGCGAAGGCCGAGATGACGGCCGCCGGTGCGACCGCGGTCGAGGTCGTGGACTTCGACGCCGCCGCCACCGACACCCACCCGGCCGCGTTCGAGCAGATTTTCGCCGGGGGCGACGTGGACGTGGCGATCGTCGCGTTCGGTCTGCTCGGCGAGAACGAGGAACTCTGGTCCAACCAGCGCAAGGCGGTCCAGATCGCGCAGATCAACTACACCGGCGCCGTCTCGGTTGGTGTGCTGCTCGCCGAGCACATGAAGACCCAGGGATACGGCCGGATCATCGCCATGAGCTCGGCCGCCGGACTGCGCGCCCGCCGCTCGAACTTCGTCTACGGCTCCACCAAGGCCGGCCTGGACTCCTTCT
>NZ_JAALDM010000055.1 GCF_014144865.1 Dietzia aerolata | reverse complement strand
ACGAGCGCCGCGAGGGCGTCCGGGGCTGCCCCGCCGAACTGTCCGGAGTGGACCCCGGCCTCCATCGTGTCGACGACGACGACAACGTTCGCGATCCCCCGAAGGCTGGTTGTCAGGGTGGGCGTCCCGGCCGCGACGTTCCCCGAGTCGACGATCAGGATGGCGTCGGCCTCCACCAGCTCGGGCCGCGCCGCCACCAGATCGTCGAGTCCGCCACCGCCGGTTTCCTCCGAGCCCTCCACCACGAGGCGGATGCCCAGGCCGTTCAGCGGGTCCTGACCGGCGTCCCCGTTCGCGGAACCGGCGTTGCCTGCTCCCGCGGTGGCGAGGGCGCGCAGGGCGGTGAGGTGGACGACCAGGTTGCCCTTGCAGTCCGCGGCCCCGCGGCCGTACCAGCGGCCCTCGCGCTCGGTCAGCTCCCACGGGGAGGAGGTCCACTCGGCCGGATCCCCGGACGGCTGCACGTCGTAGTGGCTGTACAGCAGCACGGTGGGGCGGCCCGGTGCCGCGGGGCGGTGCGCGAACACGGCACTGGAGCCGTCCGAGGTCTCGACGACCTCCACCGACTCCGGCCCCAGGCCCGGCACCGGGAGCTCGGTGAGCAGCTCGCGGACCCTCTCGCAGGCCTCGGCGCACGCCTGGGGCTCGGCATCATGCACCGAGGGCAACGCCACGAGGTTCGCCAGGTCGGTTCGGGCCCTGTCCATCTGCGCGGCGACGGCGGCGGCCAGCGACGCGAGCTCGGGGTGCGGATCGGTGAACGTGGGGGAGTCGAGCATGGGCCAAGGATAGGTCCCGGGTCCGACACGCGACACAAGGTGAACGCAAGGTAAACGAAAGATGACGTACAGTCTCCGGGTATGAGTACAGAGATTGTGGTTACACCGGCCGAGGCGGAGTACCGCTCGGTCGAGAGCCTGGACGCTCTTCCCGCGCACGTGCGGGCGGACCTGGAGGCCCTGTGTGACGAGATCAATGCGCGCTTCCCCGAGGCCGATGCCGTGGGCGAGACCGGCGCGCTGTCGGAGAGGGCGGCCATCGAGGTCCTCGGCGAGGACTGGATCGACGGACCCGGCAAGGGCGTGGGCGTGGTCATCCGGCCCGAGGTCATCACGCGGCCGCTGGTCCTCAACTCCGTCATGCGGCTTGCCGCGCCCCGTCAGCTGCTGGCGACCGCGCCGCGGCTCGGGGTCCTGGCGGATCCGAGGTGGCGCATCGATATCGACGTGCACCGTCGTCCCACGGTGGCGGGTGCCGCGATCACCGATCACGCCGTCCGCGGACGCCCGTTCGGCACACTGCCGTGGGTCACCCGGGAGATGCTCGGGTTCCTGATCGGCGAGCTCGAGGTGGACGGCGACCGGCTCGAACTCGACGCCGACGATGAGCGCTGGTTCCTCTACGAGCGCGTCAGCGGGCAGCTCGAGGTCTCCGTCGCGGACGGGCCGGGCGTCCCGGTCCGGAACCGGACCCTGTCGTTCCTCGATCTGGGCACCGCCGCGGACGCGGGCTGGGCGTGGGCGCGCAGCGACGGCGACTGGCCGGCGTTCTTCGGCGGACTGCTCGGGGACACGGCCGCCTGACCGCGGCGGCTGGCGGCAGGGCGGCTGGCGCTAGACGGTGTTGTCGTAGCGCAGCGAGGCCACCACGGCGTCGATCGTCTCGGAGGGCTGGACGCCTGCCTCGTCCTCATCGGCCATGAGGACGAAGACCAGCGACGCCGGCGCCCCGTCCGGCGTCCGCGTGGACACCGCGATGGTGTCGAAACGGATCGTCGGCGGCGTGCAGATATTGCGCGGCGGATGGACCTCCGCTCGGAGTGAGACGTACCAGGCCGGCACCCCGGACACCCCGATGCTCTGCGGCTCGGGCACCGGGACGTCGGCGCCGGCCTGGGTGAAGTAGCGGTCGATCGAGTCGGCCATGGCGCGCGACGCGGACGCGGCCTGGTCGCGGGCGTCGCCCGGCACCGGGTCGGCGGTGATCCCGGTCAACGCGCGAAAGCTCATCCCGGCCAGGGAGCAGTAGTCGCGGCCGGCGATCGCGTTGGCCGTGGTGACGTATCCGGATCCCCAGTCGGTGCCCGGGTCCGTCTCGCCCTCGGGGATCGGTTCCGGGTATCCGACCTCCCACTCAGGGGGCACCGAATAGACCAACCCGGAAGCATCGCGGACGTCCTGCCAGTCCGCCGGGGGCGGTCCGGCGGCCAATGTCGGCCCGGGTTGTGGGCGGTCGACCTCGTCGTCGTCGTCAGATTCTCGCGAGAGAAGGGCGCATCCGGTCAGCGATACCGCCAGGGCCCCGGCGACCACCGCCGCCCCGGCCGACCGCAACACGGGTGCCTCAGCCCTGCTCGACGAGCGTCTTGATCCGCTGCAGGGACAGCGACATACCCTCGTCGAGTTCCTTTGTGAACGCCGGCTGGCCGCCGAAGGCCTTGTCGGTGAGGAAGGTGGACACGAACGTCAGCCCGTCGCGGACCTCACGCCGCTCGGTCAGGCGCGTGCCGCCCGAGGTGGTGGGCTCGAGGTCGAAGAACCAGACCGAATTGTTCTCGTGGATGCGGTTGGCGAACCGGCGGCCCGGCTCGAACTCCACCACGCGGCTGGTGGTGGGCCAGACCAAGGGCCCGCGCTTGTTGATGTTCAGCGCCCACGTGCCCTTGGTGGTGCGGCCGCCGAGCGCGAATATCTTGACCGCCTGGCTGCTCCACTGGGTGGCGTTGCGGACGTCCGAGATGACCTCCCAGACCCGCGCCGGCGGGGCGTCGATCTCGATTGAACTCACGATGTCGGCGATGGGAGCGGACTCGGTCGGCATAGGAAGGGCCTTTTCGACGGGGGTGGGCGGGCTGATGTCTCCGATCGTATGGCAGGGCGCGGCCGTGCGGGGGCGGGGTGCGTGCTTCGGGCCCGGCGGGGCGCGTGTCCAGGGCGCGGCGGGGCGTGCGCCGTACGCCCGTCGCGAACACCGGCGGCGAACCTTTGCACTCGGTGGGGGCGAGTGCTAGAAAAGCGATTGGCACTCGGTTACCCTGAGTGCCAGCAATACCTGAAAAAGAAGGTCGCAAGGTGAGGTGTGGATCCGACACGGTCCGCTCCGTCCGTCGCGGGCACCGATGCCGACCACATGCGTGTCACCCCACACCCGGAGGATGATTCACCCCATGGCAAAGATGATCGCGTTCGACGAAGAAGCCCGGCGCGGGCTGGAGAGCGGTCTCAATCAGCTCGCCGACGCCGTCAAGGTCACGCTCGGCCCCAAGGGTCGCAACGTCGTGCTGGAGAAGAAGTGGGGCGCCCCCACGATCACCAACGACGGTGTCTCAATCGCCAAGGAGATCGAGCTCGAGGACGCCTACGAGAAGATCGGCGCCGAGCTCGTCAAGGAGGTCGCCAAGAAGACCGACGACGTCGCGGGCGACGGCACCACCACCGCCACCGTGCTGGCCCAGGCGCTCGTCCGTGAGGGCCTGCGCAACGTGGCCGCCGGTGCCAACCCGATGGGCATCAAGCGTGGCATCGAGAAGGCCGTCGAGGCCGTCACCGCGCACCTGATCGACTCCGCCAAGGAGATCGAGACCAAGGAGCAGATCGCCGCGACCGCCGGCATCTCCGCCGCTGACCCGGCCATCGGCGAGCTCATCGCCCAGGCCATGGACAAGGTCGGCAAGGAGGGCGTCATCACGGTCGAGGAGTCGCAGACCTTCGGCCTGGACCTCGAGCTCACCGAGGGCATGCGCTTCGACAAGGGCTACATCTCGCAGTACTTCATGACGGATCCGGAGCGACAGGAGGCGGTCATGGAGGATCCGTACGTCCTGCTGGTCTCCGGCAAGGTCTCCACCGTCAAGGACCTGCTCCCGCTGCTCGAGAAGGTCATCGGCGAGAACAAGTCGCTGCTGATCATCGCCGAGGACGTCGAGGGTGAGGCCCTGTCGACCCTCGTGGTCAACAAGATCCGCGGCACCTTCAAGTCCGTCGCCGTCAAGGCCCCGGGCTTCGGTGACCGCCGCAAGGCCATGCTGCAGGACATCGCGATCCTCACCGGCGGCCAGGTCATCTCCGAGGAGGTCGGCCTCTCGCTCGAGACCGCCGACATCACCATGCTGGGCAAGGCCCGCAAGGTCGTCGTGACCAAGGACGAGACCACCATCGTCGAGGGCGCAGGCGACCAGGGGCAGATCGAGGGACGGGTCAACCAGATCCGCGCCGAGATCGAGAACTCCGATTCGGACTACGACCGCGAGAAGCTGCAGGAGCGCCTCGCCAAGCTCGCCGGCGGCGTGGCCGTCATCAAGGCGGGCGCGGCCACCGAGGTCGAGCTCAAGGAGCGCAAGCACCGCATCGAGGACGCCGTCCGTAACGCCAAGGCCGCGGTCGAGGAGGGCATCGTCGCCGGAGGTGGCGTCGCCCTGGTCAAGTCCGAGACCGCCATCGAGGGCCTGTCGCTGGAGAACGAGGAGCTCACCGGCGCGAACATCGTAAAGTTCGCGCTGAGCGCCCCGCTCAAGCAGATCGCCCTCAACGCCGGCCTCGAGCCGGGCGTCGTGGCCGAGAAGGTCCGCAACCTGCCGGGCTCCGAGGGCCTGAACGCCGCCACCGGCGAGTACCAGGACCTCCTCGAGGCCGGCATCAACGACCCGGTCAAGGTGACCCGCTCGGCGCTGCAGAACGCCGCGTCGATCGCCGCGCTGTTCCTCACCACCGAGGCCGTCGTGGCCGACAAGCCCGAGCCCGCCGCGCCGGCCATGCCCGGTGGCGACGAGATGGGCGGCATGGGCTTCTGATCTGAGCCCACGCACCGCGCCTGACGCGCGTCGCTCGTTCGAGACCGTGGCCCCGCACCTCACCTACAGGTGCGGGGCCACGGTTCTATTTGGGGGGGTGGTGACGGCCGACGGGGCGACGAGGGTGATGGCCTCCGGTGGGTGGCCGGAAAGATTTTTGACGACGACAACAACGCATTCGGCGGCGACATTGTGGATCACGGCGTGCGATCGCGTGTGATCTTCGACTCTTCCAGCCCCGATCGTCGCGCCGATGCGGTTCGTTACATACCCAAAATGCGCCCTGAACTAGTTCGTAAAGAAAACTTTTAAGATGAACTTTCGGGGAGGCGGGGGTGAACGGGGCGGAACTCGATGAGTAGTCGGCGCCCACGTCGTGAGGGTAGCCTAACCTGGGTGACCTGCGAGGATCGCATCAGTCCTGCTGGGGCGGTCCACAAGAAGTCTATTAATGCGGTGGTTTAGGACACACGGCCCCAAGGGGGCGGGTACGGTGATCATGGATCTGAGGAGAGATTAGCGTCACAATTGACACTGGAAGTCCTCAGTCTATTCTGGCCTAGGTCCCCAACGAGGGGCTGGACACTGCCCCGGGGGCCGGGGCGCAATCGATATAGGGAGAAACACATGCCTGACTTCAGTGCAATCAGCAGCCTGATCGGTGCCGTCAAGAACGTGCTCGACGGTGTCACCGGTTTCGCCGGCTCGCTCGCCGGTGACGACATCGCGAACGTCCTCGGCAGCCTCGAGACCCCCGGGGCCCCCGAGGCCGCTGACGCCTGACATCTGATAGTTCGCGAATCCTGATTCGTGACATCCGCCCCGGCTGTGGCGTAATGCAGTCAATCCCCCCTGCATCGGCTCCGGACACCTTCGGGCCACATCTTCAAGGAGAACATCATGGGCATTCAACTCGGATCCCTCGACGGCGTCGTCGGCGAGGACGGCACCTTCAGCATCCTCAGCGGCTTCCTCGGCAACATCGACAAGTTCGTCAAGGCCGCCGGCTACTTCGCGGGCGGCGACCTCCAGGAGGCCATCGCCAACGGCTTCATGAAGACCGGTGAGTGACGTAAGTCTTCATTAGCAAGGGCGCCGGAGTGATCCGGCGCCCTTGCTGTATTTCTGTCGCTCGACCCCCGGCGCCCGCTCCGACTTCGGGTGCTGACGGAGAGCCTCCGTCCGCCCGCGCGGATTCGGCATATGGAGAATTGTTAATTATTGTAACGGCCAGCCGTGCAGAGTCGATACTGTGTGCATGAGCCTCGCGGAGGTATCTGCGGTTTCCCTCGGCCAATGCGATTGTGGGACCCTCGGAATCCAACCCTCCGCGAGGTATGTGCAATGCCGTCAGGGCCTTCCGGGATAAACGGGATGCCCTGTGAGGCTTGTGTGACTATTGAGAAACGGGTTAACTCTTCCCTGAGAGTCGACACGGGTCCGTCTGTGAACATCGAGAAGTAAGGCGTAGGAAATATGCGTTCAGTCAAGCGGTTCGGCACGAAGGTCGGCGCAGTGGTCGCCGCGACCGCCATGGTCCCCGTCGTTGCCACCGGCACGGCACAGGCCCAGCAGAGCGGGACGATCAACTACACCAAGGCCACGGCAACGGATAAGGTCGTCGAGACCCCGCTGAACGACGGCCGCATGATCGTTTCGGTCTGGTCGGACGCCATGCATCAGGAAGTCCCGAACATCGTCCAGCGGCCCCGCGACGGTAATGAGAGTGCCCCGGTGCTCTACCTGGTCAACGGTGCCGGCGGCGGCGAGGATTCCGCGACCTGGCAGGCGCAGTCCAACGTCAAGGACTTCATGGCGGACAAGGACGCCTGGACGGTCACCCCGATCGGCGGCGCCTTCTCGTACTACACCGACTGGCAGCGCCCGGACCCCAACGTCCAGACCCGCTACGCCAGTGACACGCACCCGATGATGTTCGAGACCTACCTGGCCAAGGAGCTCCCGGACCTCTTCGAGTCCACCTACGGCCGTAACACCGGGACGGACCGCAAGCGCGGCCTCGCCGCCATCTCGATGACCGCCACCTCGGTGCTGACCATCGCCCAGAAGTACCCGGGCCGGTTCCAGGCCATCGGTTCCTACTCGGGCTGTGCCGAGACCTCCACGCCGATCGGTCACGAGTTCATCAACATCGTCACCGGCTTGCGCGGTGGCGCCAACCTCGACAACATGTGGGGCCCGTTCCCGGGCGTCCCCGAGACCGGCACCAACAGCTGGTTCGACAACGACCCGGTCTGGGGCGCCTTCCGCTTCAAGGAGCAGATGGACCGCGGCGAGCAGCTTCCCGCCATGTTCATCTCCACCGGAAACGGCCTGCCCGGACCGCACGAGTCGCTCGAGAACTGGCGTCTGAAGAACAGCGTCCCGGCCCTGGCCAACCAGGCCATCGTCGGTGGCGTCATCGAGGCAGCCACCCAGTACTGCACCGCCAACCTCGCCCGTCGCTTCGGCGAGCTGGGCATTCCGGCCCACTTCGACTTCGCGCCCAACGGCACGCACTCGTGGGGCTACTGGGAGGACGACCTGGCGCAGTCCTGGCCAATGATGGCCGACGCCATGAACGCCCGCTACGGCCCGATCTGATCGGCTGAGCCCGGCCCCACCGGCAGAGTAGAACCCCGCCCGCCCGACCTGGGTGCGGCGGGGTTCCGCATTTGGCGGGCCACGCTCCCGGGCCGCTCTCCCGATCCGTACTCCCGGACACCCGGGTTTCCGCACGCCCTGGCGCCCGGCCCTGCGCGTCATCCCGGCCCCGGAAGCGCTGAGAACCACCGCGTCGGGCATCCTGTACAGGTGACCAGTAGTGAGAAGTCGGTCAACGCCGACCATCAGCGCGTCGAGCTGTCGCACCCGGACGGCAGCACCAGCCCGCTGTTGCTCGTCCCCGCCTCCAACCGTGATGAGCGCCGGCCCGCCGTGCTGATCCTGCCCGGCATCGCCGTCGGCGCCCGGTACTACCTGCCGATCGCCCGCGCGCTCGCCGACGCCGGCATCGACGTCGCGATCACCGAACTGCGCGGGCAGGGCGAGAGCACCCACCGCATCGGCCGTGGCGGCGGGGCCGCCGGCTACCACGAGAGCGCGGCGGAGGACATCCCCCTCGCGCTCGATGCCATGCAGCGCGAGCTCGGAGACCGTCGCGTCGTGCTGCTCGGCCACAGCATGGGCGCCCAGATCAGCGTCTACCACCTCGCGCGCCACGATCCGCGCGTCGTGGGAATGATCGCCGTGGCCGCGCAGTCACCGTTCCACCGTGGCTTCCCGACGTCGTTCGGCCGACGACTGCGCTTCGGCTCCATCGTCATGCCGATCGTCGGCGCGATCGCCGGCCACGTCCCGGGACAGTTCTTCGGCGCCTCGGGGCGCGTCCCGGCCGACCGGATCCGCGACTGGGCCAAGCTGGCCAGCACCGGGTCCATGCAGCCCGCCCGCGCCGACCTGGACTACCTTGACGGCCTCGCCCGCGTCACCGTGCCGGTGCTGGCGGTGGTGATCGCCGACGACCCCCTCGCCCCCGAGGGCGCGGCCCGCAACCTGCTCGCGATGCTGCCGTCGGCGCGCACGACGCTCGAACTCGAGCCGCTGGCCCTCGGCCACAACACGTGGGCGCGCCGCCCCGACGAGATCGTCGCGCGCCTCGTGGCCTGGATCGACCGCGAGGTCGCCACCACCGCGTAGCCCGCCGTATAAGGCGTCCGTCGCCGTGCAAGGCGGCGGCCCTTACTTTGACGACGACGAGGCCAGCCGCCGCCGGAAGAACTCGTACGTCAGCACCGCCTTTCGTGCCTCCTGCGAGTTGTCGGCGGCGCCGGCGTGGCCGCCCTCGACGTTCTCGTAGTACTCGACCTCGTGCCCGGCCTCCTCGAGCGCGGCCGTCATCTTGCGGGCGTGCCCGGGATGGACGCGGTCGTCCCTCGTCGAGGTGGTCATGAGGATCGGCGGATAACGCACCTCGGAGGCTGGACGGATGTGCTGGTACGGCGAATACGCGCCCAGGAAATCGTCCCAGTCGGCGGTATCCGGGTCGCCGTATTCGGCCATCCAGGAGGCCCCCGCCAGCAGCAGGTGATAGCGCTTCATGTCCAGCAGCGGCACCGCGATCGCCAACGCACCGAACAGCTCCGGATACCGGGTGAGCATTACGCCCATGAGAAGGCCACCGTTCGAGCCGCCCGTGGCCCCCAGCTGATCGCGGGTGGTCACGCCGGTCTCGACGAGAGCGCGGGCTACTGCCGCGAAATCCTCGTACGCGCGGGGCCGCTTCTCCCGGATGGCGGCCTGATGCCACGCGGGCCCGTACTCGCCACCACCGCGAATTCCCGCCACCACGTAGACGCCACCCTCCTCGAGCCACAGCGCGCCCCGCAGCGCGGCGTACGACGGCCGCATCGACACCATGAACCCGCCGTATCCATACAGGATCGTGGGCCGCGGTCCGGCCGGGCCCCGGCCGCGCATGACCGTGTACGGCACCTCCGTCCCGTCATCGCTCACGGCGGTGTGCCGGGAGACCTCCACCCCGGAGGTGTCGAAACGGTCCGGCGTCGAGCCGAGCGTGACGGTGGACCCGTCGGCGCGCAGCAGGACCAGCGACGGCGGGACGATCGGCCCCGACACCGCCAACACCGCATCGTCCGGATGCGGCTGCGCCGACGCGTCACCGGCGAGGTCGGCGAGACCGGCGTGGCGGTCGAGTGAGAGGACATCGATCGACACGTGCTCGGGCAGGCCTTCCACGGGTAGGCGCTGCCACTCGGGCGGCGAGGCGGGGGCGGGAGTTGGGGCGTCGGGGATGGCGAATGCCTCGAGCCGCGACTCCGTGTCATCGAGAATCGTCAGCAACACCCGGCCGCGGCCCCACGACACGTCCTCCACCGTCGTGGACGGCGTGGGCGTGAACAACACGGTCGGCGCCGGCAGCCGGGACGGGTCGGCGTCGAGCGCGGCCCAGGGCACCACGAGAACAGACCCGCCGGGATAGTCGACGCCGTCGATCCGCAGCTCGGTCCGCGGGCGCAGCATCAACCACGGCCCGGTCGAGCCCACCCGGCAGTCCTCGGGAACCGGGACGAGCACCGGCTGCTCGGTCTCCGGATGGCCGCCCGGGCGCCAGAACCACTCCTGGGACGTATGAAAATCGGGAGAGCGGCTCGCGACGTACCGCCCCGTGTCGCGATCTCGCGCTGCGCCGACGGCGACGTCGTCGTCGTACCCCTCGAAGATCACCGGCGCCGACGCCGGATCGGTCCCGCGGCGCCACAGGCGCGCCACCCGCGCGTACCCCGAACTCGTCGCATCGGAGCCGTCCGGCAGCACCGGCGCCGCCAACAACAGGGTGTCCTCATCCACCCACGACACCGAACACTTGGCCTCCGGCAGGTGGAACCCGCCCTCCGACGCCGGGACGAACCGACGCGCGGCGAGGTCGAACTCGCGCACCTCCACCGCGTCCGCGCCGCCGCGCGACAGTCGGATCAACGCCCGGTCATCCGCGGGGCGACGCACCACGGTGCCCGCATACACCCAGTTCACGCCCTCCTCGCGGGCCAGCGCGTCCACGTCGATGAGTGTCTCCCACGCCGGATGATCCGCCGCGGGGGCGCCCTGCTCGAGCACCGACCACGGCACGCGGCGCCACAGACCCCGGGGGTGGTCCCCGTCTTTCCAGACGTTGTAGGCGAACCGGCCGCGCAACACCGGCCACGCGATCCGGTCGGTGGCGTCGAGGATCCGCAGCGCGCGCGCCTGGGAGGCCTCGGCGCGCTCGCCGGCGGCCAGGTCGGCGACCGTCCGATCGCTGCGCTCACCGATCCAGGCCAGTGCCTCGGGGCTGTCGACCTCTTCCAGGAACAGGTACGGGTCAGGGGACGAAGGAGTGGTCATGACACCGATCATGCCCGGATCGGGGCGGGCGTCGGTGCGCGGATGGGGCGACGGTCGGGGCGCGGATCGGGACAACCGTCCGAGATAGCAGGGGGTGCACAGATAAGAACCACTTAGGGTCTTGTTACGTGGACGCCCTATCAGTACCATTCTCGATGGGCGTGGGTCGCCTGACCCGGCCATTCTCGATCGCGCTCGAGAATGCATTCGATAAACGGAGACACACACATGGGTTCCATCACCAACCTCCTCGGCAGCGCTTCCGGCGACAGCGGCAGCGGCGGCGGCAGCTCCACCGACAAGATCACCGACACGATCGCCGAGTCCATCGGCGAGATGGTGGCCACCATGCTGAAGTCGGTCCTGGGCAACATGTCCTGACGCAGCGCTGATGCGCTGATGCCGCCCCTTCCCAGAGTGGAACGGGCGGCATCAGTCTATTTCGGGTGTCTTCCTCACGGCTTGGGGTGCCGCGGCCGCCGGATGCGCATACCCTGTGTGTCGTGGCTGACACTCATTTTGACCTCATCGTCCTCGGCGCGGGCCCCGGTGGCTACGTCGCCGCGATCCGCGCCTCGCAGCTCGGCCTCAAGGTGGCCGTGGTCGAAGAGAAATACTGGGGCGGCGTCTGCCTCAACGTGGGTTGTATCCCCTCCAAGGCGCTCCTTCGCAATGCCGAGCTCGCCAACACCGTGCTGCGCGACGCCAAGACCTTCGGCATCTCCGGAGACGTCTCCTTTGACTACGGCGCCGCGTTCGACCGCAGCCGCAAGGTGTCGGACGGCATCGTCAAGGGCGTTCACTTCCTCATGAAGAAGAACAAGATCACTGAGATCGACGGTTATGGCACGTTTGTCGACTCCAAGACCGTGGAAGTCGAGGGCACCAAGTACACCTTCGACAACTGCATCATCGCCTCCGGCTCGGTGGTTAAGACCCTGCCCGGCATCGAGCTCAGCGAGAACGTCGTCAGCTACGAGGAGCAGATCCTCTCGCGCGATCTGCCGAATTCCGTGGTGATCGTCGGCGCCGGCGCGATCGGCATGGAGTTCGCCTACGTCATGGCCAACTACGACGTGGACGTGACCATCGTCGAGTACATGGACCGCATCCTCCCCAACGAGGACGAGGAAGTCTCCAAGGAGATGACCAAGCATTACAAGAAGCTCGGTGTGAAGCTCCTGACCGGGCACAAGACAACCTCCGTGACCGACAACGGTGACTCGGTCGAGGTGAAGATCGAGAAGAACGACGGCGGGGACACCCAGACCCTCACCGTCGACAAGGTGCTCATGGCCGTCGGCTTCGCCCCCCGCGTCGAGGGCTTCGGCCTCGAGAACGCCGGCGTCGAGCTCACCGACCGCGGCGCGATCGCGATCGACGACCACATGCGCACCAACGTCGACGGCATCTACGCCATCGGCGACGTCACCGCCAAGCTGCAGCTCGCGCACGTCGCCGAGGCCCAGGGTGTCGTCGCGGCCGAGACCATGGCCGGAGCCGACACCCAGACCCTCGGTGACTACCGCATGATGCCGCGCGCAACCTTCTGTCAGCCCCAGGTCGCCTCCTTCGGGCTCACCGAGGCGCAGGCTAAGGACGAGGGCTACGACGTGAAGGTCGCCAAGTTCCCGTTCTCCGCCAACGGCAAGGCGCACGGGCTTGGCCACGCGGTCGGCTTCGTCAAGGTCGTCGCCGACGGCACGCACGGCGAGCTGCTGGGCGCGCACCTCATCGGCCCCGACGTCTCCGAGCTGCTGCCGCAACTGACGCTCGCGCAGATGTGGGACCTCACCGCCGAGGACATCGGCCGCAACGTCCACACCCACCCGACGCTGTCCGAGGCCATGAAGGAAGCGGTCCACGGCATCGCCGGGCACATGATCAACCTGTAAGGCGCGGCCGGGCCGGTTGGGCCGGCCGGGCCGGTTGGGCCGGTTGGGCCGGGCCAGCGGCCCGCAGGCTAGGTCAGCAAAACGAGCAGAGCGTTCTGCACACGTTCTCCGAGAGGAGGGTGTGCAGAACGCTCTGCTCGTTGGTGTGGGGTCGGCCTACTCGGCGTTGACGATCTTTTCCATCTGCGCCACGTAGATCGCGTCGAGCGCGCCTGCGGCCGTGGGCAGGACCGGGTCGGTCGCCGGGTCATTGCCGCGGGCCGCGTACTCGACGCTCACGGTGTTGCCGCGGGCGAAGCCGTGCAGGGCGACGGCCCGGCTGATCTGCTGGGTGCCGTCCGGCTGGGTGGTGATGAAGTCGCTGATCACGCGGAAGCCCTCGGTCCCCGCGACGACCGGTGCGTCCTGAACGTTCATGACCAGCTCGACGGCCGGGTTGGTGACGCTCTTCGACGTCTTGCACGCCTCGTACAGCGAACGGTCGAGGAACTCGTCGAGCCGCGTGTCGACCATGCCCACACCGAAGCGATGCTCGGTCTCGTCGACCTCGGACTGCTTGTAGCGCACCAGCACCGTCACGCCGTCGGTCGTGGCGTGGTTGGAGACGGTCTCCAGACGGGAGACCTTGTCGCACGCCGGGTTCTCCATGAGCTGCCGACCCTGATCGGCGACCAGCTTGTCGACCGACTCCTGAAGCATCGGTCGCTCGATCACCTGCACGACGCCGCCGCCCGGGGCCTCGCCCTCCGCCAGCGCGAGCTCCTCGATGGGAGCCTGCGGCGCGTCCTGCGACGTGTCCGCGGACTCGGAGGACTGGGTCTCGTTGCCGGCATCCTCGTTGCCCTCGGAGTCAGACGAACAGGCCGCGAGCGTGGCCGCCGTGACCAGTGCGAGGCCGGCGATCGCCGCGCGACGGGGGGTGCGGGTGCGGAGGCGCATCTCTCTCCTTTAATTCAGGGTTGCTCACAATAGTGCCACCGCCCGACCCCGAAGTACGTAACCCGCCCCGATTTTCGCGACACCGACGCCGCCGCTGCTCCGGGGTCGGTGACGGTGCCCCGGACAGTCAGTGCAGGTGAGCGCGCCCGCCGCCGACACACGGGCGGGAGTGGGTGGCGGATTCGGGAAAGAAGTGCAGAGGCGCGTGCGGCGGACCGCCGTCAACAACGACGCTGAACGGGGGATCGGCATCGGGGGCGTGGTCGATGAAAACCACCCCGTGTGACTACCCTGGTTGCGGCACCGGCCGGGCACCTTCTCAGGCCGCGTGACACGGGCACACCCACCCGGACGACACAGTTGAGAACAGGCCAGCCCGGGCCGGACGAGCCCGAGCCGGACGAGCCCGATACGAACCGGAGCCACACCCACGCTCCGAGCTGCCCCTGAGCCAGATCCGAACCCCGATCCCGGAAGCAGGACATCGAGATGCACCACGACGGTGTCGAGGCAGTGCTCCTCGACCTCGACGGCGTGATCACCCCGACCGCCGAGAAGCACATGCAGGCCTGGAACCGCATGTTCACCAGCTACTTCGACGAGCGCGGCCTCGAGGCTTACTCCGACGACGACTACTTCCGGTACATCGACGGCAAACCCCGCCACGAAGGCATCGAATCGATGCTCGCCGCGCGCGGGATCACCGACGCCGACACCGAGACCGTCGACGGACTCGGAGAGCGCAAGAACCGGATCTTCATGGACCTGCTCGCCGAGGGGATCGCGGCCTACCCCGGATCAGTGGCCTACCTCGACGCCCTCGACGCCGCCGGGATCGCCTCCTGCGTGGTCTCCAGCTCCAAGAACGCCGTCGCCGTCCTCACCGCGGCCGGCCTGCGGGACCGCTTCGAGGTGATCGTCGACGGCCTGGTCGCCGCCGAGGAGGGCATCCCCGGCAAACCGCGGCCCGACACGTATCTGCGCGGCGCGGAACTCCTGGGCGTCCCGGCCGACCGCTGCCTGGTGATCGAGGACGCCGTCTCCGGTGTGCAGGCCGGGAAAGATGGCGGGTTCGCCCGAGTAGTCGGCGTAGATCGTGGCGCCGGGGAACAGACACTTCTCGATGCCGGGGCCGACGTCGTCGTCGTCGACCTGGCGGACCTCATCCCCGGCCTCGGCGACCAGGACACCACCACGAAGGGCGAGCGCGCATGACCCCCGTCTCCCCGGGGCGAGGCCCCGCGCACACCACCGTCGGACAGTCGGTGCCCGGCAACATCCGCACCACCTACGGCGTGAACCTCCGCAGCCACCTCGAGGTGCCGGAGATCAACCGCGCCACCCACCCCGTCGACCCGTGGCGCTGGATCGAGACCGACCCGCGGCAATCCCCGCTCGGCGTCAGTGAAACCCAGTTCGCCGTGGGCAACGGCTACCTGGGGATGCGCGGCAACCCCGAGGAAGGGCGCAACTCCAAGCACCACGGCACGTTCGTCAACGGCTTTCACGAGACCTGGCACATCCAGCACGCCGAGGACGCGTTCGGGCTCGCCCGCGAAGGCCAGACCATGGTCCAGGCGCCCGACACCAAGACGATCCGCGTGTACGTCGACGACGAGCCGCTGCGCGTGGCCGCCGCCGACCTCGAACACTACGAACGCAGCATCGACTTCCGCGACGGCATCCTCCGGCGCGACCTCGTGTGGCGCACGCCCGCCGGCAAAAAGGTGATCATCCGCACCACCCGCATGGTGTCCATGGTCGAGAAGCACCTCGCCGTGATGACGTTCGAGATCGAGCTGCCGGAGGAGCCGGCGCCGGTCGTGATCGTGTCCGAGATGCTCAACCGGCAGGACGGCGAAGACGAGTACCACACCACCGACGACCTGCCCGCCGGCTTCGACCCGCGGCGCTCCGAAGGGCTCGACCACCGCGTCCTCAACCCCGAGGTCACCGAAGGGCAACGCGGCTTCCAGGCCCACGGCTACCGGTGCGCGAACTCCGGCATGACCATCGGCGTGGCCGTGGACCACGAGGTCGAGACCGTCGACGACGTGGCCATGAGTTCCGACCTCTCCGACGACGCCTCCCGCGTCGTGTACCACGTGCACGCCACCCCCGGCAGCGTGCTCAAGATGACCAAGATGGCGGCGTACCACACCTCCGCCAAGGTTCCCGCCCGCGAACTGGTCGAACGATGCTCGCGCACCCTGTCCCGCGGCCGCGAGCGGGGCGTCGACGACCTGCAGCGGACCCAACGCGACTGGTTTGACCACTTCTGGAGCCGGTCCGACGTAGAGGTGGACGGGCCCGCCGAAACGCAGCAGGCCATCCGCTTCAACCTGTTCCAGCTGGCGCAGGCCTCCGCCCGGGCCGAGTCCGCCGGGATCGCCGCGAAGGGCGTCACCGGCAGCGGCTACTCAGGCCACTACTTCTGGGACACCGAGACCTACGTCCTGCCGTTCCTGACCTATACGATGCCGCAGTTCGCTCGGAACGCCCTGCGGTTCCGGTACGAGATGCTCGGCAAGGCACGCGAGCGGGCCCGGTACCTCTCCGTCAACGGCGCGCTCTACCCGTGGCGCACCATCAACGGCGAAGAGGCCTCCGCCTACTACGAGGCCGGCACCGCGCAGTACCACATCAACGCCGACATCGCCCACGCCCTCGTCAAGTACGTGTGGGCGACCGGCGACGAGGAATTCATGGTCCGCGAGGGCGTGGACATCCTCGTCGAGACCGCTCGGATGTGGGTCTCGCTCGGGTTCTTCGCCGGCGACGGCTCGTTCCATATCCACGGCGTGACCGGCCCCGACGAGTACACGACCGTCGTGGACAACAACCTGTTCACCAACGCCATGGCGCGCTTCAACCTGCTCGCGGCGGCCATCGCATGCCAGCGGATCCAGGACCTGGGCGACGGACGATGGGACGGGATCTGCCAGCGCCTGTCACTCGGTGAGGACGAGATCGCCGAATGGCGGCGGGCTGCCAAGAACATGGTGATCGCGTTCGACGAGGAACTGGGCGTGCACCCCCAGGACCAGGACTTCCTCGACAAGGAGGTCTGGGACCAGGACCTCGACGAACCGAAGCGGCCACTGCTGCTGCACTTCCACCCTCTGGTCATCTACCGGCACCAGGTCCTCAAGCAGGCCGACGTCGTCCTGGCGATGTTCCTGCGCGGCGACGAGTTCACCGAAGAACAAAAGCGCGCCAACTTCGAGTACTACGACCCGTTGACCACCGGCGACTCGACCCTGTCGGCGGTGGTGCAGTCGATCATCGCCGCGGAGATCGGCTACTGCGATGAGGCGTTCGAGCACTTCTCCAAGGCACTTGTCGTGGACCTGGCCGACGTGCACGGCAACGCCTCCGACGGCATTCACGTGGCCTCCACCGGCGGCGTCTGGTCCGGGCTCGTCAGCGGGTTCGGTGGGATGCGCGACTACCGCGGCGACATCTCCTTCGACCCGCGGGTGCCCAACGAGTGGGGCTCTCTGACGTTCCGCCTCACCGTCCGCGGCACGCACGTGCGGGTGCACTGCACCCACCACGAGGTGACGATCGTCAATCTCAACGGCGGCGATTTCGAGTGCACCGTGCAGGGTCGGCGGGTGTTCGTGCCGTCGGGCGAGACTGTCGTCGAGGAGCTGGACGACCGGGCGCGCGTCTGCCTGAGCTGACGCCGGGGGCGTTGAGCAGAGGGTTTGGCCCGCATTTGTCGAGTGGCGTTGTGCGGAACCCACTTCTCGATGCGGGAAGGCGGGAGGGCGGGAAGGGGGGCCGGCCGGGCGAGGCTGGGTTGGTCAGCGGGGGACGTCGGGCTGGATGCGCAGGACGTGCAGCGAGGTGGCGAGGCCGTCGTACTGGGCGATCAACTGGACCAGCGCGATGAGTTCCGACTGGTTCAAGTGCGAGGCCAGGGTCGACCAGGTGTCGTCGGCGAGGTCCTTGGTCTGCACCAGCTCGTCGACGGCGGTCAACACGGCTCGGAGTCGGGGCGTCCACTCCGCGGTTGCGGGGTCTTCGGTGGTGCGGACGATGTCGTCGTCGTCCAGTCCTACGCTCGCACCGATGCGCTCGTGGTGCGCGCGCTCGTAGGCGCTGCCCCGCACAAACGCGATGCGCAGGATCACCAACTCGGTGGTCCGGCGGTCGAGGATGCCGAACGGCATCATCATCCCCGAGTAGGCCAGCCAGGCGGGGAACAGGCGGCGCGCGTGGCCGAGGGTGGAGAACAGGTGGACGTCGCGCTTGCTGGTCACGCGCGCGCCCACGCGGTTGACGAACCAACCGAACGGGCCGAGTTCGCGGAAGCCGCCGGGGCGGATGCGGGGCGTGCCGGAGGGGGCGGTGGGGGTGCCCTGGGGCTTGGGGTCGGCGCCCGGCTGGGCGTGGGCGTCGGGGTTGCTGCTCGGCTGGCTCATGGCCGCAAGGGTAGGGCAGTGGGCCGGGCCGGGGAGCCGGGTTCGTCGAGGAGGTACGGCGACAGGGCCGAGCGGTGGGCGTCCACCGACAGCGTGCGGTTGAGCGGCGGGAACGCGCGCTGCGGGCAGGCCGGGCGCTCGCACATCCGGCAGCCGGCGCCGATCTTGGCGGTGGCCTCGGTGTCGTCGAGGTCCAGGCCCTGCGAATACACGGTCCGATGCGCGTGCCGGACGTCGCAGCCCAGGCCGATCGCGAAGGTCTTGCGCGACTGGCCGAATCGCATGGGCCGGGTGGTGACCGTGCGCGAGACCCACAGGTGCACGCGGCCGTCGGTGGTCTCGGCGAGCTGGCGCATGATCTTGCCCGGGAACGAGAACGTCTCGTAGATGTTCCACAGCGGGCACGTGCCGCCGGACGTGGTGAAATGCATCCCCGACGCCGACTGGCGTTTGGACATGTTCCCCGCACGGTCGACCCGGACGAAGCTGAACGGCACGCCCGCGGCGCCCGGGCGCTGCAGCGTCGACAGGCGGTGGCAGACCGTCTCGTATCCGGTGGCGTGGAAGGTCATGAGCCGCTCGACGTCGTATCGGAAGTCCTCCGCGGTGTCGAGGAAACGCTCGTACGGCATGAGGACCGCGGCCGCGAAATAGTTGGCCAGGCCGCGCAGGGCCAGGGCGCGGGCGGCGGGGGAGGAGAACGTGCCGTCGGCGACGAGCTGGTCCAGCAGGTCCTCGTGCTCCAGAAACGCCAGCTCCGACGCGACACGGAACGCCTGCTGGCCGGCCGTGAGGTGCGCCGACAGGTCGAGTCGGCGCTCCTCGGCGGAGAAGCGGTGCCACAGCCCGTCCGGGAGATCGACGCGGCGGGCGACCCGGACGCCGTGCGTCTCCGCGAGACGGTTCTCGAGCTCGGTCCGCACGTCGCCGCGGTTCATGCGGATCCGGTTGGTGAGTTCCTCCGCGGCGGTGTCGAGGGAGTCGATGTAGTTCTGCCGCTGATAGAAGTAGTCCCGCACCTCCTCGTGGGGCATCGCCAGCGCCGAATGATCCACTTCGCCGCCGGGGACGTTGCGGCTCTCGGTGAGGGCCGCCAGGAGATCCGCGGAATTGCGGTAGCGCTGGTTGAGGACGGCGAAGGCGCGCGCGAGGGCCGGGTGCGCCCGGACGAGGTCGATCACCTCGGAGGAGGGAATGCCCGAGGAGACCTGGGGGTCGGAGAGCGCCTCGGTGAGCTCCGCGATGAGGCGGGTGTCCGAGTCCGAGGCGAAGAACGTCGAATCCACCCCGTAGACCTCCGAGAGGCGGGCCAACACACGCGAGGTGATAGGCCGGGTGTCCTTCTCGAGCTGGTTCAGGTAGCTGGCCGACAGCCCCAGCGTCTCGGCGAACGCGGCCTGCGTGAGGTGCTGTTCCTCACGGAGCCGGCGGAGGCGTGAACCCATATGTGAGGTCGTCATCAGGTCTACTCCCAACATTGGCGTGGCGCACCCCACATTCTTCGCAAAGTTTGCAAAAGAGGCAAGGAAACTCGCCGAATTTGCAGAAAATGCAGGTAGACGCGGTGTGGATCATGTGGCAGTCTTGTGCCGTACAGGATCTCGGACTCGCAATTATGCGAACTCGAGTCCGCCCCCGAGACAGAAAAGAGTCGCGATGTCGAACGTCGGCAAGGCACGTACCGCTGAAGAGATCCAGAAGGACTGGGACACCAACCCCCGCTGGAAGGGCATCACCCGCAACTACACGGCCGAGCAGGTCGCCGAGCTGCAGGGCACCGTCGTCGAGGAGCACACCCTCGCCCGCCGCGGCGCGGAGATCCTCTGGGACAAGGTCAACAACAAGGACTTCGTCAACTCCCTCGGCGCGCTGACCGGTAACCAGGCCGTGCAGCAGATCCGTGCGGGCCTCGAGGCCGTGTACCTCTCCGGCTGGCAGGTCGCCGGCGACGCCAACCTCTCGGGCCACACCTACCCGGACCAGTCGCTGTACCCGGCCAACTCGGTGCCGAACGTCGTCCGTCGCATCAACAACGCCCTGCTGCGTGCCGACGAGATCGCCCGCATCGAGGGTGACACCTCGGTCGAGAACTGGCTCGCCCCGATCGTGGCCGACGCCGAGGCCGGCTTCGGTGGCGCCCTGAACGCCTACGAGCTGCAGAAGGCCATGATCGCCGCCGGCGCCGCCGGTGTGCACTGGGAGGACCAGCTGGCCTCCGAGAAGAAGTGTGGCCACCTGGGCGGCAAGGTCCTCATCCCGACCAACCAGCACATCCGGACCCTGACCTCGGCCCGTCTCGCGGCCGACGTCGCCAACGTGCCGTCCGTGATCATCGCGCGTACCGACGCCGAGGCCGCCACGCTCATCACCTCCGACGTGGACGAGCGTGACCGCCCGTTCATCACCGGCGAGCGCACCCCCGAGGGCTTCTACAACGTCAAGAACGGCATCGAGCCCTGCATCGAGCGCGCCAAGGCCTACGCCCCGTACGCCGACCTGATCTGGATGGAGACCGGCACCCCGGATCTCGAGTACGCCAAGCAGTTCGCCGAGGCCGTCAAGGCCGAGTACCCGGACCAGCTCCTGGCCTACAACTGCTCGCCCTCCTTCAACTGGAAGGCGAACCTGGACGACGCCACCATCGCGAAGTTCCAGAAGGAGCTCGGCGCGATGGGCTTCAAGTTCCAGTTCATCACCCTGGCGGGCTTCCACTCGCTCAACTACGGCATGTTCGACCTGGCCTACGGCTACGCCCGCAACCAGATGTCGGCCTTCGTCGAGCTGCAGGAGCGCGAGTTCAAGGCCGCCGAGGAGCGTGGCTTCACCGCGGTCAAGCACCAGCGCGAGGTCGGCGCCGGCTACTTCGACCTCATCGCCACCACGGTCGACCCCAACACGTCCACCGCGGCGCTGAAGGGCTCCACCGAAGAGGGTCAGTTCCACTGATCTCTGTCGGCCCGCAAGGGTCGGCGAGCGCTGACTCCCACGGGAATCAGCACTCACCACTGACGTGAACACATCCGGGGGCCGCGGCCGTCTCGACGAGGCGGACGCGGCCCCCGGTGTCGTCAGAGCCGACGACAGACGACGGAGACACCGACCACCCCGGAGAAGGGCCCAGTAGAGATGAGCAGCCCCCGAGACGCGGACACCGACCACGGGCGGATCACCCGCGTCGGCGTGGTGGGCGCCGGACTCATGGGGGCCGGCATCGCCGAGGTCTGCGCCCGGGCACACGTCGACGTCCTGGTGTGGGAATCCACCAAGGAGCTGGCCGCCGCCGGCCGCGCCCGCATCCTGGACTCCCTCGACCGCGGCGTCTCCTCCGGCAAGATCACCGAACGCGAACGAGACCGCGCCGCCCTCCGGCTCCGATTCACCACCGACCTCGAAGACTTCGAGGACCGCCAGCTGGTGATCGAGGCTATCGTCGAGGACGAGGCCGCCAAAACCGCCGTGTTCCGGGAACTCGACCAGGTCATCGACGACCCACAGGCCGTCCTGGCCTCCAACACCTCGTCGATCCCCATCATGAAACTCGGCACCGCCACCACCCGCCCCGAGCGCGTGATCGGCATGCACTTCTTCAACCCGGTTCCCGTGCTCCCGCTCGTCGAGCTGGTGAGCACCCTCGAGACCGGCGAGACCGTCCGCGCCCGCGCCGAGGACTTTGCCCAGCAGGTTCTCGGCAAGCAGGTCGTGCACTCCGCCGACCGCTCGGGCGCCGTGGTCAACGCCCTGCTCGTGCCGTACTTGCTCTCGGCAATCCGCATGTCCGAGTCCGGCCACGCCACGCCCGAGGACATCGACCGGGCCATGGTGCTCGGCTGCGCACACCCCATGGGGCCGCTGTCGCTGGCCGACCACGTGGGCCTGGACACCGTCAAGGCGATCGCCGATTCCATGTACGCCGAGTTCAAGGAACCCCTCTACTCGCCGCCACCGTTACTGCTCCGGATGGTCGAGGCCGGCCGTCTCGGCAAGAAATCAGGGCACGGCTTCTATCGGTACGCCTCGCCGCGGTTGACGGCGGGCGCGGGTCGCTGACGCGTTGTCGTCGTCGCCCCCTTCACCGCACCTCGCGCCGAGCCGCGCCTCGAGTGTCCCCGGGTACCCACGCATCGGTCGTCGTCGGGAGCTCAAACGCGCGCTCGAGCGATACTGGCACGGCGACGGCACCCGCGCTGAACTCCTCGCCGTGGGGCGGCGGATCCGTGACCGGACCTGGCACGATCTGCACGACGCCGGCCTGACGCAACTGCCCGGCAACACCTTCTCGTTCTACGACCACATCCTTGACGACGCCCTGCTCTTCGGCGCCGTGCCGGGCCGGTTCCGCGACCTTATCGAGGGGCTGCCCCCGGTCGACACCGTGTTCGCGCTCGCCCGCGGCCGCGCCGACGTCCCGCCGCTCGAGCTGGTGTCGCTGCAGGGCACGAGTTACCTCTACCGGCAGCCCGAGTTCTCGCCGGACACCCCGCTGGAGCTGCGGCCGGAGGGGCTACTGGCGGAGGTCGCGCGGGCGCGGGAGCTGGGCTATGAGATCCGGCCCGTGGTGACCGGTCCGGTGTCATTGTTGCTGCTCAGCAAGGTGGAGGCCGGTGCTGATGACGGTGCCGGTGCCGATGCCGATGCCGATGCCGGCGCCGAGAGCCGCGCCGCGCGGTCGTCGTTCGTGCCCCTCGACGCGCTGGACCGGCTGCTGGAGCAGTACGAGGCCCTGCTGAACGTGCTCGCCGAGGTGGGCGTGGAGTGCGTGCAGTTCGACGAGCCGTGCATGACGATGGAACGCACCGACGCCGAGATCGAGCGCCTGCTCCAGGCCTACGACCGGCTCGCCGCGGCGCCCTCCCGTCCTCGGATCCTGGTGACGGGCGCGTACGGCGATCTCGCCGGAGCTCTGCCGGCACTGGCCTCGACGAACGTAGAGGCGATCGGGTTGGATCTGGTGTACGGGCGACGCCCGGCCGCCGAGCTCGCGGCGATACCCGGCCTGGCCGGCAAGCGCCTCTACGCCGGTGTAGTCGACGGTCAGAATGTCTGGCGCACAGACAAATTCGCGAGCCTCGAGTACCTGCGTGAACTCAAGGCCGTGTTCGACGACCTGGTGGTGACCACCTCCTGCACCCTCCTGCACGTCCCGTACGACGTGCGCGCGGAGACCGCCCTCCCGGTCGAGTTGGCCGATTCGCTGGCGTTCGCGGACCAGAAGGTCGCCGAGGTGGTCTCGCTCGCCGCCGCGCTCGAGGACGGCCCCACCCCGCGCTGGCGCCCGCTTCCGGTCCTGCCCAGCGCGCGCCGCGCCGATGTGCGCGCCAGGACGTCCGGGGTCGACGACGACGACAAGGTCCGTGTCCCGTACGGACAGCGGGCCGCCCGGCAGGCGGACAGGCTGTCGCTGCCGGTGTTGCCGACCGCGACCCTGGGGTCCTTTCCCCAGACGGTCCAGATCCGGCGGGCGCGGCTCGATCTGGCGGAGGGCCGGATCGATTTCGAGCGCTACCGGGCGTACCTGCGCGAGGAGATCGCCGAGGTGATCCGGCTGCAGGAGGACATGGGGCTGGACGTGCTGGTGCACGGCGAGGTCGAGCGCAACGACATGGTGCAGTACTTCGCCGAACTACTCGACGGGTTCGCCGCCACCCGCCACGGCTGGGTGCAGTCGTACGGCTCGCGCTGCGTGCGCCCGCCCGTCCTCTACGGGGACGTGGCCCGGCCCGCTCCCATGACGGTGGAGTGGACGGCGTACGCGCAGTCGCTGACGGACCGGCCGGTCAAGGGGATCGTCACCGGGCCGGTGACGATGCTGGCGCGTTCCTTCTGCCGCACCGACCTGTCGCTGGAGGAGGTCGGCACGCAGCTGGCGCTGGTGATCCGCGACGAGGTGGCGGACCTGGAGGCGGCGGGCACGGCGATCGTGCAGGTCGACGAGCCGGCGATCCGGGAGTTGCTGCCGCGGCGCGGTGCCGACCGCCGCGCGTACCTGGACTGGGCGGTGGGCACCTTCCGGCTGGCCACGGCGGGGGCGCGGCCCGAGACCCAGATCCACACGCACCTGAGCTACTCGTCGCTGCGGGTGATGACGGAGGCGATCGAGCGACTCGACGCCGACGTGACGAACATCGTGGCCACCCGGTCGATCGAGTGGGTGCTCGACGCGCTGCAGGACCACACGCTGACCCGGCAGGTCGCGCCGGGCGTCTACGAGTCCAGGTCGGGCTTCGTGCCGGACATCGATCTGCTGCACGAGCGGCTGCTCGAGGGTGTCGACGCGGTCGGTGTGGAGCGGCTGTGGGCCGTTCCGGACGGCGGTCTGAAGAGCCGCTACACCTGGCAGTTGGAGCCCAGCCTGCGCAACCTGGTGACCGCCGCGCGACGAATCAGACGGGCGGTTGCCCGGGATTCCTGAGCTTCTAATAGGATTACGGCATAACAAGTCCCGGACCTTCGGTACGGGATCGGTAGTTGACGAAAGAGGACGACATCATGGCCGGTCAGACCCTCGAGCACACTGGTGCCGCCATCGTCGAGGAGTACTACCCGGAGTACGCGACGACCGTCGCCCCCACCTACCCGCTGTACTCGACCGAGATCTACCTCGGTTCGGCGATCCTCCTGCTGAGCATGTGCATGCTGGGCCTGCCGCTCACCGCGTACGGCTACTACGTGGACAACATGAACGTCTCGCTCGGCCTGGTCATCGCCGCCGTCGTGGCCACCACCGTGGTGTTCCTGATCGGGCTCGTCATCTGCATGATCGGCTTCCGTAAGTACGGACGCGAGGACGCGCACTGACGCTTGACAGCACCGCGGCCGCCGGGTCCGCCGCCCTCAAGGCGGGCGACCCGGCGGCTGACGCTGAGCGGAGATCCGCGCTCCGCCGGATGAAGGTGGTCTCGACGGGTTTCCTCGTCGTGGCCGGGGTGATCTATCTGATCGCCGAGTACGCGATACACAACGGCGCCGACCCCTGGGTGGGGTTCGTCCGCGCCGCCGCGGAAGCCGGAATGGTCGGCGGCCTCGCGGACTGGTTCGCCGTCACCGCTCTGTTCCGGCACCCGCTGGGCATCCCGATCCCGCACACCGCGCTGATCCGCAAGAAGAAGGACCAGCTCGGTAGTTCGCTGGGCGAGTTCGTGGGGGAGAACTTCCTCGATCCTGAGATGGTGAGCGAGAAGGTCCGTAGCGCACACATTCCCGAACGGGCCGGGGAATGGTTGCAGGACCCCGAACACCGGGCGATGGCCTCCGACCAGGCCGCCAAGGCAATCCGTTCGGTACTGGCCGTGCTGCGCGACGAGGACGCGGTGGCGATCATCGAGCGAACGATCGTCGCGCGCATCGCCGAACCGGAGTGGGGACCGCCCGCCGGCCGAATCCTCGCCGAACTCCTCGACGAGGGCAGGCACCTGCCGCTCATGGATCTCATGGCCGACCGCGCCCACAGTTGGGTGGAGGCCAATCCGGAGACTATCGACCGCTGGGTGCGGGAGAAGGCCCCCACATGGGCGCCGCAGTTCGTCAACGAACTGCTGTCGGATCGCGCCTACCGCGAGCTGAGCGAGTGGACGTGGCAGATCAAGGTCGACAAGCAGCACCCCGTGCGCGTCGCCCTGATCGGATTTGTCGAGGACTTCGCCCGCGACCTGCAGCACGACCCGGCGACCATGGCCAAGCTTGAGATCTTCAAGCAGGAGGTCATGAACCGCGAGGAGGTCCAGCGCGCCGCCGGCTCGGCATGGGCGGCCGCCAAGCGCATGGTCATCGAGGCCACCGAGGACACCTCCTCCACCCTGCGGGTGAAGATCGACGACCTGCTGCGCCGACTGGCGGACATGCTGGTCGAGGATGTGAAGGTGCGCGATCGCCTCGACGACTACATGACGCGTACCGCCCGCTACGTCGCCGAGAACTATGCCGGTGAGGTCACCTCGATCATCTCCGAGACCGTCGAGCGATGGGATGCCGACGAGGCATCCGACAAGATCGAGCTCCTGGCCGGCAAGGACCTGCAGTTCATCCGTATCAACGGCACCGTCGTGGGTGCGCTGGCCGGTCTTGTGATCCACACCGTCACCACGCTGATCTTCTGATCCACGCATTCTCCTCACGGGTGTAGGCGGCAGTTACTCCCGTCACACTCACGCCCCTTCCCCGGGTAGTGCCTGTGACCTGCTCGAGTCCGGGTGACTGCCCACCTGGCCCGGACGGTCGCCCGGTGTGGGGCACCCCCACCCCGATCAGGTGTGACGAAGCGCACGGTAGTGGGGGCCACATAGTGCTTGCTGCAGTTAGCACTCGTTGTTAGCGTTGTTGTCAGTCGATGACAGACGACAGCAAGGACGGAGGTGGAACTGATGGCCGGACAGCGTGGACGCAAAAGCGACAAGGCGATCGGAACCGCCGAGGCGCAGGTGGGGGACACCTCCGCCGGAGTCCTTGCCCGTAAGTCCAAGCCGACGGGGGACCTGCCGGGTGACGGTCAGGCCACCAAGGGCGAGGGCGGTAAGCGGTCGTCTGAGTCGCAGGACATCGGATCGTTCATCCGCGCGCAGCGGGAGGCCGCTCAGGTGTCCATCCGGCAGCTCGCCGAGCGCGCCGGCGTCTCCAATCCGTATCTGAGCCAGATCGAACGTGGGCTGCGCAAGCCGTCCGCCGAGGTGCTTGGTCAGATCGCCAGGGGCCTGAGGTTGTCCGCTGAAGTGCTGTACGCGCAGGCGGGGATCCTCGAGCTCAAGCAGGGAAGTCCGGTGAGGGATGCGATTCTCACCGCTCCGGACCTCACCGAACGGCAGAGGGAGGTGCTCGTGGAGATCTACGAGTCGTTCCGGGCTAACAACGCCACCGCCGCTGATCAGGTCGTCGACGTCCCCTGAGGGAGCGTCGCACGGCGGCCCGTGGGGGCCACGAGCACACCGCAGACGAGAGCACCAGAACGAGACCGAACACTTTTTAAGGAGTCGACATGACTGACAAGAAGCCCGCTGCCAAGAAGACCACCGCCGCCAAGAAGGCGTCCGGCACCGCGAAGACCGCTCCGGCCAAGTCAGTGGCGAAGGACCCGGCCTTCGACGGCCCGCTCGGCCAGGCGCTCGCCGCCGTCCGCACCCCGGTCTACGCCTACGTCGGTGTCAACGATCTGGCCGTCGAGGCCGTTTCCGGGCTCGTCGCCGACCTGCGTCGTCGCACCGAGGAGGCCGTCACCGACGCCCAGTCCAAGGTGAACGAGGCCGTCAACGACGCCCAGAGCAAGGCCACCGAGCGCTTCAACGAGGTCCAGACCCGCGTCTCCGAGGTTCCCGACCGCGTTCAGTCGCTGCCCGCCGAGGTCGAGGAGCTCGTCAACCGCTTCCGCCCCGAGGAGCTGCGCAAGGTCGCCGACGCCTACGTCAAGGTCGCGGCGGGGATCTACGACGGTCTCGCTGCCCGCGGTGAGGATGTCGTCACCCGTCTCCGCGAGGAGAACCCGCAGATCGAGGCTGGCTTCACCCGGGTCAACGAGCAGGTCGCCCGCGCCGCCGGTCTCGTTGAGGACCAGGTCGAGCTCGGCGAGGAGGCCCTCGGCACCGTGGCCCGGCAGACCCGTTCGATCGGTGTGAAGGCTGCCGGCCGCGTTTCCAAGTCGGCCCGCCAGGCCGCCGAGGCCGTCGGCGACGCCGCCGATGAGGCCGCCGACAAGGTCGACGAGGCCGCCTACTCCGCGTCGGACGAGGTCCAGAGCGCCGCCGCCAAGGTCGAGGCGCGCACCGCCCCGGCCAAGAAGGCTCCCGCCAAGAAGGCCCCGGCCAAGAAGCCGGCCGCCAAGAAGGCTCCGGCCAAGAAGCCGGCCGCCAAGTCGACCACCGCCACCAAGTCGACCGCTGCCAAGACCACGGCCGCCAAGACCACCGGCACCACCTCCGCTGCGAGCAAGCCGGCCGCGTCGACCACCAAGGCCTCCGAGACCAAGTGATGCAGCGCGGCTGATCCCGCACTCACCACAGGCCGCCCCGGCCCGCTCCACCCGAGCGGGCCGGGGCGGCTTTCTCTGTTGCCCGGTGCCGCCTGCTCGGGGGCGAGGAGCCCACCGGGGCACTGTCTACACTGGGGCCCGTGATTAACGATCTCTCGACTACATGGGGAATGGTCCAGCTGGGGATCCAGGCGGCATTGGTCGTCTGGGCGCTCGTCGGAATCGTGTTCGCTGCTCTCGCGCCCGCCTCGGCATATTCGATCGAGGGTAAGTGGCCCAAGCCGGCCTGGATCGGCATCTGCGCGGGCTCCGCCCTGCTGTTCGCGATCTGGCCGCTCGGGATTTTTAGCATCATCGCGATGGTGGCGGTCGGGGTGTTCTTCGCCGATGTGCGACCGGCGGTGCGAGGGTATCGACGATGACCTCCGCCGGGGGCGGGCAGGAGCAGCGCATCGAGGAGCTCGCCGACGAGGCGGGCACCACCGTTCGCAACATCCGCCTCTACCAGGAGCGTGGGCTGCTCCAACCCCCGGTGCGACGAGGACGGACCGGCTTCTACGGGCCGGCGCACAAGCAACGACTCGCCCTCATCCTGCGGCTTCTCGATCGTGGCTACACTTTCGCGACCATCGAGGAGCTCCTCATCGCGCAGCGTCACGGCCTGACGCTGACCCAGCTCCTCGAGGTCGAGAGTGTGCGGGCGGACCGGCGCACCGCCGGCCCCCGCCGTCGACGGCTACCGAAGGCCGGGGTCGAAGCGGTGACGGGCTTCGAATTGCCGGAGGAACTACTGGATCGTGGCACCGCGATCGGGCTGGTGAGCGAGTTCAGCTCCGCTGACCATTTCCTCGCCGACGACTACATGTTCAAGCTCTTCCGCGAACTGATCATGCTGGGCGTCGACGAGGACGGGCTGGACAGAATCGGCACCATGTTCATGGAAGGGCAGAGCATGGCGGCCCAGGCCATCACCGTGCTCGTCGAGACCCTCCGGGATTCCGGCGTGAGCCAGGCGGTCATCGAGAAGAGGGTCACCGGAATTCTGCCCGGCGCGGGGGCTGCCGCACGCGTGATCTTCCTCTCGGCGGTCCAGACCCTGCTCACCGAAAAACACGGCTTCCGCAAAGCCTAGACCGACAGAAGTCGGTCGGCCTAGGTGAACACCACGGTGCGGCCACCGTGCACCAGGATCCGGTCCTCGAGGTGCCAGCGCAGGCCACGGGCCAGGACCAACTTCTCGGCGTCGCGGCCCTGGCGGACCATGTCCTTCACCGTCGCAGTGTGGTCGACACGGATGACGTCCTGCTCGATGATCGGGCCCTCGTCCAGGTCCGCGGTCACGTAATGGCAGGTCGCCCCGATCAACTTCACGCCGCGGGTGTGCGCCTGGTGGTACGGCCGGGCACCCACGAAGCTGGGCAGGAAGCTGTGGTGGATGTTGATCGCGCGGCCGGCCCAGCGGGTGCACAATTCGTCCGGCAGGACCTGCATGAAGCGGGCCAGCACGATCGCCTGCGGGTCGATGTCGTCGACGATCCTGGCGACCTCGTCGAAGGACGGCCCGCGCTCGGCCGGATCGGCCGCGAACGGGATGTGATGAAACGGGACACCATGTGCCTCGGCCATCCCGCGCAGGTTGTCGTGATTGCCGATCACGGCCCGCACGCGCGCCGGGTAGTCGCCGCTCTCGACACGGCCGAGCAGGTCGTGCAGGCAGTGCCCGTCCTTCGACACCAGGATCACGACGTCTTTCGGATCGTCCGAGTCCGCGATGTGCCAGTCGGTCTCCGGGCCCAGCTCGCCGGCCACGCGCTCGAATCGGCGGCGCAGTTCGTCGAGTTCCATGCCGATCGAATCGGCGTCCACGGACTGGCGGGTGAAGAACCAGCGGGTGTCCTCGTCCGCGTGATAGGCGGCCTCGACGATGGTCCCGCCGAGCTCGGCGAGGAACGTGGCGATCCGGGCGACGATGCCGATGCGGTCCGGGCAGCCGAGGGAGAGGACGAAACGACGTGACATGAGTGCTCATTGTGCCAGCCGGGCCTGTCCGACCTCCCCGCTAGGCTGGCCACCATGGACGACGCCCCCCAGAACTCCCCCCACCACACCACCCCGTCCGGCGAGCAGGACAGACTGACCCGCTCCCGTGTCGCCGCGATGATCGACCACACGCTGCTCTCGCCGGACGCCTCCCGCGAGGACGTACAGGCATGCATCGACGAGGCCCACGAGCTGGGCGTCAAGGCGGTCTGCGTCAGCCCGGCCATGCTGCCGGTGCGGGGCGGGGAACTCGTCGTGGCCACGGTCGCCGGATTCCCGTCCGGCAAGCACCACTCCCTGGTCAAGGCCATGGAGGGTCGGCTCGCCGTGGACCAAGGTGCGCGCGAGGTCGACATGGTGATCGACGTGGGCGCCGCCATCGCCGGTCTGGTCGACGAGGTGATGGCGGATGTGCTCACCATGCGTGACGCGGTGCCGCCGCCGGTGGTCATCAAGGTGATCCTCGAGACCGCCGCGATCCACAAGGCCCTCGGCGAGGAGGCGGGGGACGAGCGGATCGTGGAACTGTGCAACGCGGTCGCCAAAGCCGGGGCCGACTTCGTCAAGACCTCCACCGGCTTCCACCCGGCAGGCGGGGCCAGCGTGCGTGCGGTGCAGGCGATGCACCGGGCTGTGGGCGGCACGCTCGGGATCAAGGCCTCCGGCGGGATCCGGGACGCCGACACGGCGCGCGCCATGATCGCGGCCGGCGCCACCCGGCTCGGGCTCAGCGGAAGCCGCGCCGTCCTCAAGGGATTCCCCGAGTAGGCGCGGCTCGGCCGACCGGCGTACCACGGCAGGCTGGCCGGTGGCCGGTGGCCGGTGGCAGGTGTCAGGGGGAACGCGGTCAGAAGGTCGTGGCCTCCAGCCGCCAGCCCGAAGCGGTGGAGCGCTTGTCCCAGAAATCGGCATACCGGCCACCAAGGGCGATCAGCTCGTCGTGCGAACCTCGCTCCACGACCTGGCCAGCGTCCAGGAAGAGGATCTGATCGGCGTGCCGGATCGTCGGCAGCCGGTGGGCCACCACCACAACCGTCTTGTCGCGCGTCAACTCGCGGATCCCGGCCACCACCGCCGCCTCGTTCTGCGGATCGAGCGCGCTGGTGGCCTCGTCGAGCAGGACGATCGGCGCATCCTTGAGCAGGGCACGCGCCACCGACACACGCTGGCGCTCGCCGCCCGACAGCGCCGCACCACCCTCGCCGACGCGGGTGTCCCACCCGTCCGGCAGACGCTCGACGATCTCGTCGACCCGCGCCACCCGGGCCGCCGCGAACACCTCGTCATCCGTGGCACCCGGCCGGCCCACGCGGATGTTCTCCATGACGGACTGGTCGAACAGATACACGTCCTGGAACACCAACGACACCTGCTTCAGAGCGGCATCGGTGCCCAACTCGGCAAGGTCCACCCCACCGATCGAAATCCCACCCTGACCAGGCACGTAAAACCGTGCCGCGAGCCGCAGCAACGTCGTCTTCCCCGAGCCACTGGGCCCGACGACCGCGGTGGTGGTGCCGGCCGGGGCCTCGAAATCAACCGAGTGGAGGACGGCGGTGTTGTCGTCGTCGTCCCGGTTGTTCTTCCCATAACCAAAGGTCACGCCGTCGAACCGCAACGTCGACCCGGCCGGAGAGAGGGGCTCGGCCGGCTCGGCGATGGTCTCCGCGTCGAGCAGGGCGTTGATGCGGCGGGCGGCCACCTGGGCGCGGCGGATCGCCGAACTCAGGTCCGCCGCCTGGGAGAGCGGCTCGATGAAGCGCGAGGACACGGTGATCAGGGCGATCGCGGTGGGGACGGTGAGGTCGCCGTCGGAGGCCAGGGCCACCACCACCCACACGAGCAGCATGAACGTCAGCTGCACCACGATCGTGAACACGGCCAGCCCCGGCACCGAGGCGAACAGCGCGCGACGGATGGCGGTGCGCAACGCCTGTAGAGAGGACATGAGCTGGCGCTCGTGGGACGCGTCGGTGCCGAACACGCGCAGCACCGGCTGCGCCTGGGCGAACTCGATGACCTGCTCGTTCGCGCGCGCGGCGGCATCGTGCTGGGCCTCGGTCGCGCCCGCGAACAGCGTGTTGCCGACCCGGTTGACCAGGTACAACACCGGGGCAGTGATGACCATCGTCAGCGAGACCCGCCAGTCGACCCACAGCATCGCCACCGCGACGGTGACGGGCACCAGCACGGCCGTGATGAGCGGGGTCAGCAGCTGGGCGAACACGCGCAGGACCTCGTTGGTGCTGGCCATCATGACGCGCGAGGTCTTGCCCGCGGTGTTGTCCGAGAACCAGCCCAGCGGCAGCGAACCGAGATGCCGACCCAGCCGCAGCCGCAGGTCACGCATCATGGCGCTGCCGATGAGCATGCCGGCCATGGCCTGCACGTAGCGGGCGATGCCCACGGCCACGAGCGCCACCGCGATCGCGATGGTCCAGCGCCAGGCCGTGCCGAGGTCGCCGCCGAAGACCGCCGTGAGCAGCGGTGCGAGTGCCGAATAGGCCAGGCCCTGCGCGACGCCCAGGACGAGAACCGCCGCGAAATAGCGGGGCAGGATGTGCCGCTTGTCGTCAGGCACCAGGCGGATCATGTCGCGGATCATCGGTTGCTCTCCTCGCGTCCGGTCAACTGCTGCGTGGCTTCGGCGTCGGCGTGCCACAGGCGCGAGTAGGTGCCGCCCGCCGCGAGAAGGTCCGAGTGGGAGCCCTGTTCCACAACACGGCCCTGGTCGACGACGACAACACTGTCGACGCCGGTGATCGTGTGCAGTCGATGAGCGATTACCAGGACGGTCCGCCCGGCGACCAGCGACGCGATGGCCGTCTGGATCTCGGCCTCGGACTCCGGATCGGCAAAGGCGGTGGCCTCGTCCAGGACGAGAACCGGCGAATCGGCCAGGAGCGCACGGGCGATCGAGAGCCGCTGCGCCTCACCACCGGACAGGCGGGCGTCGGTCCCGACCGCCGAGTCGTACCCTTTCGGCAGTTCCATGATCCGGTCGTGGATGCAGGCGGCCCGCGCGACGCGTTCGATCTCTACGTCTGTTGCGTCCTGGTTGGCGATCGCGATGTTGGCGCGGACGGTGTCGCGCAGCAGCCGCACGTCCTGGAAGACGAACCCGACACGGGCGTAGAGCTCTTCGGGCGGCAGCTCCCGGATGTCGTCGCCGCCGATGGTGATGCGGCCGTCGGTGACGTCGTGGAAGCGGGGCAGCAGTGCGGCCAGGGTCGACTTGCCGGCGCCGCTCGGCCCGACCAATGCGGTGATGGTGCCCGGGTACAGCGTGAGGTCGACGCCTCGCAGGACTTCGACGCCCTCGCGATAGGCGAAGTGGACGTTCTCAAACCGGACAGTGCCGGCGGTGGTGTCGTCGTCGTCAAAATTCTTTGTGTTTTTTGCGGGTGCACCGGGCGCGGCGGTCTCGGGCACGGCTATTCCGGGTGCGGCCGTTCCGGTGAGCTGGTGTTGTTCGAGCGCGGGGGTGCCGAGGAGGCGGTGGATCCGGACGGCGGCGGCGTCGGCCTGGGTGCGGGCCTGCGCGGCGTGGCCGATGGTCAGGACCGTGCTGCCCAGGCCGAGTCCGAGGAGTAGGAACGGCAGGAGATCGACCGGGTCGAGTGAGCCGGCATCGATCATCGGCAGCCCGACCAGCAGGATCACGACCAGCAGGCAGATGGGGTTGAGCAGGATGCCCGCGAGCGCCTCGGTGCGGGTCATGGTGCGGGTCCAGTCGGTGAAGAAGTCGGAGAACTCGTCGACCGCCGTCTCGTATCGTGAGTGGGCGCGGCCGGCCTGGCCGAACGTGCGGACCACCTGGATGCCGTCGACGAACTCGATCGTCGTGGCCTCGGTCTTCTTCTCCAGCTGCTCGTAGGTTTCCATCTTCTGGCGGTAGTCGCGGCCCATCATCGTGCTCAGC
>NZ_JAALDM010000054.1 GCF_014144865.1 Dietzia aerolata | reverse complement strand
GCACGAGGATCATCGAGATGCCCTTGTGGCGCTTGGCGTCCGGATCGGTGCGGGCCGCGAGCCAGATCCAGTCCGCGTACGCCACGAGCGAGGTCCACATCTTCTGGCCGTTGATGCGGTAGACGTCCTGGCCCTCGTACTCGCCGGTGCCGGCCTCGCGGACCGCGCGAGTGCGCAGCGACGCCAGGTCGGTACCGGAGTCGGGCTCGGAGTAGCCGATGCCGAAGTGCAGCTCACCGCGGCTGATGCGCGGCAGGAAATAATTCTTCTGCTCCTCGGAGCCGAACGCCATGATGGTCGGCGCGACGGAGTTGATGGTGAGGAACGGGACCGGGACACCGGCGATGGCGGCCTCGTCGGTGAAGATGAGCTGCTCGATCATCGGGCGGTTCCTGCCGCCGAACTCCTCGGGCCAACCCAGGGTCAGCCAGCCGTCGCGGCCCATCTCGGCCACGATCTCGCGGTAGGCGTTGCCGTGGCCGTACTCGCCGGTGGTCGAGGTGAACGCCTCGCGCCGCTCGGGGGTCATCAGTGCCGAGAAATACTCTCGCAACTCGCCGCGCAGCCGTTGCTGATCGGGGGTGTAGGTGATGTCCATGGGTCCCTATGCTCGTCGTCGCTGTTGGAACGTGTTCCAGTTATGCGGATCACGCTAACACCGTGGGGCGCCGGATGGCGGGGCTCGGCGCGGGTGCGGCCCGACCGTGGCCGGTGACTTACACTCATGCTCGAGTAGGAACACGTTCTAGTGTCCCGGCTCACATAGAATCGACCCAGCCCCGGGGGCGCCGTGCCCGCTGGACCGACCAAGGAGAACTGGTATGCGGATTGAAGTGGATCCCGACCGCTGCGAGGGGCAGGCCGTGTGCGTGGGCCTCGCGCCCAAGGTCTTCGAGTTGAACGACGACGACGAGATCGTTCGCGTCATCGTGGACGAGGTGCCCGAGGAGCTCCAGAAGCGGGCCCTCAAGGCTGTGGAGAAATGCCCGATGGCGGCGCTCAAGGCCGTCGAGTGAGTGTGGAGGAGAAACGCGGAATGCTCGATCAGGATCTGTCCCTCGACGGCCGGGTGGCCGTGGTCACCGGCTCCGGCTCGGGCCTGGGGGCCTCGGAAGCCGTTGAGCTGGCCCGGTCGGGCGCGGCCGCTGTCGTGATCAACGACATCCGGGCCTCCGAGGCCACGGATGCGGTTATTGCGGATATCGAGGCCGCGGGAGCCAAGGCGGCTCTCGTCGTGGGCGACGTCTCCGAGCGGGAGACCGCCGACGCGATGATGGCGGAGGCCATCAAGCTGGGCGGCCTGCACGTCGTCGTCAACAATGCGGGTATCACCCGCGACAAGATGCTCTTCAACATGTCCGACGACGACTTCGACGCGGTGGTCAAGGTCCACCTGCGTGGACACTTCCTGCTCACCCGCAACGCCGCCGCCCACTGGCGCGCGGAGGACAAGAAGCGCACCGAGGGCAGCGCGCCGATCTACGGCCGCCTCATCAACACGTCGTCCGAGGCAGGGCTCTTCGGCCCTCCCGGTCAGGCCAACTACGGCGCGGCCAAGGCCGGCATCACGGCGCTCACGCTCTCGGCGGCGCGCGTTCTCGGACGCATCGGCTGTACGGCCAACGCCATCGCCCCCCGGGGGCGTACCGGCATGACCGAGGCGGTCTTCGAGGCGTGGGACGAGTCCCAGGGGCCGGACCCGCTGTCCCCGGACCGCGTGGCCGACCTGGTCTCCTACCTCGCGTCGCCGGCGGCGGCGGGGGTGTCGGGGCAGCTGTTCGTGGTATATGGCGGAATGGTGGCGCTCGTCGAGGCCCCGGTCGTGGAGAAGCGGTTCGACGCTTCAGGGGGCGTCTGGGATCGTCGCGCGTTCGCTGATGCTGTGTCGGGGCACTGGTCAGGGCGCGCGGAGGGCAAGTCCTTCTCGGCCGCGGAGATCATGAAGCTATGACCCCGACAGGTGGCCCCTGACGTGTTTATATGAGTTCACGCCAGGGGTCGCTGTGATGGGTGGGGCACATGTTAGATTCCGTCCACATAATGCAAGGGGTCCGCTCCGGGGGTGCCGAGGAAGCCCTTGCGGGGTAGAACGTGTTCTAGCTAGTCTGTTACCGCGATCACACCGTGTGGTCACCGTCGCGTGACTTGATCGAGACCTGTGGTCCGGGGGATGAAAGGTAGGAGGGGGGGCGTCATGGCGAATGTTCTCGACAAGCCACTCAGGGGAGTCGGCGACTTTTTCGCGATGACGCTCGACACCTTCGTCGCGTTCCCGTCGATCGTCCGCCAGGGGCGCGAGTTCATCGACCAGTCGTGGTTCATCGCCCGCGTATCGATGATGGCCACGATCCTCGTGGCGATCCCGTTCACCGTCCTTGTGAGCTTCACGCTCAACATCCTGCTGCGGGAGATCGGTGCGGCCGACCTCTCGGGCGCCGGCGCCGCGCTCGGTGCGGTCACCCAGGTCGGACCCATGGTCACCGTGCTCATCGTCGCGGGGGCCGGGGCCACCGCGATCTGTGCCGACCTCGGTGCCCGCACCATCCGCGAGGAGATCGACGCGATGGAGGTGCTGGGCATCGACCCGGTCAAGCGTCTCGTCGTTCCGCGCGTGGCCGCCTCGACGTTCGTCGCGCTCCTGCTCAACGGCCTGGTGTGCACGATCGGCATCCTCGGCGGCTTCCTGTTCTCCGTCCTCCTCCAGGGCGTCAACCCCGGCGCGTTCGTCAACGGCATCACGCTGCTGACCGGGCTGGGTGAACTCGTCCTGGCCCAGGTCAAAGCCGGCGTCTTCGGCATGTTGGCCGGCCTCGTCGCTTGCTACAAGGGGCTCTACGTCCGCGGCGGGCCGAAAGAGGTCGGCAACGCGGTGAACGAGACCGTGGTCTTTGCCTTCATGTGCCTGTTCGTGGTCAACACGGTCATCACCGCCGTCGGCGTCAAGGTTCTGGGAGCGTGACATGGCGGTGATAGAGACCACGCGGTTCCCGCGCCTGTCGCGTGCTCGCCATCGGGCGATCGGCGGGTTCGACAACTTCGGCGATCACGCCCTGTTCTTCTGGCGCGCGCTGGCGGCCACGCCCCGCGCGCTGACCCAGTACCCCAAGGAGACGCTGCGGCTCATCGCCGAGATCGCCATGGGAACCGGTGCGCTCGCGATGATCGGCGGCACGGTCGTCATCGTCGCCTTCCTCACCCTGGCCACAGGCGGCGTCATCGCCGTGCAGGGCTTCTCCTCGCTGACGGATGTCGGCGTGGAGGCGCTCACCGGCTTCTTCGCCGCGTTCATCAACGTCCGTATCGCCGCGCCGGTGATCGCCGGCATCGGTCTGGCGGCCACCATCGGCGCCGGCGCCACCGCCCAGCTGGGTGCCATGCGTGTCTCCGAGGAGATCGACGCGCTCGAGGTCATGGCCATCGATTCGGTGACCTACCTGGTGTCCACGCGCATCGTCGCCGGGATGATCGCGGTGATCCCGCTGTACTCGCTCGCGGTTATCGCCTCGTTCCTGGCGAGCCGCTTCGCGACGGTCGAGATCTACGGTCAGTCCGGAGGCGTCTACGACCATTACTTCTCGACGTTCCTCATTCCGACGGACATCCTCTGGTCGTTCGTCCAGGCCATCGCCATGGCCATCACGATCATGCTCATCCACACCTACCACGGGTACAACGCGGCAGGCGGCCCCGCCGGTGTCGGCGCGGCCGTGGGCAACGCGGTGCGCACGTCGCTCATCGCCGTGGTGACGGTAACCCTTCTCGTCTCGCTCGCGATCTACGGCGGAGACGGCAACTTCAACCTGTCTGGATAGGAGAGACGATATGGCGAGGACGGTGAGCCAGAGCGACACGGTGCCCAAGCGCATCGCGGCCGCGGGCCTGGCGTTGTTCATCGTCGTGGTGGTCGCGCTGTCCCTGCTCCTGTTCGTCCGGGCATTTGACAGTCGCGTCCCGATCACGGTGCGAAGTGACCGCGCGGGACTGGTGATGGAGGAAGACGCCAAGGTCCGCTCGCGCGGCGTGGAGATCGGCAACGTCACCCGGATCACGCAGGAGTTCGACGGCGCGACCCTGGATCTCGAGGTGGATCCTTCCGCGCTCGAGGCCATCCCCGCGAACTCCCCGGTCTCGATCGGCTCCAACACCGTGTTCGGCGCCAAGTCCGTCGACTTCGGCGCGCCCGCCACACCGGACGCCACCACACTGCAGGCCGGCGCCATCGTCGAGGCCACCAACGTCACCACCGAGGTCAACACCCTGTTCCAGGACCTGTCGGACCTGCTCATCGCGATCGAGCCGGAGAAGCTCAACGCCACGCTCGGCGCGATCTCGGGTGCGGTCGACGGACGAGGCGAACAGGTCGGCCAGACGATCACCGACCTGAACGCCTACCTGGAGGAGATCAACCCGCAGATCGAGACGCTCCAGCGCGATCTGGCCAAGGGCTCACGCGTGGCGAACCTCTACGCGGACGTCACCCCGGACCTCATGCGGATGCTCGACTCCGGCACCGATGTCGGCGCGAACATCGTCAACAACCAGGCCCGTTTCGAGCAGCTGCTCGTCTCGGCGATCGGCACCGGCGAGACCGGTAAGCGGCTCCTGTCGGAGAACGGCGACGAGTTGGTCAAGGCACTGTCCGACCTGCGTGCCTCGGCCAGCCTGCTCGGGGAGTACTCGCCCATGCTCACCTGTCTGATCGTCGGCCTCAACCAGGGCGTCGAGGGAGCCACCTCGGCGTTCGGTGGCAAGGACCAGCCCGGCCTGGTGTTCAAGGCCGGCTTCCAGCAGGGCGCGCGTGCGTACGAGTACCCCAAGGACCTGCCCAAGGTGAACGCGAGCACCGGGCCGCGCTGCTACGGACTGCCGTTCCCGGACCCGGATGTCCACGCGCCGTTCGTCGTCACCGACACCGGCTCCAATCCCGTGGAGGGCATGCCCGACGTGTTTACCTCGCGCCCGGGGCCGCTCTTCGGCCCGCTGAAGCCCACCGAGCCCGGCCAACCTGCACCTCCGACCCTGCTGCAGGTCATGCTCGGCATGGACCAGGAGACCCCGTGAGCACCGGGCGCGCAGGAGCGCGCGAGATGCGGGCGACCACCGTCAAGCTCGGGATCTTCACCGCGGTGATGGCCCTGGTGCTGGCCGGACTGGTCGTGGTGTTCAGCGAGTACCGGTCGGGCGACTTCGAGCGCTACAACGCCCACTTCGCGGACGTCTCGGGGCTCGAGTCCGGGGACAAGGTCCGGATCGCCGGCGTCGAGGTGGGCCAGGTCAGCAAGGTCGACCTGGCCGAGGAGAACACCGCCCGGGTCCGTTTCTCCGTCGCGGGTGACCAGGTGGTCCACCAGAGCACCGAGGCGGTGGTCCGGTACGAGAACCTCACCGGCGACCGCTACCTCGAGCTCAAGCGAGGGGAGGGGGACCAGGCCCCACTCGAGCCCGGTGGGACCCTGCCCCTGGCGCAGACCGCTCCGGCGCTCGACCTGGACGCCCTGCTCGGTGGGTTCCGGCCGCTGTTCCGGGCACTGGACCCGGCCCAGGTCAACCAGCTCTCCGAGTCGATCGTCAAGGTGTTCCAGGGGGAGTCCGGGACCGTCCAGGACCTGCTCGCCACGACGTCGTCGCTGACCCAGGCCCTCGCCGACCGCGACCAGCTGATCGGGGACGTGATCACCAACCTCAACTCGGTGCTCACCACGGTGGCCGACAACCACGAGAACGTCGACTCGATCGTCGACGACCTGCAGCAGCTCGTCTCCGGGCTGGCCGCCAACTCGGAGCCGCTCGCGGAGTCGGTCAGCCGGCTCAACGACACGAGCGCCAACATGACCACCCTGCTGGCCGACGTGCGCCCCTCCCTCAAGGAGGACATCGCGCAGATCGATCGCGTGGCGACCCTCATCAACGAGGACGAGGAGTTCGTCGAGAACGTGATGAACCGCCTGCCGTCGGACTTCGAGAAGATGGGCCGACTCGGCGTGTACGGCAGCTTCTTCCAGTTCTACCTGTGCGGTGTGATCGTCGAGATCACCAACCCGGCCACCGGCCAGCCGCTATACCTTCCGCAGTACGAGCAGACGACGGGACGGTGTTCGTTCCCCGATGAGTAAGAAGAACAATGACGGCGCGCCGCCCAAGGCGCCCCGCGGACAGCTCCGGTTCCGCGACCGCGATCCCAAGGTGATCGGGATCTGGGGAGCGGTCGGGGTGGTGGCCCTCATGGGGATCTCGCTGAACTACGACCGCATCCCGTACATCAACGGCACCCACGGTGCCACCGTCTACGTCGCCGACGCCGCCGGGCTCAGCACCGGCGACGAGGTGCAGGTGGCCGGTATGCAGGTCGGCACGGTCCGGGGGATCGAGCTCGACGGCGACAAGGTGCGCGTGCGTTTCGACATCGACACCGACGTCGAACTCGGCGCCGACACCTCGGCCCAGATCAAGACCGACTCCATCCTCGGCCGCCGCGCCCTCGGCGTGTACTCCGACGGTCGCGGCACGCTGGAGGACCGCACGATCCCCCTCGAGCGCACCTCCGTGCCCTACTCCCTGACCGCGGCGCTCGGCGACCTCAGCGACACCGTCGAGGGCATGGACACCGACTCGGTACAGGACGCACTCGACGTGCTGGCCGAGACCATGGAGGACTCCTCGCCGGAGGTCCGCGGAGCCATCGACGGGATCACCCGGCTGTCACGCTCGCTCAACGAACGCGACCAGGCGGTCCGCGAACTCCTCGACAAAGCGGCCTCGTCGACCGACGTACTGGGCCAACGCAGCGAACAGATCAACCAGCTGATGGTCGACGGCAACACCCTGTTCATCGCCCTCGACATGCGCAAGCGCGCGCTGAGCGAGCTCATCACCAACATCGATGAGCTGGCCCGGCAGCTGTCCGGGCTGGTGCAGGACAACGAGGCCCAGATCGGGCCGGCGCTCGACAAACTCGAGAACGTGACCGACCTGCTGATCCGCAACAAGGACGACATCGACCTGGGCCTTCGCCGGATCGTGCCGTTCTCCACCGCGCTGTCCGAGGCCGTCGCCTCCGGGCCGTGGTTCAACGCCTACGTGTCCAACCTGTCGTTGGGCCAATACCAGCAGTCCCTCCTGCGGGACCTCATGCCGCTGATCGACGACCGCGTCCAGCCCGAGCCGGGGCTGGTCACCGAACCCACACTGCCGGGGTACCCGGGCCTGACGACCATGGACGAGTTCCCCGGCTGGGGCGAGAAGAGGTTGCCGCGATGAACCGATTCCTGCCCGGCACCGCCTCCAAGGTGGTCGCACTGGTCGCCGTGGTGGCGCTCATCGCCGGCGCCGTGTGGTTCCTCTCCGCACGCACCAAGACCATCACCGCGTTCTTCCCGTCAACCCAGGGCGTCTACGAGGACGACACCGTCCGCGTGCTCGGCGTCCGGGTCGGGAAGATCACCGACATCACCACCGAGGACGGATTGTCCAAGGTCACCATGAAGGTGGACCACGACGTCCCGGTTCCCGAGGACGCCAACGCGCTGCTCGTGGCGCAGTCGCTCGTCGCCGAGCGCTTCATCCAGCTCACCCCGGCGTACACGGGAGGGGAGGAGCTGGCGGACGGCGGCACCATCCCCGCGGAGCGGACCGCGGTGCCCGTCGAGTGGGACGGCGTCAAGGAGCAGCTCATGAAGCTGTCCACCGCGCTCAGCCCGGCGCAGGGCGAGACGACGGGACCGCTGGGCGAGTTCGTCGACTCGGCCGACGCCATGTTCGAGGGCAACGGCCACGAGATCCGCGACGCGCTCGCCGAGGTCTCCCACACCATGTCGATCATGTCCGACGGTCGGGAGAACCTCTTCACCACGCTCAAGAACCTGCAGTTGTTCGTCACCGCCCTGTCCCAGAGCGAGGAACAGATCGTCTCCTTCGGCGGCCGGCTCGCCAGCGTCTCCGAGGTCCTGGGCAACCAGACGGAGGGCATCGACGCCGCACTGCGGGATCTCGACCTCGCGGTGATGGACATCAACCGCTTCCTCGAGAACAACGGCGACCGGCTCGCGGTGAACGTCGACAAACTCGGCCGGGCCACGGAGGTCGTCCGCGATCGCCGGGCGGACCTCGAGGGCATGCTGCACGTCGGCCCCACCGCCATGGCGAACTTCTACAACATCTACCGCCCCTACCAGGGCGTGCTCAACGGCGTGCTGTCGATGAACCAGATGGCCAACCCGACCAACTTCATCTGCGGTGCGATCGCCGGACTGGCCAACAACACCTCGGAGTCGGACGCCGAACTGTGCGCCCAGTACATGGGGCCGCTGTTCAACTCGCTGACCTCCAACTACCCGTACGGCACGGTGGCCCCGCCCATCACCCCGACCGCCGAGCCGCACCAGATCTGGGAGCTGCAGAAGCCGGGTACCCAGACCCCGCCGGGCGTGCAGCCGCCGTCCGCGCGTCCCGACCCGTTGGTCAACGTGGTCAACAAGGGCGACAACCTGACCGACACCCTGCTCGTGACGGGAGGTGCGTGATGAGCGCGGCGAGTAAAGACCCACGGGGCCTGCGTCGGCGGATCCTCGGTGCGGCAGCACTGGGAAGCGCGGTGTTGCTCACCGGTGCCGGTTGCGCGTGGGACGGGCTCAACTCGTTGCCGCTCCCCGGAGCCGAGGGCAACGGGGACGGCGCGTACGAGGTGACGATCGAGATGCCCAACGTCACCACCATCACGCGCAACTCCCCAGTGCGCGTCAACGACGTCAACGTCGGCTCGATCAGTTCGATGCGGGTCGAGGACTACACGGCGATCGTCACCGTGTCCCTCAACGGGGACGTCCGGCTGCCCGCCAACGCGCACGCAAAGATCGGGCAGACCAGCCTGTTGGGCTCCCAGCACCTCGAGTTGTTCCCGCCGCCGGACGGTGGTGCGGAGGGGACGCTGGAAGCCGGCGACGTGATCCCGATCGAGCGGGCTGGCGTCTACCCCACCACCGAGCAGACACTGTCCGCCCTGTCCGTGGTGCTCACCGACGGTGGTCTGGCCCAGTTCGAGACCATCGCGCAGGAGTTCAACGCCGCGTTGGACGGCCGCGAGCTGGACGCCAAGGAGGTCATCAACCAGTTGGAGACCACCGTGAGCGGCCTCGACGACCAGCGGGCGGACATCATCGCGGCGATGGAGGGGCTCGACCGTCTGTCGCGGCAGATCGACGAGCAGAACGACACCCTCGCCAAGGCACTGGCGCAGATGCCCGAGGCGGTGTCCCTGATCAACGACCAGAAGCAGGAACTCACCACCGCACTGGTCTCGCTCGGCGACTTCGGCAACAAGGCCAACCAGATCATCGACGCCGGCGGCGGGAAGAACCTCGCGGACAACCTCCGCGACCTCGCCCCGGTGCTCGAGGGTTTGGCGAACTCCGGCCGCGACCTCACCCGCGTGATGAGTTCGCTCATCACCTTCCCCTTCCCGCAGGCCGGTATCGACAACTTCCTGCGCGGGGACTACGCCAACCTGTACATCCACGCCGACGCCACGATGCCGCGACTGGCCGAGACCCTGCTGCTGGGCACGGAGTTCGGCAACCGCATGGCCGGCCTCGAGGGTTACGTGGGCCTGGCCCCGGGGTCGATGGTCAGTCCCGACCCGTTCTCCCTGGATGTCGCACCGACCGACCCGGCGGCCACCGACCCCTTCGCCATGGTCGACCCCGGCGCCGGAGCAGCGGACGGAGCCGGAGCGGGGGATGCCGCCCCGGGCGAGGGCGGCGGCGGCGCCACGGGGACCGGCGGCGAGGCCCCGACAGGACCTGCCGACCCGACCGAGGAGGCCCCCCGATGACGCGGCTAGTGAAAATCCAGCTGACGATCTTCTCCGTGGTCACGGTCCTTGCGCTGGCGATCATGTCGATCGTCTACCTGCAGGTGCCCCGGGCACTCGGCTGGCAGCGCACCGACGTGGCGCTCGAGATGCCCGACACCGGCGGCCTCTATCAGAACGCCAACGTCTCCTACCTCGGCAGCACCATCGGCCGGGTCGACTCGGTGACGCTCAAGCCCGGGAAGGTCGTGGCCGAGCTCCACTTCGACTCGCGTGCCGACGTGCCGGAGAACGTCCGTGCCGAGATCCGCAGTGTGTCGGCGGTCGGCGAGCAGTACGTCGAGTTCGTCCCCGACGGGACCCCGGAGGGCCGGATGTCCGACGGCACCGTGATCGGCGAGGACCGTGTCGACATGCCGCAGAGCATCGGCCCGGTCCTGGACCAGGCCACCGTGCTCATGGCCTCGATCGACGACGCCAAGATGCGTCGCGTCATCTCCGAGTCGTTCGACGCGTTCAACGGCTCGGCCCGCGACCTGCAGCAGTTCCTCGACTCCGCCCAGCTCCTGCTGGAGGAGGCCCAGCGGAACTCGGGCGTCACCCGACAACTGATCGCCGACGCGGAGCCCGTGCTGGACTCACAGCTGCGCTCCTCCGACGCGATCCGGGCCTGGACGTCCAACATGGCCGACATCACCGACCAGCTGCGCGAGAACGAGCCACAGCTCACCTCGCTCATCCAGCGCGGCCCCGACGCCCTGGGCCGGGCCACGAAGGTCCTCAACGAGCTGCAACCCACCATGCCGGTCCTCGTGGCCAACCTGGTCAGCGTCGGCGAGGTGGGTGTGGTCTACAACCCGGCGATCGAGCAGCTGCTCGTGATCTACCCGGCGCTGGTGTCGGCGCTGATCACCGCGATCAACGGCGCCAAGGACACCGGCGAGATCAAGGTCGACTTCAACCTGCAGATCAACGAGACCCCGCCGTGCACCACCGGGTTCCTGCCCGCCGAACAGCGGCGCTCCCCGGCAGACCTGTCGGTACCGCCGCTCATCAACGGCATCTACTGCAAGGTCCCCAAGGACTCCCAGACCACCGTGCGCGGCGCCCGCAACCTGCCGTGCATGGAGTTCCCGGGCCGCCGCGGGGCCTCCCCGGAGGAATGTCGCGCCGACAACTACGTGCCCGAGGGCATCAACCCGCCGGACACGAGCGAGGTCGGGCCCCCCGGGAACAATCCCAACGCCTACAACGTGGTGCCGTCGGGCAACACCGGGGAGCCGGAGATCACCACCTCCGCCGCCGTGTACGACTCCGACACGGGGGAGTACTTCGGTGCGGACGGCAAGACGTATCGTCAGCTGAACCTCGGCACGGACAGTCGACTGGCCGCCGATGCCGACCTGGCTGACATCCTGACGAACGGAGTGACCTAGTGGCACAGCCTGACCAGAGCCCCGGAGACGGGAGGACCGGGCTGACCGTGGCCGCGGTGATCGCGGCCGTCTGCCTCGTGGCGGCGATCGTCGCGACCGGACTGTGGGTCAGCGAGCGGACCGGTGCCGCGTCCGTCCGCGCCGACCGCGCCTCCGCCGCCGAGCTCGACGCCTCCTACCGGGACTTCGCCACGACGGTCATGACCAAGCTCATGACCATCAGGCAGGAGACCCTGTCCGAGGACGTCGACGAGATCGTCGGTCTGATCGAGGGCGACTTCTCCGAGCAGTTCGCCCCCCGCCGCGACTCGTACGAGGACGTGGTGACCACCACCAACGTCGTGGCCGACGGCACGGTGTCCGCCGCGGCCGTCGAACACTCCTATCCGGACAGGGCCGAGGTGATCATGGCCATCGACCAGACCATCGGTAACCCCAAAGCCGACGAGGACCAGGACCGCCAGTACCGCGTCCGCGTGACGGTCAACCGCCACGACGACGGCGTGATGAAGGTGTCGGGGGTGAACTTCATCCCGTGAGCACCGCAGACCAGAGCACCCCGGACCAGA
>NZ_JAALDM010000053.1 GCF_014144865.1 Dietzia aerolata | reverse complement strand
CCGGTGTTCGTGCAGACCCACGACGTCGCGGCGCTCTCGCACCCGGGCCGCTCCCGCATCCTGCCCGCCCGCCCGGACGGCACCGGCAGCTGGAACCTGGCGGAGCGGGTCCGCACCGCCCACCTGGCCGATCTGGCCGGCGCGACCCACCTGGCTCTCGTGCCCGAGGGCGCCGGGCCCGGCGACCCGGTGGAGCTGGTCGCCTGGATCTGAGGGCGGTGCCACTGCCGCCTGGGTGTCAGCGCTTGCGGTTACGCAGCTTCTCCGCGAACTCCTTCGCCTTGCGCTGGTTCTCCGGCTTGGACGCCTCACGCCTGTACGGCGGCGCCGGTCGGCCCGGCGACGGCGGCCCGACATACTCCTGATCGTCACCGGACTGGAGTATGCGGTGCTCGTGCTCCTGGCTCTCTGGAGGCTCGGCGCGTATCGCCACGACGTCGTCGTCGACCTTACAAACCCCGCACCTCCTTCCAGTTCTTCACCTTCCCCGCGGCGACCAACGTCCTGGCCGCCGCGCTCGCGACCCACAAGTACCTGGCGGCCACCGCACTGCTGGTCGTCGGAACCGTGGCGGCGATCGTGCTCGGCTACGTCGTCCCGTGGCTGATCCTCCTGTCCCGTAAGACGGGCTCGGTTCTGGCCGACGTGGACGGCACCTGGTTCCTGTGGTCGGTGGCGATCCACTCGGGGGCGATCGGCGCGGCGATCCTCGAGCACCACGCCACCTCGGGCAAGGACGTGCTGGCGGTGGTTGCGGTGATCTCGTGGTCGATGGGCATCGTCCTCTACCTCTGTACCGCCGTCCTCGTGATGATGCGGCTGATCACCCTGCCGGTCGGTCCCCGAGACATCGGGCCGCCATACTGGATCCTCATGGGGCTATCGGCGCTGGTGGTGGTGGCCGGCACCCACATCGTGGGCATGGATTCCACCCCGATCGTCGACGACATCCGCGGGCTCGTCAGCGGACTGCTGGTGATGTTCTGGGGGATCGCCGCATGGCTGCTGCCCGTGATGGTGGCGGTGGGCATATGGCGTCACGGCATGTGCCGCGTGCCGCTGACGTACACGCCGGCGCTGTGGTCGATCGTCTTCCCGCTCGGCATGTTCGCCGCCTCGAGCATGGCGCTCGGCGACACCGACCGCGTCCCGCTCACCACCTGGATCGGCCGGGAACTGATGTGGGCGGCCGTCGCGGTCTGGGCCGCGACATATCTGGCCATGGCGTGGTCCGGGGTCAAGCGGCTGCGCGCCATCCGGGGCTGAGGGCGGCTGGCTGGCTGGCGGGTGCGGCCGACTGGCGGGTCAGCTTTGCTCGACGCCCACCTGGATGAGCGTGCCCCACGGGTCGTCCACGCGGAGAACGGCGCCGTCATGGCGGGCGGAGATGCCGCGATCGCTCAGGCGTTGGCGCACGGCGGCGACGTCGTCGTCGGACGGGAGGTCGATATTGACCTGGCCCAGTCCCAGGGCCGCCGCACGGGGACCCGCGCCCGCCGTGCCCCAGGTGTTCACGGCGATGTGGTGGTGGTACCCGCCGGCCGCGATGAACAGTGCCGAGCCCACGTCGCTCCTGACCTCGAACCCGAGGGCGTCCACGTAGAAGTCACGCGCCACCCCGATATCGCCGACCTGTAGGTGCACGTGGCCGAGCGTCGCCGGGGGCGGGCCCGCCTGCGCGTTGGGCAGGTGGGTGCGCAGGAACTCGTTGGGGTCGAGCGGGTTGGTGGCGACCTCGAGCAGCCCGTCTTCCTGGGTGGTCCAGGTCTCGCGCGGGCGGTCGGCGTAGAGCTCTACGCCGTTGCCCTCGGGATCGTCGAAGTAGAACGCCTGGCTGTAGAGGTGGTCCGAGCTGCCGGTGAACGAGCGCGGGGCGAGGCGGGCGACGGAGGCGACCGCGGCGGACAGTGAGGCCTCGTCGTCGAACAGCACCGCGGTGTGGAAGAGTCCGGACTCCCCCTGCCTGCGCGGTGGCAGGTCAGACATCCGGCGCATCCTAACGAGCGACTTACCCGCCCGGCCCAGCACCGCGGTCTCCCCCTCGTGCGCGAGGACCTCGAGGGTCACGCCCTCCGAGTAGTACGCGATCATCGCGTCCAGGTCCCGGACCAGCAGTTCGACCGCGCCCATCTGGGTGTCGGGCGCGATCAGGTCATCCGCGGCTCGACGCTCGAGGCTGCGGGGATGCGGGTTCTGGACGTAGACGGGCATGGTTTCTCCTGGGGCGTGCGGCGGTTCCGGCGGGCTGGCGCTGTGAGGGCGGGCCGCACCGGCCTGATTCATGATGATGTGTCATCTACTTTAACCGCTGCGGGCTCCGGAACATTCCCGAGCAACCTCTCCAGTCTCCCTGACCCCTGCAGCCTCTACGGCCCCACCAGTGTCGGGTTCAGCCGTACCTGCGCCGGGTTTTCAGGCCAGCGCGCCAACGAGCAGAGAGTTCTGCACACGTTTGCCGAGAGGAGGGTGCGCCGAACCCACTTCTCGATGCGCACGCCGCTCGGGAACGGCCCCGAACCCGCCCCGAACCCGGCCCACCCTCACGCCGCCCTCACTCCACGTCGATGAACCCGGTCGCGCCCTTCTCGGCGTCGGCGAACGAGTGGTCGACGAACGTGTACCGGCCGGGCTCGGCGAAGGTCATCTCCACGAACCCGCCCTGCGCCGGCGCGAGGTCCAGAACCTGGGCCCCGCCGCCGCGACCACCGAAGGCGTCGCGCCCGTCGCGCAGCAGGTAGCCACCCTCCTTATAGACGGTGTCGAACTGCGACCCCACCACGTGGAACGCCGTGCCGTCGCTCGGCCCGGCCACCACCACCCAGATCCGGACGGTCTCGCCGACGCGCGCGGTGAGCGGGTCACGCCGGTACTGGGTGGCGTGCCCGTTGAACATCACCAGGTCGGGCTGCTCGGCAGCGATCTTGGCCATGTCGAACGGCTCGTCCTCGGCGCCCAGGTAGGACTCGGATTCGACCAGCAGGTACTCGCGATCGACCTCCGGCAGGTCCGGCGGGTCCACGATCAGCGCGCCGAACATCCCGGCGGCGACGTGCCCGGTCATCGGCATGGTGGCGCAGTGGTAGAGCCACGCGCCGGCGCGTTTCACGGTGAACCGGTACTCGAGTTCCTCGCCGGGCGGAATGGTGCGCATCACCTCGTCGGGGCTCACATCGCCGGCGTGAAAATCGATCGAGTGCCCCATCGTGCCCTCGTTGCGCAGGGTCACCACGAACTCGTCGCCGACCTTGCCGCGCAGCGTGGGCCCGGGCATCTCGCCGTTGTAGGTCCACACCGGCCTCCTCACCCCGGGCGCGAGCTCGTCGACGGTCTCCTCAACGGTGAAGGTGACGCGGTGCACGCGGCCGGTCGGTGCGGGTTCCAGGACGGGGTCGCGGGTGACGACGTCGTCCGACGGCGGCGAGAGCACGTCGATCGCGTCGGTCGGGCCGCCACCACGGTCGTGCATGGAGTGACCGTCCGAGCCGGGCCCCATGCCGCCCGCGCCGCTACCCTCGCCGCCCACCTGCGCGGGATCGCCTCCCTCGACGTGGACCGCGAACGTCATGCCCATGGCCCGGTGCCCGGCGATCGTGCACCACCCCTCGAGCGATCGGCCGATCACCCCCGCGTCGATGGTCACCGTGTCGCCCGGCTCGACGCGGCCCGAGTCGGTGCCGTTGGTGAGGTACAGGTCGTGGACGTTGGTGTCGTCGTCGTTGGTGAAGACGATCTTCAGTCGGTCCCCGGCGGGGACCGTGACGGCGTCGGGGACGAACCGCATCCCCACCGCCGCGACCTCGACGGTTGTAGTGTTCCCGGTAGGGGCGACGACGACGTCGTTGTTCGCTCTCCGAAGTGGCGAGGACGGGTCCACGGCCAACGCGGTTCCCGTCGCGAGCACCACCACCAGTGCGGCGGCCACTGCGCCGGCAATATTTCTGCGGGCACCCGGCGCGATCTCCGGCCGAGGAGTGTCAGCGGAGACCCGGGCCGGTTTCTTACCCGCTGCCCGGAGTGCGGCGGTCTCCCGGATCACGGCCAGTTGGGCGCGGACCGCGCGGATCATCACCGGCAGGAACAGCACGAAGCCGAGGAAGGCCAGGGACGAGCCGACGACGCGGGTCCAGCTGGTGCCGCCGGGTAGCAGGAACACGATCAGCCCGGCGTTGACCAGCACCAGCCGGAACATCGCGAGGCGGTTCATCTCGATCATCCCGGCGCGCACGGCGGCCGGCCCGCCGCGCATGACGGTGGGCATGAGGAAGCTCATCGCCCCGAACAGGATCTGGGCGGCCGCGCCCGCCAGGAGCGGGACGGTCACCGCGCCGAGGTCGGCAACTCGCCCGTCCGCGACCAGCCACGCGGCCCAGCCCACGGCCAGCGGCAGCCAGATCAGGCCGCAGCCGATGCTCATCGACGCGAACTCGCGCGGGGGCGTGGACCTGGCCATGCGGGCGAGGTAGTACAGGTGCCACAGCACGGCGCCGAGGTACACGACCAGCGCAGCGGCGGTGATGAGCCAGGCCCCGGTGAGCGAGGCGAGCGCCACCGCGACCACCGACACGGAGAGTAATACCAGCGACTGGGTGGCGGCCTCGTCCTGGCCCTTCGCCATGGGCGCGCGCAGCACTGTCGCCCAGAAGGTCACCAGCGTCGTGAGTACGGTGATCCCCACGAAACCCAGCACGTTGACCGCGAGGTGGAAGGCGTGGAGCCGGATCGCCCACTCCTCGGGCACACCGATACCCATGAACGCCCCGGCGATCGCGCCGGCCGGCAGGAACGCCGCGGCTACGGCGTAATACTTGACGATCGGCTTGAAGCGGGTCGGGGCCGCGGCCCGGATCTGCCGGACCAGGTCCACGATGTACCAGGTGACGGCGCCACCCACGATCGCCGCCCCCGCGATGACCGCCGCCGGGAACGCGGCGATCATTCCGGCCACGAGCACCACGATGCCGCCGTTGAGCACCATGATCCGGCGCACCTGGATGGCCCGGGCGCTGTCCGGCGGGCGCCGGTGCAGAAGCGTCTCGGTGAAGTGCTGGCCCCACACGAGGATCGAGTTGGTGATCAGCCCCAGGGTGAACAGGTGCACGATCACCCAGGTGGATGCCGGGACCCAGCGGTGCACGACGCCCATGATCACCAGGGCGATCATCCATATCTGGACCGGTCGGGTCGCACGCCGGTGCCACGATCCCCGTTGCCGTGACCGGGCGTGCGGTTCAGCGGAGCTCATGCCTGCAGAGTCTAAGACCTCGTTAATACCCACACGCGGTGCGGATTTTCCACGCCGCGGGTCGGGCGCCGTCACCCCTCGACGGCTTCAAGCCCCGAATTGTTGAGGGCGAGCCGGCCGCGATCGGAGAGCACGAGTTCGATGAACTCCTCCGTCGCGGTGGCCTCGCCTTCCTCGGAGTCGCTGACGATCGCCCCCGGGACCCGTGCCAGAAGATAGTTGACCGAGCCGGCGGCCCGCTGGAGCTCGCGGTCCCTGGCGTCCACGTCCACCTCCGTGACCCACCCGTGGGAGCTCGCCACATCGGTCCGGTAGACGATGCCCACGCCGACATCGTTGTCCGCCAATTGCGAGGTGAGGGCCCGCGAACCGGACGCGTACTCGACGTGGACCGGCGTGATCTCCGCCTCTGACAGTAGGACTTCCGAGGCCTGTCCACAGGGCACGGCGACCTCGCACAATCCGACCTCCAGGTCGTCGCGCTCAAGATCCTTCAGGCTCCTGACGTCTCCGGGGTTTCCGGAGGGCACCGCCATCACCACATGGTTGTGGGCGAAGAGCCGGGGCTCGACCGCCACACCGGCGGCCACGGCGTGATCCATGGCCTCCTGGCTGGCGGAGGCGAAGATGTTGATGTCCTGTCGCGAGGTCAGCCCCTCGGCGATCACGGTGGACTTGCCCAATTCGATGCTCACCCGCACGCCCGGGTGCTCGGCCTCGAAAATGCTGATGAGCTCGGAGAACGACTCGGCCAGCGACGGTGCCGCCGCCACTCCGATGGTGACGACCTCGGACTCGGGCTCCTCGTTCGTGCATGCTGCGGTCCCCGTACCTATGAGGACGGCCGTCAGGACGGAGAGTGCTGGGCGAACGCGCACCAGTCAGCCTCCTGCGAACGGCGGTAGGACGTCGACCTCCGAGACCGAGGCGATCGAAGCATTGGGATCCCTGGTGGTCTCGTCCCCGACCAGGAACGACGAGACGGTCACGATGCTGGCCAACGGTTCACCGTGACGCTCGCACACCTCCCGCGCCAACTCTCCGACGGTCGTGGCGGCGGTGTGCAGGTGCTCACGGGCGGTGCCCGCTGCGTCCTCGGCCGCGGCGTAATAGCCGACGGTGATCACTCTGGGATTGCTGCTCACATCGTCGACCCTAGCGCCCGTCTCGGACATGTCACCCACCGATGGCCCCCATCGATCGTCGCGGGCGGTGGAATGCCGTGCCGCCGATGCCATGTCCGGCCTGCTTGCCCCACATCGCGCCTCGCCAGACCTCGGCCACCTCCTCGGAGGAGGCCCCCGAGCGCAGGACCCCGAGTACGTCGGTCTCGTCGTCGCTGAACAGGCACGACCGGACGGTGCCCTCGGCGGTGAGGCGGGTGCGGTCGCAGGCTGCGCAGAAGTTACGGGTGACCGTCGCGATCACGCCGACCGTCGCGGGACTCCCGTCCGGCCGCGTGTGTCCGACGACCTCCCACAGTTCGGCAGGCGCGGACGGGTCATCTCGTCCCGCCGGCTCGAGCTCGAAGCGGGTCGACAGGGAGTCGAGCACCTCCTGCGCCGTCACCATCTCCACCCGTGACCAGGTGTTATCCGCATCGAGCGGCATCTCCTCGATGAACCGCAACTGCACGCCCTCCGCGAGCGCCCATTCGAGCAGGTCGGGGGCACCGTGCAGGGTGGCCCGCATGGGCACGGCGTTGACCTTCGCCGGCGACAGTCCGGCCGCGACCGCCGCCCGGACGCCGCGCAGTACCGACGGAAGCCGGTCACGACGGGTGAGTTCGGCGAACTCCGCGCGGTTGACGGTGTCGAGCGAGATGTTGATGCGGTCCAGTCCGGCGTCGACGAGTCGACCCACGCGGTGCTCCAGGCCCACTCCGTTGGAGGTCAAGGCTATCGGCAGGTCCGGGCATTCCGCGCGGGTCCCGGCGATGATCTGCTCGAGGTCGGCCCGCATGAGCGGCTCCCCGCCGGTGAACCTGACCTCGTGCACTCCCAGCTTGCGGTGTGCCAGAGCGACCAGGCGCACGACCTCGTCGGCGGTCATGCGCCGGTCGTCCGGGATCGCCGGCAGCCCTTCCTCGGGCATGCAATAGGTGCAGCGCAAGGAGCATTTCTCGGTCAGTGACACACGCAAATCTCGTGCCACGCGACCGAAGGAGTCGATGAGCAGCGGCGTCGTGGGGCGTGGAGAGTGCGTCCGGGTCTCGGGACTTGCCACGGCGATACCTCCCCCCTGAGGGCGTTCACGCCAGTCTAGGCCCGATGCGGCCGGTCTATCAGCGTCCTCGGTCACTCTCTGGCCGGACTTCGGTCGCCACCGGACCCCGCACTCCGGGCAACATCCGATCGCCGCGGGTGGAATACGTCATCACGATCACCCGCTCGACCCCGGCCTCGGAGGCCAGATCGCGGAACACCACATCGCCATCGGGGACCGGCGCACCCTCAGGCGCCTCGACTGTCACCTCGACCGGGTCGCCGTCGAGCACGATGATCTCCGTGACGGCGTAGGGCCGTTCAGTGAAGGCCAGTTTTCGGTGCAACTCCAGTGCTCTGTCTGCGGAGGTGTCATCGAGGAGCTCGATGTCCGGTCCGTCGAGCCGGAACCTGACAGTGTTCTCCCCATCCGGGCCGCCGTAGTCAAGACAGAGCGGGAGTGCCTCCTCCACTCGGACGTTCTCGTCGGCATCGGGCGGGAAGTGCACGTCAAGGACCGTCCGGGGCGGGTCGAACGGGAGCGGCGGCTCGCCGCCACCTGAATCTCCTTGATCGGCCCCACGACCGTCCCTGACCGAAGTCACCAGCAGGTCGTCGTACCGGCTGGTCACTTCCAGCCAGCAGCCCGCGGGGGCATCGAGTTCAGTGGCCCACCCGTCCCAGCCGACGTCGAATTCGGAGTAGTTGGTGTAGATCGCGTTCCGGTTCGAGCGGATGAACTGCAGCGTCTTGTCGTAGCCGTCATACCCGACCCGGGTGTTGTTCTCTTTGACGAGGTCGCTGATCGCAGCGACCTGCTCCACGGCCGCCGCGTCCTCGATCTCCACACGTGCAGAGACGATCGAGCCCTGCTCATCGTTGTTGTAGTAGCGGGAGTGAACACGAGCAACGCCCGGCATCTCCTCGATCTCGGCGACGAGCATGTCGAACTCGATCATCCGGTCCGCGGGCCGCGCGGAGCAGGCTGTCCCGGCCGCCATGGCGGCCAGGGCAACCACCACCGCAGCGGCGACCCTCACTCGCGCCCCACCGCCAGAGCTTCTCACCCGGCCAGTCTAAGGACGTGAGTCACGATCAGCCGGGGTATCGCCGAGTCCGCCGGAGCACCCGCTACTCCGCCACGAGTATGCGCGGCTCGCCCACCTCACCACCAGGAACCCCCGCCCCCGCGGTCGCCGAGTCAAGATCGCGGAGAACCGCCTCCGCATCCGGCTCAGCCACCCCTGCCGCCTCGGGCACCGCGGCGACCGTCACCTCCGCCAACTCGTCCCCGTCCATCCGGAACCCGGCGACCGCGTACTCCTCGCCCGAGCCACCCAGCCCCGCCAGGACCCGATGCAGGGCCAGCACACGCCGAACATCAGGCGCACTGCCGGCCAGTTCAACGACAGGACCGTCGAGCCGGAACCGGATCTCGTATCCGCCGCCGGGCCCGCCGACCTCCAGGCAGCGGGTGATAGCCCGCTCGGCGGTGAGGGTGTCCGGGCCGGCCGGCCCGGCTTCCGCTGTCGGCCCGGTCCGGAGGTAGACGTCGAGCAGGTTCCGCTCGGCTCCGGGAGTGTGGCCGATGGTGTCCACCACGAGCCCTGGGTACAGGTGGGTCAACTCCAGCCAGCAGGCCGCGGGGGCGTCGTATCCCGCCTGCCACCCGCCCCAGCCCACGACGAACCTGGAGACCCCGGAGTAGAAGCGGGAGTCCTGCGGCAGCGCGAAGATCAGGCGGCGGGTGAATCGATCGAACTGCCCGTCTGCATCCGCTGACCGCACCGTGTCGCTCACCGCGGCGAGCTCGCCCACGGTCGCGGCGTCCTCGACGAGCACTTCCAGACGCAGCTCCCGGCCCTGACTGAAGCCGCTGGAGTAGCGGTCGCGGACCCCGTTCACGCCCGGCATCGACCTGAGCTCGTCGACCAGCTCACCGAACTCGGCGCTCCGGTCGGGCGGGGCGAGAACGCATCCGGAACTCACCGACATCACCACGGCAAGCGTCGCGAGGATCCCCCGTGGCCTCATGTCTTCGCGCCCTCCCCGGCCCCCGCGCCCTCCCCGGCTTCCGGGCCCTGACCAGCCCCCGGATCCTCGACCTCCGGATTGGGACCGAGCAGGGTCAGCTCGTGGATCTCGTCCCGCTCGGCCTGGGCGCGCAGGCCCGGCGCGATCACGCGGCCGAGGTGGTAGCCGAGCACCACGACGAGGGTGCCGAGCGCGATGCCGCCGAGCTGGAAGGAGTCGGTGATGTGCAGGGTCGTGTCGCCCACGGCGATCACCACGCCCGCCGCGACCGGCACCAGGTTCAGGGGGTTACCGAAGTCGACCCGGTTCTCCTTCCAGATCTTGGCGCCGAGCAGGCCGATCATGCCGTAGAGCACCACGGTGATCCCGCCGAGCACGCCGCCGGGCGTCGCGGAGATCACGGCGCCGAGCTTGGGCGAGCAGCCGAGCAGGATCGCGGTCAGCGCGGCCACCACGTACGCGGCGGTGGAGTACACCTTGGTCGCGGCCATCACGCCAATGTTCTCGGCATAGGTGGTGGTCGCGGAGCCGCCGAAGGAGGTGGCCAGGACGGTGCCGGCGCCGTCGGCGGCCAGGGCCCGACCCATGAGTCCGTCGGTCTCGGTGCGGGTGATCTCGCCGATCGCCTTGACGTGTCCGGCGTTCTCGGCGATCAGCGCGATCACGCCGGGCACCACCAGCAGCACGAAGGCGAGCGAGAAGTCGGGCGCATGGATGCCCACCACGCCGGCGGCCTCATCGGTCATGGGCGGCAGCCCGAACCAGGCCGCGTCGGCAACGCCGGACCAGTCCACGCGCATGTGCTCGGTCACCTCGCCGGCGGTGGCACTGAACGACGTGATCGGCCCGGTGACCAGGTCCAACACCCAGGACAGGACGTAGCCGAAGATCAGCGCGAGAAAGATCGCGATCCGCCCCGCGAACCCCTTGAGGCCGACGGTCATGAGGACGAGCACGATCATCACGGTCAGCGCGACCCACTGGTCCTGCGGCCAGTACGTGTCCGCCACGACGGGCGCGAGATTGAACCCGAGCAGCATCACCACCGCGCCCGTGACCACCGGCGGCAGCACGGCGGTCACCACGCGCCCACCGACGAAGTGCACGATCACGCCCACCACGAGCAGCGCGGCGCCGGCCACGAGCATCGCGCCGGTCACCTCGGCGCTGGTGCCACCCTGCGCACGGATCGCGGCCACGGCACCCACGAACGCCACGGACGTTCCGAGGTAGCTCGGCACCTGCCCCTTGACCACCGCGAGGAACAGCAGCGTGCAGACGCCGGAGAACAGGATCGCGAGCTGCGGGTTGAGCCCCATGATGATGGGAAACACGAAGGTCGCCCCGAACATCGACACCACGTGTTGTGCGCCGATGCCGATCGTCCGCGGCCAGCTCAGCCGCTCCATCGGGCCCACGACCTCGCCCGCAGCGATGTTCTTCCCATCGCCGTGGACGGTCCACAGCCCTGATCGTGTCTCAGTTTTCGCCTCGGCCACGCGTTGTCGCCACCCTTCGCCGCTCATCCGGGCCGCCGCGCGCGGCCGGTAGGGACAGTACAACGCGGTTACCGTGGAGGCATGACAGATCTGCCCGAACGGCCGTCTCCCTCTAGCTACCGCGAGCAGGTGCGCGC
>NZ_JAALDM010000052.1 GCF_014144865.1 Dietzia aerolata | reverse complement strand
CCTCGACGGTGGTGTCACGGGCGGTGGTCGTGCGGGCCTCGGCCGTGGTGCTGCTGCGGATCTAGCCGAAGCCGGCCCGGGCCTTGTCGCGTTGGCCGACTACCTCGACGCCGACCCCTCCCGGCACCTGCTCTCGTTGCATGCCGACGGCCGGGCGGTGGTCGCGAGCGGCAATCCGGATTCCGCGGACCGGGTCGTGACGCTCGTGCCCGGAACCGGCTCCTCGCTCGCGGACGTGGACCGGACCGGCGACCGCGCCGCCTCAATGTGCGAGGCCGCTGAGTCCACCGAGCCCGCCGCCACCGAAAGCTCCGAGCCCGTCGACGCCGGGACCGAGGCCTGCGTGTCGGTGGCCTGGCAGGGCTACGACGCCCCGGATTCGATTATCGAGGCGGGCCGATCGCTGGGCCTCGCCCGGGCGCACGCCGAGGACCTGCGGACCTTCACCGTCGGCGTCGACGCGGTCGAGGCGATGGACGGCGACGACGCCCCGCACACGGTGGTCGGCTACAGCTACGGTTCGGCAACGCTGGGCGCCGCGGCCTCGGATCCACGCGGTCTGGCCGCTGACCGGATGATCCACGTGGGCAGTCCCGGCGCGGCGGTCGACTCGATCGCCGAGCAATGGGTCAACGAGGGCAGCTCGCACGAGTCCGCCACGTCGCGCCGCGCCTCCGACGACGAGGTCGTGGGCATCGCGAGTCGCTGGGATGCGGTCCCGTGGTGGTCGATTGTCGGCGTGTTGGGCGAGCGGCCGGGCACGGACGACTTCCGCGGCCTTTCGGTGGACGTGACCGAGCCGGGCGCGGGCCCATCTTCCGTCCGCGACTCGCACTCGACCTACTTCGACCGCGGCACGGTCGCGTTGTCCGAACTGGGCAAACTCATCGCCGACACGGACTAGATGACAAATTCCACGGGGTGGGCAGTGATCGTAGGCGGTGAGATCCCGTTCGAGCACAATCTCCATCGCAGCCGCGCTGACCGTGACGGGCCAATACGCGGCGTGTAGAAAATTCGCGCCTATGCGGTGGAGTCTCCGAGCTTTTGGCGCACCAGTCCTGCCGTGCGGGGCGCATCGACCGCGAGGCGATCCAGTACGTCCAGAGCAGTGGCGTCTCCGCCCCAGGCCTGGGCGATATTGGTCATGATCCTGCCCAACGTGTCCGGATGCGATTCGTGGAGCCAGGTGAGAAAAGCATCAGGGTGCTGAGCCTCGATTCCCCACGGGTGAAGAGCGTCGCCGGGAAAGTCACGCAGATTCCGAGTGGCAATCGCCTGCGCCCCAGCGTGAATCGCAGCAGTCAGAACGTGCCTATCGTCAGCGTCGGGGAGATCGAGTTGGTCGATCAGGTGCTCGTAGCCAGCGACTGTCACGTCGCGGATCGCGTCGTTCATCAGCCGCCGGGTGCGATCAAGCCTGGCCGGGTCGAGGTCTGGCCGGTTCGCTCGGAGGTTGCCGAACACTTCCTCAATAATCAGATCCGTCCATTTTGGCTGAACCAGCCGCGTCAACCCAACCCGGATCAGCACATCCCTCAGCGTGGACGGGTCGAGCACATTTGCGTCATAGATGACCACCTGCGGCATCAGGAGAGTCCGAGAGTGTGAGCCTCCGCTGCCAGCTCGTCCGCGGCCGCCGTCCGGTGGGCGTCGTCTTCCCGCAGGTAGTGCACCAAGGACGCGGCCTTCACGCGGCGGTGGGTGCCGACCGTGCGGTAGGAGATCTGTCCGGCATCGAGCAGACCGATAAGGAACGGGCGAGACACGTTCAGCACATCCGCTGCCTGCTGTGTGGTCAACTCCGCGTGAGCCGGAACGAGAGTCACGCTCTCGCCTTGAGCGAAGCTGTCCAGCACGCGGGCGAGCGCGGCCAGCACCGAGCCCGGTACCTCAATCTCTCCGTCCGGTCCGCCCAGGCTCAGCCTCACCGGAGTGTTCGCATTCCGCGCGGCGTCAAGGCCGCGCAACACCGAGGCCGCCTGCTCCGCGTCTGTCGGCTCGGGCACTAGCGTCGCGATATCCCTCACCACGCCACCCCTCTCAATCGAAA
>NZ_JAALDM010000051.1 GCF_014144865.1 Dietzia aerolata | reverse complement strand
GCCGCCCGCCTCGTGGCCGGACCCGAGCGGGGGCATCTGCTCGAGCTGGTGGGTCTGGGGGATCTGCAGTGACCGCCTCCGTGAGATGGACGATCGTCGCTTTTGTGGTGCTCGTCGGCGTCGTCGTCGCCCTATTTTCCACCATGGACGGTTCCGGGGGCGAGCAGAGCACCCAGGCCGGGGACGGCGGCGAGGTCCTGTCGCCCCAGGCCGCGCCGCCCGTCGGCGGACCCCCCGAGGACGAGCCGGTGACGGTCGTGGACGAGCAGACCCGCGCCACGATGGACCTTCCCGACTGCCGCGACAGTGGCGCGGCGGCGACCACCGACGGCCCCGTCGCGGGCCTCATGGTGCGCTGCATGGACGACGGTTCCACCACCACCCTCGGCAAGGTCCAGGCCGGGAAACCTATGGTCGTCAACATGTGGGCCTACTGGTGCGAGCCGTGCCGCCGCGAGCTCCCCGCCATCCAGGACGCGGCCGCGGCGCTGGGGGACGAGGTGCGGTTCGTGGTCTCCCACACCGACCCGTCCGAGACCAAGGGCTTCGACACGCTCGGCGCGCTGGGCATCGACCAGATGATCTCCGTCTCCGACCAGGAGGAGGAGCTGCCCGGCATCCTCGGGGCGCCGCCGGTGCTGCCGCTGACCGTGTTCGTGGGCGCCGACGGGACCGTGGAGCACGTGCTGATCCAGCCGATGTACAGCGAGCAGGACGTGCTCGACGCCGTCTCCGAGTACCTGGGGGTGACGGTGTGAGCGCGACGGTTCCGCGGCCCGGCGAGGTGACCGGCGTCCCGCACCCCGGGTGGATGGATCCGCTGCTCGCGGCGTGCACCGACGGCAGCTTCGACGGGCTGCTGCCCAAGCGGAAGCCGCCCGAGGACCGCGGCCCCAACGAGGTCGGCCGCCCCCATCGCGACGCCGCCGTGCTGGTGCTGTTCTCCGGCGATCCCGCCGCGCCCGGGCCCCGCCCGCCGAAGAACGCCCGCGTCCTGCTCACCCACCGCGCGCCCACGCTGCGCAGTCACTCGGGGCAGGTCTCGTTCCCCGGCGGTGGCGTCGACGACACGGACAGCGGCCCCGTCGAGGCGGCCCTGCGCGAGTCGTGGGAGGAGACCGGCCTCGATGCGGCCGGCGTGGACGTGCTGGCCGTGCTGCCGGAGCTGTACATCCCGGTCTCCAACTATTCGGTCGCGCCGGTGATCGGCTATTGGCGCGAGCCGATGGAGGTCGACGTGGTGGATCCGGGCGAGACGTCGCGCGTGATGACCGTCTACCTCGACGAGCTGCTCGACCCCGCCAATCGTTTCCTCCTGCGGCATTCCACGGGCTGGACCGGGCCCGCCTTCCAGCACGATGACCTGGTGATCTGGGGCTTCACCGCCGGGATCCTGGCCGCGATGTTCCACTCGGCCGGCTGGGATCTGGACTGGGACACCGCCGACATCCGCGACCTCGAGCAGACCCTCGCCGAGTCCGGGAACGGTGAGCGGCACGGGATGTCCGCCGAGGAGGCGCGGCGTGAGCACGCGGGGCCGGGCGCCGACCGCACCGTCGCCGGGGTTCCCGGCGTCAGTGCAGAATTTGACGACGACGACAACGACCATTCCGCCGCCACCCCGGATGCCGGGCAGGGCGCTGGGGCCGGGTCGGCTGCTGCTGCCGGGGCCGCCGCTGCTGCTGACCAGTCTGATTCCCCGGTCGGCGAGGAGCCCCTGGACCTTCCCGCAGACAATCCGCGCCGGGGTTACCGGTGACGGGCTCGCAGTGGCTCGACCTCGCCCTGTTCGCGCTCGCGGTGGCCGCGGCCATCTCGGGCTGGATCAACGGGGCTGCGGCATCGGGGTTCGCGCTGCTCGGCGTGGGCATCGGCGCCACCTCCGGATTGCTGGTGGCGCCGCACCTGGTCCGTGAGATCGACTCCCCACTGGGCCGGTTGTCCGCGGGGCTGGCGATCATCGCGCTGATGGTGATCATCGGCCAGGTCGCCGGTGTGACGATCGGTCGCGCGGCCAGGCGATATATCGAGGGCACCTGGGCCAAACTCTTCGACTCGACGATCGGGGCGGTGTTCCAGGCCGCCGCGATGCTGCTGGTGGCGTGGCTCGTCGCGGTGCCGATTGCGGCGCAGGAGAACTCGTCACTCGGCAAGGCCGTGCGCGGGTCGACGGTCCTGGCGAAGGTCGACGATCTCGCCCCCGAGCAGTTGCAGCGGATCCCGGCCGAGTTCACCTCGGTGCTCGGCACCACCGGCCTGCCCGACATCCTCGGCCCCTTCGGCACGACCCCGATGCAGGAGGTCGAGCCGCCCGACCCGGTCCTCGCCTCCTCCGAGGTGGTCCAGCGGGTCGAGCCGTCGGTGCTCAAGATTCTCGGCCGTGCGGAGTCGTGCAGTCGCGCGCTGGAGGGCTCGGGCTTCGTGGCCGCGCCGGGACTGGTGATGACCAATGCGCACGTCGTGGCGGGCACCGACCAGGTGACGGTGCAGTCCGAGGGCCGGGACCTGCCCGCCGAGGTGGTGGTCTACGACCCCGGTGTGGACATCGCCGTGCTGCGGGTTCCCGAGCTCTCGGCGCCGGTCATGCCGTTCGCGTCCCACCGGGCCCGGACCGGCGACAACGCGATCGTGCTGGGCTACCCCGGCAACGGCCCGTACCGTCCCGACGCTGCGCGTGTCCGTGAGCGCGTCACGCTGCGCGGCCCGGACATCTACCGTCAGCAGACCGTCGAGCGGGAGGTGTACATCCTGCGGGGGACCGTCCGCGAGGGCAACTCCGGTGGCCCGCTGATCACGCCGGAGGGCGAGGTCGTGGGCGTGGTGTTCGGTGCCGCGATGGACGCCGACGACACCGGCTACGCCCTCACCGTCGAGCAGGTGCTGCCCCAGCTGATGGCCGGGCTCGAGGCCCCGAGCCCGGTGCCCACGGGCCAGTGCGTGGGCGCTGCCTGACGCCTGCGCGCCACCCTGCCCGTCTCGCGCCTGCCCGCCCGCCAGCCCCACGCAGCCGCCCGCCTGATTGCCCGGCCTGCAGTTCGGCGCATGCGCGCAATCCGGCTCCACCCGGCGTCTGCGTTTTGAGCAACATCAGCGAGATTTTGGGCAACGTCAGCGTGGAATCAGGCCTCCGAAACCGCACTGGTGTTGCCTAAAACGCTGATGTTGCCCAAATCCACGCTGACGTTGCCTAAATCGGGCCCTCGCTGAGCACCAGCGGCACTTGCCTTACATCGGAACTCAGTTGCCAGACATCTGGTGCGAAAATCCGCTCAGAGTCGCACCAAGTGTCGTGCAGATGCCGAGGCGTGTCAGGCAACCGGCCAGTAGTCAGCGGCTGATGGCGGCGCGGGCGAAGTTCACGATCAGGCGCGAGGTCTCCGCGGGTGCCTCCATCGCCGGGTAGTGGCCCGCGCCCGGGACCTCGACTGACCGGAAATTGCGGGCCCACGGCGCGGATTCGCGTACGGTCGCCGGCAGGACGAACCGGTCCTCGGCGCCACTGATCGCGAGCACCGGCTGGTCGAGCACGCCGGACACGGTGTGGCGGAAGTCGCGGCCATCGGGCCGGAACTGGCTTCGCACCATCCAGCGGCGGCACTCGAGCGACAGGTGCGCGACCTTGGGGATCAGCATCGCGCGGCGGAGCAGGTCGGCGGATTCGCGGAAGTCGTCGGTCTCGGGCCAGGTGGGGCCGGAGTGGCTGCGCAGCATCTCTTCGACGGCGGCCGCCCCGTCGCGGGTGAGTCGCCGCTCGGGCAGTCGCGGTGCCTGGTCGGACAGGAGTCGCGGCACGAGTGCCCGGCGTTGGTCACCGGGTCGCACGGCGGCCCGGCGCATGGCGAGGGGGTGGGGAGATCCGACGACGACGAGACCATCGACCGCGCGGGGCCGTCGATACGCCGCGGTCCAGGCCACGAAACCACCTTCGCCCTGGCCGACGATCACGGCGGAGGAGTGGCCGAGCGCGCGCACGAGGTTCGTGATGTCGCCGGACAGAGTCCACGCGTCGTATCCGCGGGGTGGTTTGTCGGAGTCGCCGTGGCCCCGAAGGTCGACGGCGACTGCGTGGAATCCGGCCTCGGCGAGTGCGACCAGTGGGGACCGCATGGTCCACCAGATGCCGCCGAGTCCGTGGACCAGGAGCGCCAGGGGCGGCAGTTCGCCGGGTGGGGTCCCCGCGGGCAGGGTGTCGGGGAATGCCTCGGCGACGTGCAGGCGGATGCCATTGGCCGAGACGTCACGATGCCGCCACGACCCGTCGATCCTGACGATCGACGGGTCGGGCGGCCTGTGCGTGCGGGGTTTCAGTGGTGTGCCGGTTTCAGGAAGTGAGGCGTCCTAGAGTCTCCTGAGGTGGGCCGTCACTTGCGTGACGACGGCTCCGGCGTCTCGGTGACCCGGACGGTGCCGGGCTTGGGCGAGGAGCCGGTGGGCATCGCCAGCTTGAGGTCGTTCACCGAGTCGATCGTGCGCTGCGGCTTCTGGATCTTCTTGATCTTGAGGTAGCCGAGGAAGGCGAACAGTCCGGCGAGGACCACCAGGACCACGAACACGATGAGGAAGCCCATCCAGTCCCAGGTCTTGGTGCCGAACCACATCGAGATGAGCTTCGCCCACATGAACACGAACGGGAAGAACGACATGAGCAGGAAGATCAGCGCGGCCACGAAGAAGCCGGACCCGGTGGCGGCCTTCTTGACCTGCTCGGTGACCTCGGTCTTGGCCAGTTCGATCTCGGCGCGCATCAGTGTGGACACGTGCGTCGATGCGTTCTTGACCAGGGTGCCGATGCTGGCGTCGCCACGGCCGATCGAGTCGGCGTCGTGCAGGGGGATCGAGGCCTCGGTCGGCTTGTGGGTTCCCTGGGCGTGGCTCACGGTTGCTCCTCCATTGTCCGGCGATGGTTACGCCGTGTGCTCGGGCGGTAGGCGTACCGCCGTCCATCGTGCCACGACACGTGGCCGCCTTCACGCTCTACCCGTCAGCCGCGCGTGCCTTTCGCCCGGATCTGCTCCATGATCGTGGGATCGGACAGGGTCGAGGTGTCGCCACCGTCGCGGCCTTCGGCGAGGTCCTTGAGTAGTCGACGCATGATCTTTCCGGACCGGGTCTTGGGCAACTCGGGCACGATCGTGATGTCGCGCGGCTTGGCGATTGGGGAGATCTCGGTGGAGACCCGTGCCCGCAGCTCATCGATGAGGGCCTGGTGGTGGTCGGTGTCCTCGGGCGCGCTCTCGCGCAGGATGACGAATGCGACGATCGCCTGACCGGTGGTCTCGTCGTTGGCACCGACGACCGCGGCCTCGGCGACGGAGTCGTGGCCGACGAGCGCGGACTCGACCTCGGAGGTGGAGATGCGGTGGCCGGAGATATTCATCACGTCGTCGACGCGGCCGAGGACCCACAGTGCGCCGTCGGAGTCGAACTTGGCTCCGTCTCCGGCGAAGTAGTAGCCCTCCTCGGCGAAGCGGGACCAGTAGGTGTCGCGGTAGCGCTCCATGTCGCCCCAGATGCCGCGGAGCATCGCGGGCCACGGTTCGGTGATCACGAGGAAGCCCTGCTCCTCGGCGGGGACCTCCTGGGCGTCGCCGTTGACGACGGAGACGTTGATGCCGGGCAGGGCGCGCATCGCGGAGCCGGGCTTGGCCTCGGCGACGCCGGGCAGCGGCGAGATCATGATGGCGCCGGTCTCGGTCTGCCACCAGGTGTCCACGATCGGGACGGCGTCGCCGCCGATGTGCTCGCGGTACCAGCGCCAGGCCTCGGGGTTGATGGGCTCGCCCACGGAGCCGAGCAGACGGATCGAGCTGAGGTCGTGCGCCTTGGGGATCTCGCGGCCCCACTTCATGAACGTCCGGATGAGCGTCGGTGCGGCGTAGTAGATGCTGACGCCGTACTTCTCGATGATCTCGAAGTGCCGGTGCTCGTTGGGGGAGTTGGGCGTGCCCTCGTAGACCATGCAGGTGGCGCCGTTGGAGAGCGGACCGTAGACGCCGTAGGTGTGTCCGGTGACCCAGCCGACGTCGGCGGTGCACCAGTAGACGTCCTTGCCCGGCTTGTGGTCGAACACCACGTCGTGGGTGTACGAGGCCTGGGTGAGGTAGCCGCCGGTGGTGTGGACGATGCCCTTGGGCTTGCCGGTCGTGCCGGAGGTGTACAGCAGGAACAGCGGGTGCTCGGAGTCGAAGGCCTCCGGCGTGTGCTCGGCGGACTGGCCGGGGATGACCTCGTCCCACCACACGTCACGGTCGTCCTGCCAGTCCACGTCGATCCCGGTGCGGCGGACCACGAGCACCTTCTGGACGGAATCTGCCGGGCCGTCGACGCTGGGCAGCGAGTCACCGAGGGCCTCGTCGACGCCCGCCTTCAGGGGCGCGGGCTTGCCGCGGCGGAACTGGCCGTCGGCGGTGATGACGACCTTGGCGGAGGCGTCGTCGACGCGCGAGCGCAGTGCGGCCGAGGAGAATCCGGCGAACACCACCGAGTGCGTCAGGCCGAGGCGGGCGCAGGCGAGCATCGCGATGTACGTCTCGGGCAGCAGCGGCATGTAGATGGCCACGCGGTCGCCGGCTACCAGGCCGAGCGAGCTGAGGTAGTTCGCGGTGCGGCTGACCTCGTCCTTGAGGTCGGAGTAGGTGATGTCGCGGGAGTCGTCGGTGGGCTCGCCGACCCAGTGGATGGCCACACGATCGCCGTTGCCGGCCTCGACGTGCCGGTCGACGCAGTTGTAGGAGGCGTTGAGGCGGCCGTCGACGAACCACTTGGCGACGGGCGCGTCCGACCAGTCGAGAACCTCGTTCCAGTCGGCGGCCCAGTCCAGACGCCGGGCCTGCTCGTCCCAGAAGGCCAGGCGGTCGGCGGCGGCGCGCTCGTATTCGCCGGGTCCGACGTTGGCCTGCTCGGCGAACGCGGGGGAGGGGGCGAAGGTCTCGTTGGGATCGTGAGCGGTCATCAGCGGCTCTCTCTCGGGTATGGGGTACACGGCGGCCGGAGTCGACACGGCGGTAACGACCGGACCGATGGCTGTGAGCGTAGTCACATCACGGCCCGCGCGTTTTGTAACCCACCCGACGGGGGGAACCGAGGGGGGAAGCAGGGGGTGAGGGCAGGGGGGAGTGCCGTCCCCTGACTCAGTCGCGCTGCGGCGACGACGTCTTTTCGTCCCCGCCCGTGGGGCTTTCGGTGCGGACCGAGGCGTTGTCAGTGCGCGCGGAGGAGCCGGGTCCTGCGGGGGACGGGCTGCTCGGCGATGGTGTCGTCGTCGTCCCGGTCTTTGGCTTTTCTCCCCCTGCGACCTGGCCCTTGTCGCCGGCCGCACCTCCCTCGGGCGTGGTTTCCGCGGCCTTGGGCGCGGCGGTGCTGGGCGCGGCCTTCGGCGCGGTGGTACCAGGCGCGGTCTTGGGTGCGGCGGTGGTACCGGGCGCGGCCTTCGGCGCGGAGGGTGCGGCGTTGGTGGGGGACGAGGTGCCTGAGGGCGACGACGACGAGCTCGTCGATCCCGGCGCCGACTTCGGCCGCTCGGTCGTCGATTCGCTCTTCTTCTCGGCGGGCTTGTCTCTCTTGGTGTCCGGCTTCTTCGGGTCGGCCATCCCCGGCTTCGTCGCGGCGGTGTCGCGGCCACGCTGGGGTGCCTCGATGCCGTAGTACTCGAGAAGCTTGACCTCCTGGTCGGGGGTGAGGGCGTCCTCGGTGTTGTCCGGGCGGGGCGAATCGCGGATGACGCTGCGGGTGTGGTCGAGGTGCAGCTCGGAGTCGAGGAGGCGGGCGCCGTGCAGTGGGACGATCGCGTCGGCGGAGAAGATGCCGGTGGAGACGGTGGCGAAGGTGAGTTTGCCGCTGGCGTCGTCCACGTAGACCTGGCGAACCGAACCGACCTTGGTCCCGGTGGAATCGAAGGCGGTCGCATCGAGCAGGGCGTCGAGCTGTTCCTTGAGGTTCACGGGGCCTCCGTGTGTTGTGGGTGGGCGCCTCGGGCCCCGGCGGGACCGGCGTCGTAGGGCCGATTACACCAGCTAGACATCAGTTGAGGTGGCTGATAATTGGCTGTGTCGTGCAATTCGTTCGGCCGATACCGCCATGTCGCGTGCGGTGAAGGGTCGGTAGCCTCGACCCCGTGAACTCCCCAGCCGACGATCCGCTCGCCCCGCTGGCGGCCTTGCCCGGCGTCGCCGAGGCCGCAGACGCCGCCCGCTCGGCGCTTGCCACGGTGCACCGTCACCCCGCCAACCGGCGC
>NZ_JAALDM010000003.1 GCF_014144865.1 Dietzia aerolata | reverse complement strand
AGCCGGCGCCGCTGTCGCCGGCGCCGGGTCCGACACCGCCGCCACACACATCATCCCCGACGGCACCGGCCGCCAACCCTCCCAGCAGGGACCCACGCCCACCCGGCAGTTCACCCAGGTCCAGCCTGGCGCCGCCCAAGGCCAGCGTCCCCCGACGCAGGGCGGACCCAGGCAATCCGGCCCCCCACCGGCAGGTCCCCGTCCACAGGCCGCGACCGCACGTCGATCCGGGCCACCGCCGACCAACGCGCGCCCCGCCAAGCGTCAATCGAATGCCGGGTGCGTGGGCTGGTTCCTCGTGGTGTTCCTGCTGGTTGCTGCTATCGCCGTCGCCGCGGCTGCCGCCCTGTCCAGCGCGGGCTTCTTCGGCCCCGGCGGACTCTTCGGCGGCACCAGCACCACACCCACCACGCCCACGTCGCCACCGGTGACCATCACCACCACACAGACACCGACCCAGCAGCCTGAGCCGACACCAACCCCGACCCAGGCACCGACGCCGACCCCCGAGCCGAGTCCCACACCCACCGAGGGCACCCCGCCACCGGATCTGGGCGAGGTCCTCGACTCGCTCACCGCGGAACTCAATTCGCTCGCGCCCCAAGGCGGACAAGGGCAGGGCGGACAGAGCGGTCAGGGCTTCGGTGGTCAGGGACAGCCGGGTGCCGGTGCAGCCGGCGGAGGGGGTGAGCGCGGATGACCACACCGTCAATTCTCGCCGGACGCTACGAACTCGGCGACACCCTCGGATACGGCGGCATGTCGGAAGTCCACCGGGGCCGTGACACGGTCCTCGGTCGTGACGTGGCCGTCAAGGTCATGCGGCCCGAGCTTGCCCGGGACGAGACCTTCTACCAGCGGTTCCGACGCGAAGCCCAGAACTCTGCGTCCCTCAATCATCCGTCGATCGTCGCGATCTACGACCAGGGCGAAGAACCCACGGCCGAGGGTGCGCTGCCGTACATCGTCATGGAAATCGTCGAGGGTGACACCCTGCGTGACATCGTCAAAATGGACGGCGCGATGGAGGTCGACCGGGCCCTCGGCGTGATGGCAGATGTGTGCGGAGCCCTGGATTTTTCCCACAAGAAGGGCATCATCCACCGCGACGTCAAGCCGGCGAACGTCATGATCTCCCGCGACGGTGCGGTGAAGGTGATGGACTTCGGTATCGCCCGCGCCGTCAGCGATTCCACGTCCAGCCTCACCACCACCTCCTCCGTTCTCGGCACCGCCCAGTACCTGAGCCCGGAGCAGGCCCGCGGCGAGACCGTGGATGCCCGCTCGGACCTGTACTCGGCGGGCTGCGTCCTCTACGAGATGGTCACCGGCGTGCCGCCCTTCACCGGGGAATCGCCGGTCGCCGTCGCCTACCAGCACGTCCGCGAGACGCCACAGCGTCCGTCGGCGGTGAACCCCCAGGTCAGCCGATACGTCGATGCTGTGATCATGCAGGCGATGGCCAAGAATCCGGACAACCGTTACGCCACCGCTGGCGAGATGCGGTCCGACCTGTTGGCCGTACTGACCGGTTCTCGACCCTCCGCTCCCCTGGTTCTGTCCGACGACGAACTGGACGACGACCAAAGGCCCGACGCCCCGCACGGGTTCACCGGGGCCGGTTTCGCCGCCGGGGGATCCGATTGGTCGTCGCCGTCCGAGGCCGCGACCGAAGCTCACGATCTGAACGGTCTGTACGGGACCAGCTCGGCCGGCGGCGCAGCGGCCGGGGGCGTGTCAGGTCAGGCAGCGACCGCCGGGCCCTCCGAGCAGGCCCCGACACGGCATCGCAGCTCCGACGCCGAAGGCCGGTCTCGACCGCGCGCCGTGGTGATCGCCCTGTCGGTACTGCTGGTGCTGGGTGTCATCGCGGGTGTTTCGATCTGGGCGACCGGGGACAACGGCCCCGGGTCGTCTGAGCAGCCCCAGCAGGAGGTCTCCATCCCCGAGGTCGCCCAGCGTCCCGTCGAGGAGGTCGTGGAGGAGCTCACCGCCCTCGGTCTGGAGCCGGTCCAGGTGCCGCAGACCGACATGCACATCCCCGTGGGTCACGTGATCTCCTCCGACCCGATCGCCGGCAAGCGACTCGCGGTGGGGTCGGAGATCACCCTGGTGGTCTCCACCGGTAAACCAATCCTGTCGGTGCCGAACGTCATGGGCATGTCTCCCGGCGACGCCCGCCGCGCACTCGAAGAGGCCGGCTTCCAGGTGATCCCGGAGAACGAGGCGCGGCCGTCGACGGAGGGGGACCAGGACAAGGTCGTCGATTCCGATCCTCCGCCCGGCGCTCAGGTGCCCGCGGATCAGCCGGTCAGGTTGACGGTGGGCTCCGGGCCCGAGGAGCTGCAGGTGCCGGGCGTGGTGGGCCAGAACGTCGATTCTGCCCGGGCGACACTCGAGTCCGCCGGTTTCAGGGTGGACACCCGACGTGTCGACGGCACCGCGCCCGAAGGGCAGGTCGTCGAACAGTCCACCACCGCCGGCCAGACCCAGCTCAAGGGCGCAACGATCACCATTCAGGTGTCCGCCGGCAACCGGTTCGAGATGCCCAACATCGTGGGCGACACGGTCGACGAGGCGTTGGCCAAGCTGGAGCAGGCCGGCTGGCGCGGCGGCCGCGGGCAGCTCGTCGAACTCCCCCAGAATGATCCTGACCTCGCCCGCGTCGGCCAGATCTACTCGCAGCAGCCGCCCGTCGGGGTGGCCGGGGTGAACGATCAGGTCGTCGTCCGGGTCATCCGGTTCGGCCTAGTCCCGGGACCCGGCTGAGCCACACCGCTCACCGTGACGGGCGGGGACGACACAATGCCGCCGGCCCCACCGGTCCCGCTGGCCCAGCGACTGGGTTGGCCAGTCAGGCCAGTGCCGCTCCCCGGGTGCGAGCAAGTTCGTCCTCGAGGCCGGCCACCAGGGATTCCGAAGGCCGCTCACCGCACATGCCGAGCCAGTTCGCGAGCATCCGGTGCCCCCCGTCACTCATCACCGACTCGGGGTGGAACTGCACCCCGTGGATCGGCAGATCGCGGTGCCGCATGGCCATGAGCAGTCCCGATTCGGTCCAGGCCGTGGCCACCAGTTCGTCCGGCAGCGTCTCGGGCAGCACGGTGAGTGAGTGGTAGCGCGTCGCCGTGAACGGGCTGGGGATTCCGGCCAGGACGCCCGAGTCCTCGTGGGTGACCTGGCTCGTCTTGCCGTGCATCAGCTCGGCGGCCCGGTCGACGGTCGCGCCGAATGCCTCACCGATCGCCTGATGTCCCAGGCACACTCCGAGCACGGGGACACCGGTCCGGGCTCCGGTCTCGATCAGCGGGATCGTCGCCCCGGCACGGTCCGGCGTGCCGGGGCCCGGGCTGAGCAGGATGCCGTCGAATTGTCCCGACACCTCGGCCAGGACCGCCGGATCGTTGACGCCGGCCGGGCCGTGGAATCGCTCGTCGTCGTTCCTCCATACCTCGCACTGCGCGCCCAACTGTCCCAGGTACTGGACGAGGTTGTAGACGAAGCTGTCGTAGTTGTCGACGACGAGGATGCGCATAGGTGCAGCGTACTGCGCCGCGAGGAGGTGAACGTCACGGGCGGGACTTGGTAGGGTGTCACAGACATCCCCCAGCAGTTCGAGGTCTCCATGCCCAAGTCAAAGGTCCGGTCGAAGACCGAGTACACCGATGCCGCAGTCAGCCGCACGCCCGTCAAGGTCAAGGGCTCGCCGACGCCGCGGTGGTACCTGATCCTGATGCTCGGGCTGATGATCATCGGCCTGGCGTGGCTGGTTGTGTACTACATCGCCGGTGAGCAGATCCCGTTCATGATGGATCTGGAGACGTGGCAGAACTTCGCCATCGGCTTCGGTCTCGCGGTTGTGGGCCTGCTCATGACCATGAATTGGCGCTGACGAACAGGTCATTTCCCAGGGCCGCGGCTCGCCACAGCCTTCATCCACAGCTTCTTCCACAGATCACCCCCCGCACAGTGCGGGGGGTGATCTGCATTTACCTCAAGTCGCCTCATTTGCGCAGGTCAACACACGTTTATTTTCCTGTGTCGCGCGTTGACCTGCGAATTCTCACACCCTCACACGTTGTGGATAACTCCCTCCACACTGGGGAAAAACAATATTTGACGACGACGACGACACCGCCGCAGGTCGGGAGCGCACCGGATCGAACGCGTTTCGAACTCCACGCGTGTTATTCATTCACAGTGTGGATAACGCCTGTGGATAAGGGAGGATGACGGGCATGAGTGGTCGAGCAACTTCCGGAAGCAAGGGCACAGCGCTGTCATGAGTGGTCGCGACGTGACTGGTCGGGGGTCAGAGGGCGGGCCGAGGGCCGATTCGTGGTCACCGGGCACGCTGTGGCCTGCGGTGCTGATCGTGCTCGGTCTGGGCCTGGTCGTGGCCGGGATGCTGCGTCAGGAACCGCTGGCGCTGCTGCTCACCGGCCTGGCGGCGCTGATCCTCATCCCCACGGGGGTGTCCCAGTTGCTGCGGCGGCCGCGTATCGAGGTGGTGGACGGTCAGCTGGCGATCAAGAAGCTGAGCGGAACGATGTTCATCCCGCGCGAGGAGGTCGTGGAGGTGCGGGCGCTCGGTACGGCCCGGTGGGGTGCGCGGCAGCACCTCATGCGACTGGAGTACATGGACGAGCAGGGACGCGAGCAGCTCGACGTGTTCACCCGCATGGATCTCGGTACGGATCCGCGGGATGTGGTGGAGAGGTTGGAACGTCTCGGGTTCCGGAGCCGTCCGGCCCGGAAATGACCTTCCGGATCGTCGGGCACTACTTCCACCCGTCCGACTGACGATTCCATTCGGCCGGCTAACACTTCAGCCGGGCCGACGATCCTTACGCCCGGTGCTTCGCCCTCAGTTGCCTGACAGCGCCGCGCCGGCGAGTTCGGAGAGCAGGGCCTGACCGGCGACCCAGGCGAGAACGCCCAGCGCCACGGCCACCACGGCGTAGGCGATCCAGGAGACCACCTCGCGGCTGGCCCGGCTCGTGCGGGCGGGCAGCTTGCGGGGTAGGACGACCAGTGCGAGCGCTGCGATCGCGCCCACGACGAGCCCACCGAGATGGGCCGCCAGCGAGATTCCCGGGACGAAGATGCTGATGCCGATGTTTAGTGCCAGCAGGACCGCGACGCCCTTGATGTCCAGGCGCATGGTCATCGCGACAATCGCGTAGGCGCCCATCATGCCGAAGATCGCCCCGGACGCCCCTGCCGTGAGGGCGGTCGGGCTGAACTGCAGCACGGCGACGGATCCGCCGACCGCCGAGATCAGATACAGGGCCAGGAAACGCAGGTGACCGATACTGCGCTCGATGCCGATGCCGAGAATCCACAGCATGTACATGTTGAGCAGCAGGTGCACGGGCCCGAAGTGCTGGAATGCGGACGTCAGCAGTCGCCACCACTCGTCCCACACCACCACCACTGGTGGGACGAGCGCGGTGGCCTCGAACAACGATGAGTGGTGGTTGCTCATCAGGCTTCGCGACTGGACCACGGTTGCGAGGTAGACGGCGAGGTTCGCGGTGATCAGCCACGCGGTGACGGGCTGGAGGCGGAAGAAGCGCGAGAGTGCGCCGCCACGGCTGGTCTGGGTGCTCATGATGTCCGGTACTCAGTGGATGCGGTGGGTTCCCGGGATGCGGTTGTCCCGGCGTGTGGTGGTGCCCTGATGAGGGGTCGTGCTCCGGGTCGTGCGCCGGGGCGTGGTGTACCCCCACGACCGGGGCACACCGAGAACACGACGGCGCGGGCCCGGTCCGCCCGGTACCCGCGCCGTCATCCGACCGAAGTGGCCGGTCAGGAAATGGCGATCGACTCGATCACGACGTCCTCGGTCGGGCGGTCCATCGCGCCCGTGCGGGTCGTGGCGATCTCGTCGACGACCTTCTGCGAGGCCTCGTCAGCCACCTTGCCGAAGATGGTGTGGCGGTTGTTCAGGTGCGGGGTCTGCCCCACGGTGATGAAGAACTGCGATCCGTTCGTGCCCGGGCCGGCGTTGGCCATGGCCAGCAGGTAGGGCTCGTTGAACTGCAGCTCCGGGTGGAACTCGTCCTTGAACTGGTAGCCCGGGCCGCCGCGACCGGTACCGGTCGGGTCGCCGCCCTGGATCATGAAGCCGGAGATGACACGGTGGAAGATCGAACCGTCGTAGAACGGGCCGGTCTTCTCGCCCTTGGCGTTGGCCTGCGAATAGTCCTTGGAACCGTCGGCCAGGCCGACAAAGTTCTGGACGGTCTCCGGGGCATGGTTGCCGAACAGTTCGACGACGATGTCACCACGGTTGGTGCGGATGGTTGCGTTCTGCGTTGCGATGCTCACGCCTGCCATCCTGCCACGCAGCGCGGACAGTCATCGGCGGAGAGGTGAATGCGATCCCCCGCGACCCCGACCGGAGTGGCCCGGCGGGCACGTCGTCGGTGGTCGGTGTCGGACACTTGTGCAACCATCGTTGCATGAGCAAACGAAGCGATCGCGCTGCCGAACGCAAGGCTGTCAAGCAGGCCGAGAAGGATCTCAAGCACGCCGGTACCGCTGCCCGCAAGGCATTCGACCTGAAGGATCCGCGGTTCCTCGGCGAGGCCGCGGTGGCCGCCACCCGTGGACCGGTCGGACTCGCCCTCTTCGGAGCCAGCCGTGGCATCCAGGTGGTCCGGGACCGTCGCGCCGAACAGGCCGAAGTCCTCAGCGAGCTGGCCTCGGACGCGAAACTCCACGCCGATACGCTGCGGGAGAAGACCTCGGTCCTCGCGGCTCCCCCGCAGCGGAAGAAGCCGCTGCGTCGATTCGCGCCGCTGCTGATCGTCGGCTTGGCCGGCGGTGCCGCCGTCGCGGGTGCCACCGCCTACTTCCTTCGCGATTCGGGCTCCCCAGCCTCCTCCCCCACCCCGGCTCCGAAGCCGCCGGCGAACCCCGCACAGTCCCCGGCACCCGGCAGCGCAACGCCCGGCCCGGCTGCAGGTTCCGCACCGCAGCCCTCCGATGACTCGGTCACCGGCGAGGACACGAAGATCGACGCTGCCGATCCGGAGGGCCCAGCCGATCAGCAGATCGACTCCTCCCCCTCGGCCGGCAGCTCAACACCCGGCCCTGCCGCCGGATCGGCACCGCAGCCGTCCGACGACGAGTGACCGAACCGTCACCGCAGGACGATCCGCCCGCACTGCGGGTCGTCACCTCTCCGCTGGGCCAGCTCGGTCCACTTGACGTCCACGCGTTGTACAAACTTCGCGTGGACGTCTTCGTGGCGGAGCAGGACTGCCCTTTTGCAGAGATCGATGACACGGACGCGAACCCGGAGACCACGCACGTGCTGGCCTGGGCGCCCGGTCGCGATTCGTCGGAGCTCACGGCCACGCTGCGTGTCTACGGTGGCGACGGTGTCATGCACATCGGTCGCGTGTGCACGGCCCCGCAGTGGCGTGGCCGTGGGATCGCGGCACGACTGATCCGCACAGGACTCGAGTTGTGCGGGGACCAGCCGGTCGAGATCGGGGCGCAGTCCCACCTGGAGCAGTGGTACCGGCAGTTCGGATTCAGCCGGTCGGGTCCCGAGTACCTCGACGGGACCATCCCCCACGTTCCGATGCGTCGCGACCTCCTAGGATGAGATGTAGACCACCCCTCCCACTTCATCCGAGGACCACACATGACGTCTGACGCTTCCTCAGGTTCGCTGGTCAAGGCACTGTTGCCTGAGAGCGAGATGCCGACCCACTGGTACAACATCCAGGCGGATCTCCCCGAACCGATGGCCCCTCATCTGCACCCGGGCACAAAGGAACCGCTCGGTCCCGAGGATCTGGCACCGCTGTTCCCGATGGCGCTCATCGAGCAAGAGGTCGCCACCGAGCGGTACGTCGAGATCCCGGAGGCCGTCCAGGAGATCTACCGACTGTGGCGTCCGGCCCCGCTGATCCGTGCGCGTCGACTGGAGAAGGCCCTGGGCACATCCGCCCGGATCTACTACAAGTACGAGGGCACCAGCCCCGTCGGCTCGCACAAGCCCAACACCGCCGTCGCCCAGGCCTACTACAACGCCGCCGAGGGCATCACGAAGCTCACCACGGAGACCGGTGCCGGCCAGTGGGGTGCCTCGCTGGCGTTCGCCGGTCAAGCCTTTGGGATCGAGGTGGAGGTGTGGCAGGTCAAGGCTTCGTTCGAGTCCAAGCCGTACCGCCGCATGCTCATGGAGACCTTCGGGGCGTCCGTTCATCCGAGCCCGTCGGACCTCACCGAGTCGGGTCGCGCGATGCTGGCCAAGGATCCCGACACCCCGGGCTCGCTCGGTATGGCGGTATCCGAGGCGGTCGAGGTCGCAGCCGGCGACCCGGAGGCCCGCTACTCACTGGGGTCGGTGCTCAACCACGTCTGCCTCCACCAGACCGTGATCGGCGAGGAAGCCATCAAGCAGCTCGCGATGTTCGGCGAGGGTGCACCGGACTACCTCTACGGCTGCGCAGGCGGCGGATCCAACCTCGCCGGACTGGCTTTCCCGTTCATTCGCGAGAACCTGGCCGGGGCCGAGACCACAATCGTCGCCGTCGAGCCGTCGGCCTGCCCGTCGCTCACCGAGGGTGAGTTCCGGTACGACCACGGTGACGTGGCGGGGCTGACCCCGCTGATGAAGATGTACACCCTCGGCCAGGACTTCGTGCCGGACCCCATCCACTCCGGTGGCCTGCGCTACCACGGCATGGCGCCGCTGGTCAGCCACGTCAAGCACCTCGGACTGATCGACTCGATGGCAGTGGATCAGAACGTGGCGTTCGAGGCGGGCGTCGAGTTCGCCAAGGCTGAGGGCGTGGTTCCCGCACCCGAGTCGACCCACGCGATCGCCGGAGCCCTGGACAAGGCACGCGAGCACACCGGCCCGGCGGGCACCGGGCCATCGATCGTCATCGGCCTGTCCGGCCACGGTTTCCTCGACCTTCCCGCATACCAGTCCTTTGTTCGCGGCGAACTGGGCTGATCCCTCAGGCCCACGCCACGTCTGACCCACACGTCGTCGCCGACACAGCGACGACCCGGACGACCCACCCCCTAGAAGGAGCACCCCCCCATGACCTCGATCGACTTCACCGACCGCGTCGCCATTGTCACCGGTGCAGGCGGCGGCCTCGGCCGCGCCTACGCACTCGCCCTGGCCGAGCGTGGCGCCAAGGTCGTCGTCAACGACCTCGGCGGCGACGTCCACGGCGGCAGCGGAGACGCCTCCCCCGCCCAACTCGTCGTTGACGAGATCACCGCCGCCGGGGGCGAGGCGATCGTCGACGGAAGCGACATCACCGACGAAGCCGCCGTCCAGAAGATGGTCGCCACCGTGATGGACACCTGGGGCCACATCGACATCCTCATCAACAACGCTGGCATCCTGCGCGACAAGTCCTTCGCCAAGATGGAGCCGGCCGACTTCCGCAAGGTCGTCGAGGTCCACCTCATGGGTTCGGTCAATTGCACCCGCGCCGTGTGGCCGCACATGGCCGACGCCGGCTACGGCCGCATCCTCATGACCACCTCGACCTCCGGCATCTACGGCAACTTCGGTCAGGCCAACTACGCGGCCGCCAAGTCCGGACTCGTCGGGCTGATGAACGTGCTGGCCATCGAGGGTGCGAAGAAGAACATCAAGGTCAACTCCATCGCGCCGACGGCCGCCACCCGCATGACCGAGGACCTGCTCCCCCAGCAGGTGCTCGACATCATGGGACCGGACACCATCGCCCCCGGTGCCCTGTTCATGGTCAGCGAGCAGGCCCCCACCAAGACCATCCTCGGTGCCGGCGCCGGCGTCTTCGCCGTCTCGCAGATGGTCGAGTCGCGCGGCGTCTACCTGCCCGACGGTGCCCGCACCCCCGAGGTCGTGGCCGAGCGTTGGGCCGAGATCGCCGACATCACCGATGCCAACCCGCTGGAGTCGGCCTTCGAGCAGACCTCCAAGTACGCCGCTCTGGCCGCACGCGAACTGGGCCTGCACCTGGAGAGCTGAGGAACGCGCACCCCTCCCCGATCCACCTCGAGAGCGTCCCACCCGAAGCCGTCTTTGAACTGTGTGAACTGACGAGTCCTCGGAGGGACGCTCTCGTGTCGTCCCCGACCGCTCGGTCCGGGGAATATACTTCGCGCACGAGCCGGGCACCCCGTCTCGGTCATTGATCTGCGGGATTCACCATGGCCACCACCTCGCACACCGGTCTCCTCCGGGGATTCGCGCATTCACTGCACCCCGCAGGCCTCGCCCTGGCGTTGATGTTCTTCGCCGCGTTCGGCCCGGATGCGGCGCAGATGTGGGTCGCGATCCTGCAGCCGC
>NZ_JAALDM010000050.1 GCF_014144865.1 Dietzia aerolata | reverse complement strand
GCGCCAGCACCAGCGCCGGCACCGGCGCCGGCACCCGCTCCGGCGCCTGTGCCCAATCCCAAGCCGGGTGACATCTGCCCGTCGTCCCGGATCGGTGACCTCTCGCCCAACAAGCTGCGTTGTACCTTCATGGGATCTCCCAACCCGGCGCGGTGGGTTGAGGTCGCGCCGAGTGCGCTGAATCCTGACGGGACCCTCAAGCCCGGCGCCGGGGGATAGAGAGCGCGTTTCGCAGCTCGGGACCGGTCAGAACGTCCAGCTCCGCGACCAGCCCCACGACCTGGATACCGGTGGGCAGGTCCGGCGACTCTGGTGGCGGGCGCTAGTTCTTGGTGATGTCGAGGGCCTCGCGGAGCAGGGAGGCCGTGTCATCCCATGAGTCGGTCTCGTCCCGGTAGGCCTCCTTCAGGTCGTCGTCGTCCTCTTCAACGGCGGACTCGTCCCACAGGGTTGCCTGGTCTTCGCAGAGTGCGATGGACTCGAGGATCAGTGCGCGATCGTGCCCGAAGATCTGTGCGGCCAGTTCTGGGGTGACATCGGAGGCCGGGTCGTTCTCCATGTGGAGGAGCACCTGCAGCTCCTCGGGGAGGAGGTCGTCGCCGAAGTCGGAGTCCTGATCCTCGTCAAAGGCGTCGTCATCGTCGTCGTCAACGTCATCGAGGTCGTCGAGACCGAGGAGGCTGAGACCGCTACTGCCGGCGAAGCCGCCGACGGTGTCGTCGTTGTCGTCGTCGTCAAAATCTTCAAAAGGTCGGGTACCGCCCGTGACCGAGGCGAGCTCGGCGTCGACCATCGAAATGGTTTTCTCCATGACGATCATCACCTCGATGAGGTGCTTGGGGACGAACGGATCGCCGGGCAGGTCGCAGGCCGCGACCAGGTCTTCGCCGTCGACGTAGAACCTGACGTAGCGGGAGTCGTCGTTGAGATCCGCCAGCTTTTCGGCCGCGCGCTCGGGGTGGCGCATCTCGATGACGGGGAAGGACAGCAGCGAGATCACCTGGGGATCGCGGACATTGATCTGCAGGCCGGTGCTGCCCATGATGACGCGGAATGCCCCATCTTCAGCGCGCGGGACGTAGACGCCCTGCGAATTGCGGATCACGTGCGAGATCGCCCACTCCAGGTCCGCCGCGTCAGCGGGGTGGTACGCCTCGTCGATCGGCAGCAGTTCCTCGCCCGCGTGCGGATCCTCGAGCGGCTCGTCGGTCGACTGTTGATCGTGGATCCGGTCCTCCGACCGCGCCGGCAGGAGGAAGGACGGGTGGGGGATCCCGAAGACGGACTGAAGCGTGTCCACGACGAGCTGGGCCATCTCGTCGAGACTCGTGGTGGGTCCCACGACGTGGAACGAGTCGATATGGAGGTCGTCCTTCGGCGCGGACGGCGGGGCCCAGCCCAGGTTGAGGAGCTGGTCGATCTGCTCCGCGGACAGGTGGGTCTCCGGCGGCAGCGTCTCATTGCTCGACACCTCGAGGAAGACGACCTCCTCCACATCGTGGAGGTACGCGCTGATCCGCGGCGAGCCGTCGCCCTGGCCGGGGTAGACGGGGATCGACATCATCTCCTCCGCATCCAGCGACATGGCCTCGTACGCGAATTGCTCGGCGAAATCCGCCCACGCCTGACCGGGGGAGTCATCGCGTTGGAGTTCGTCCCGGCGCTGATCGTCGCTCATGTCCTGCACGCTAGTCGTCTCGTACGACATCGTGCCGCCATCAGGCGATACGGCTTGGCCGGGTCTGTCGGGCTGGGTCGGTCAGGCGGGAGCTGTCAGGCCAGATCAGTCCGGCCGACGGACCATGATCGTCGACTCCGTGTCCGTGCCGGTGGTGGCCGTGCCGACCGCCTCGAACCCGAAGCGCTCGTACAGGCGGCGGCTGCCCGGGGACGTCGCCTCCAGGGACGCGATCGTGACCGTGTTGGCGTCGATGATGCCGAGACGGTGCTCGAGCAGCGCCGAGCCGACGCCCTTCCCGCGGGCCCGGGGGCTGGAGGCGATGTCGTGCAGATACCAGTGCGGAGCCTTGGGCCGATACACCTCCACCGCGAGGGTATGGGCGATGCCGCGGCCGCCAGGCATCCGGCTCGCGATGCGCTGCGTGGCGCGCTTGACCGCATGCCAGATCGCGGCCGGGCGGGAGTCACTGCGCGGCGCCTCCCAGAGCAGCGCGCCGACCAGCTGTCCGTCGAGCTCGGCCAAGTCAGTGAGCCGGGGGTGGCGCTGCACGCGGTGACGGTAGTGGGCCTCGAGCTTGCGCGGCCGGGTCGCGGGGTCCGGGTAGTACAGCGACCACGCGGGATCGCCGCTGAAGGCTTCTGTGAGAAGCGCCGCGACCTCCTTCGCGTCAGCTGAGCGTGCAGTCCGGATGGTCACCATGCCGTCAAGACTATGCCGACCCCCGCCCCGGCCAACCACGATTGTGGGCACCGGCCGGTGGCTTGGGGCACGCGCTGACCGGTGATGCGGGGCTCGCGCTGGCTAGCTACTCGGCGCTCGCGCCGGCCGTCCGGGGCTCGGGCAGGATCTTGCGCAGGATGTCGCTCACGGTGATCACGCCCAGGAACTCCTCGCCGTCCATCACCACCATCAGCTGCTCACTGCTGGAACGCGCGAGGGAAAGCGCCTCGTAGACAGGGGTGTCCTTCTCGAGCGGCATCGCTGATCGCGCGAGCGGGCGCGCGGGAGCGTCGGCGGGTTCGAGGAGGGTGTCGCGCACGTGCACCACCTCGGGCTGGCCGGAGTGCGCCGCGCCCGACGTCCCCGCGCCCGTAGGCGCCGAGGCCCGATCCAGCAGGAGGATCCGCATGTGGTCGGTGCGCGCGGCCGCGTCCTGCACCTGCTCCACCGTGGCGTCCGGCGCGACGGCGGTGGGGGCGCGGCCGGTGTCCACGAGCGAGCCGACGGTCAGGTATTCCAGGTCCAGCGCCCCGGCGAGCGGGGAGTGAATGGACGATTCCAGCGCCCCGACCGACGCCGAGTGCTCGACCAGATGCCGGATGGTGTCGGCGTTCTGCCCACCGACGGCGGCGCTGTCCACGGGCTCCACTCCACTGGCCGCGACCAGCCGGTTGGCCATGCGGTTGACCCACACCAGCAGCGGCCTAAACACCCAGATGAACGCGCGCGAGGGCAGCCCGATCAGCCGCGCGGCCCGCTCCGGCGCGGCGATCACCCACGACTTGGGCGCCATCTCGCCCACGACCAGGTGCAGGAACGTCACCAGCAGCAGCGACAGGATGAACGCCGCGGTGTCCGCGATCCCGCCGGGCACCCCGAGCGAGCCCAGCGCGGGTCCGAGCCACGCGTCGACGGCGGGTTTGGTCACCGCGCCCAGCGCGAAGGTGCAGGCGGTGATGCCGAGCTGCGCGCCGGCCAACATGACGGTCAGCTCGTCGATCCCGCGGATGGCGGCCCGGGCCGAGGCGCTGCGGTCGGCGTCCACCTCGAGCCGGTGCCTCCGCGCCCCGAGCAGGGAGAACTCGATCATGACGAAGAATGCGCTCGCCACGATAAGAGCAAGGGTTACGACGACGACAACACCGGGATTGCTCATAGTCAACGGCCCGCCTCGTCGCCGGATTCACCTCGGGCGTCGGGCTCGCCTGGAAGATCGCTCATGCCGTGGGCGTCGCTGCTGCGGTCGGCCGGGGCATCGCGGTCGGCGTTGTCGTCGTCGTCATGGTTGTGGTCGGCACCGTTGTTGTCGGCTGTGCTGACGGGGTTGTCGTCGTCGTCCAGTTCGACCACGTGGACCAGCACCTTCGCCGGCACCCGGTTGGCCACCTCGAGCACCTCGATGTCAAGCGCGTGGCGGCGCGGATCGTCGGTGACCACCTCGCGCGGCTCCACCGGCAGTTCCACCCGCACGACCTGGCCGGCGTCGGGGAGTTCGCGGTGCGTGGCGATGACCAGGCCCGCGATGGTCTGGAAATCGCCGTGGGGGAGCTGGTGGCCGAGGGCGCGCTCGATCTCGTCGATGTGCACGTGGCCGTCGATGCGCCAGATGCCGGCGTCCTCGTCGTCGGCGACGATGACGTTGTCGAAGTCGTCGTCGTGCTCGTCGGTGAGCTCGCCGACCAGTTCCTCGGCCATGTCCTCGACCGTGAGGATTCCGGCGAACCCGCCGTACTCGTCCACCACCGCCGCGAGCTGCGTGCGGGCTTCGGTGAGCGTGGACAGCGCGTCCGGCAGCGGCATCAGCGTGGGCAGCACGACCGGCGGGCGCATGAGCTCCGAGACCGGGGTGTTCGGCTCGGCGCGCGTGCGCAGGAGGTCGGCGAGCTGGATGACGCCTAGCGGCTCGAACTCCGCGGAGACCACCGGGTAGCGGGAATGCTCGCGGGCCATGAGTTCGCGGACCTCGGCGACCGTGCGGTCGGGGGCCACGGTGCGGGTCTGGGTGAGGGGTATCATCGCGTGCTCGACGTTGCGGTCGGGAAAGTCGAGGATCCGGTCGATGAGCATCGACAGCTGCTCGGGCAGCTCGCCGCTCGCGCGGGAGTCCGCCACGATACGCTCCAGATCCTCCGCCGTGGCCGAGGAATCCAGGTCCTCGGCGGGCTCCACCTTGACCAGCCGCAGCAGCCCGTTGGAGGCGCGGTCGAACACCACGATCAGCCACCCGAACAGCGCGAGGTAGATGGTGGTGGAGCGGGCCAGCGCGCGGGCCAGGGGATCGGGGGCCGCGATGGCGAGGTTCTTGGGGTAGAGCTCGCCGAAGATCATCTGCACGATCGTCGCCACCGCGAGCGCGAGCACCGTGCCGACGCTGACGCTGACCGCCGTGGGCACGCCCGCGACCCCCAGCAGCTCGCCGAGCGAAGCGCCGATCATCGGCTCGGCCACGTAGCCCACGAGCAGGCCCGTCACGGTGATGCCGAGCTGGGCGCCCGACAGCATGAACGAGGTGCGTTCGGTGACCTTGAGAACGCGCGCGGCGGCCGCGTCCCCGGCGTCGGCCTGGGCGGCCATCTTGTTGCGGTCGACGGACATGTAGGCGAACTCTTGCGCTACGAAGTAGCCGTTCGCCGCGATGATCGCGAGGATCGTCACGATTCCCAGCAGCAGTATCAGCACCGTTGTGAACATCGTGCGGACGAGACTACGTGCCGCTGCGGGGTTGGTTCATCGGTTCAGGTCACAGCGGTTGAGGGGGTGGTGCAATTGCCGCGCAAGCGCGGCAGGTTCGGTCATTGACCTCACTCCGCAGTGAAGGTGACGTCCAGTCCGGCGTCCGGGTGGTAGGTCCAGAAGGCAGACCATCTGTCCCACTCAGCATCCTGGGTGCCGTCGAGCGCCCGAGTGTGGCCCATTCGCGAATCGACGGCGCTGGGTGCACCAGTCGTTTCCAGGAGGCAATCGAGCATCTGGAAATCCTCGGAGTATGGGGTTGATCCGGAACTGTAGAAAATCGATCGCTCGTCCGCTGACAGGGTCGCAGCAGTAGACTCTGGGACCAGTTCCGAACACTTCTCGTAGGCAGTCGCAGCGCTGGAGGAACCAGCGATCAGAATTGCCGCGAACACCCCGATAACCGCCAGGACGAGGACACCGAGGATCGCGATCAACACGATCACAAGAGTCTTGCTGCTTTTCGGTGCCTGCTGTGGCGGTGGACCGCCGAAGTCAGGCTGACCTGGGTAGGGCGGTTGCCCACCAAAGGGTGGTTGCCCGCCGTAGCCGGGTTGTCCGGTCCAGGCTGGCTGATTGCCAGGGGGCTGCTGGGGGCCGAACGTCGGCTGTCCACCTGTGGGTGTTTGGCCGCCAGGGCCGGGTGCAAAGGAGCCGTGGCCTGATGGTCCGGATGGCTGGGGTCCGCCGAGACCGGACATGTCACTGCCACGATTGCCGTTCATGAGTAGAAGTTTACGTCTCTTCTTCCCGAAGACCTAAGCGCCTCTAGCGGACTGCGCCGAGGATGGCCAGACCGATCGTGCCGCAGGCGGCCGCCACGAGCAGGGAGGTGAGCGTGCCGATGATGAACCGCTCGCTCACTGCCGGGTTCTCCCGGATTTCGGGGTACCGGCCCAGGGCCTTGATCGCCACCACCACGGCGGCGAGCTCGAACCGGCCCGCGAGGATCGCGGCGGTCAGGCCCACGCGCTCGAGGATGCCGATCCACATCCCGCCGCGCAGCACCTCGCGAGCATCGCCGCTGACAGACGAATTCTCGCGGCGACTCACCACCGGCGTGCGCTCGTCGCCGGTGACGTCCACGGTCGGCACCTCGGGCACACGCGCCGAGCGGAGAACGAGTGAGGCGATGGGGGAGCCGATCGCCGCCGAGATGATCAGAGTCGGGATCGCCACCACGGCCACCGCGAGCCATTCCGGCCAGGAGCTCATCAGCGATCTCCTTTCCGGGGGGTGGCCACTGTCGCGGCGGCGTTCGTTTCTGCAAGCAGTCTGTCGAGCACGGGGTAGGCGGCCCGCTCCTCACGGATGTGCGACAGGCGTAGAGCGCCGGCGACCGACGTGGGCGTGATGCCGAGTTCTTCTGCGGCGGCGGCCTGGGTAGGGGAGCGGTCGACGGCGTCCACCGCCCGCCACTGCGCCTCGGTCCGACCGAGCACGAGTGAGGCGACGAGAGTCCACACGGCCTCGCAGTCGGCTGCCCACGATTCGGCCTCTGTTCCCGAGGGGACGCGCACCGCGACGGAGCCGGGCATGGACTTAGCCGCTTCGACCGCATCACGCGCGGCCAGAAACGCGGGACCCCGGCCGGCTCGGGTGCCGGTGGCAAACGAGTCGTCGTCGACCTCCCCGACCCCGACCCCGCAGTGCCAGTCACCCTGACGCAGTGTGGTGAGGAGCGCGTCGCGGACCGCGGCCGGATCGTCGAGCAGGCCCTGGACCTCGTCGCCGGCCGTGCGCTCGAATGCGGAGACGCACCGGACATCGGCGAGAGCTTTGAGCAGGGCCGGTACCCGGTCCTTACTGGTGCGGCTGTGTCGCTGGTCGATCGTCAACACGAACATGTGGTGATGGTGCCACACTTCTGCGACATGAGGTGGATTCGCCGCATCTATGAAAATGTGCTGTTTTCGCCTCATATGTCGACGGTGGCGGCCACCGCCTCGATTTCGACCAGTTGACCGTCGTAGCCCAGAGCGGCCACGCCGATCAGGGTGCTCGGGGGCTCATGATCGGCGAAGGCCTCGCGCACCTTGTTCCATGCGGTCGCGAGGTCGGCCTGGTGCGAGGATGCGACCAGGACCCGGGTGGAGATCACGTCAGCGAGGGTGGCGCCAGCCTCGGACAGTGCGACCGTCATGTTCTCGATGCACTTGGCTGCCTGCGCTGCGATGTCGCCCGTGCCGTGGGTCGAGCCATCGGCGTTCAGGGGACAGGAGCCGGCAAGGAAGATCAGCCGTGATTCGGCGGGGGCGGTGGCCGCGTACGCGTAGCCCGGGGTGACGGCCAGGGAGTCCGAGCGGATCAGGGTGACAGCCTTGGGGTTGGAATCTCCTGCGTGGGGCACGGGGCTTCCTGGGTGACGCGCGGGCGGGGTCAATGGTGGCATGCCGTGGGAAGCCGGGTCTGCGTACGGCACTGGGCGCCAGTGGGCGACGAGTGCGCTCACGCGAGTGATTGCTCGCATACACTTCGCATTCATGAGACGGGTTCCCCAGCAGGCGCGATCGCGGGCAATGGTCGAGCGAATCATCGAGGCGGCCCGCACTGTGCTCGTGCGCGACGGATACGAATCGTTCACCACGAACCGGGTGGCCGACGAGGCGGCTGTCAGCCCGGGGTCGCTGTACCAATACTTTCCGGATAAGTCGGCGCTGGTCACCGAGGTGATGGACCGCTGGTCGGCGGAGATCTCGGACCGGGTCGCGGCATCGCTCGCGGCAACCGGGCCCGTCGACGTCAAGGACCCCGGAACCGTGCGCGCGATTGCCGACGCACTGCTCACCGCGATCGAGTCCGACGCCGGGCTGCTGCGCATTGTGTGGGAGGAACTCCCGGCCGTCCGACACCGTGCGGCCCAGCACTCGCTCGAGAACCGGGTGCGTGAACTGCTCGCCGTGTACCTGTCGGCCTCGGGAGTCACGGCGCGCGACCCGAGTGCACGGGCCTGGGTGATCGTCATGGCGGTGGAGAACGTGGCCGTGCGCTGGGTGCTCGACCAGCCGGGCATCAGCCGCGAGGCGCTGCTGGATGAACTCAGTGCGATGGCCGGGGGATTCGGGGCCAGCTGATTCGTTGCCTGCGGGATCGGGGCACTGCGGGATCGGTGCAGGCTGAGGCGGCACGGCTAATTCGCAGTCGGCGGTGAGTGAGGCCGAAATCACGCCCGGCCCGCGCGGAATCCGGGTATCCCCCGAGGCACGGCCGACCCCGGCTCGGGCAGACTTACCTGCGATGTTCACTCGATTCAATCGCGCCCGGCGCGTCACCACAGCGACTGCGGGCCTGCTGGTGGTGGCGACGTTGTCGTCGTCGTGCTCCTATGGCCCCACCCGTGAGGCGCCACCGCCCATTCCGCCCGGGATTCCGCCGGCGGCCGGCGCACCCGTGCCGACCGTCGACATCAACGCACCCGGCCGCACCTCGCTCCAGCTCATGGACTGGGCGACCAGCATCAACGAGCCGATGAACATCCCGCGCGCCGCGCTCGCCGCCTACGGCAACGCCGCCGAAACCATGCGGCAGACCCGGCCCGAATGCAACCTCACCTGGACCACCCTCGCGGGGATCGGGCACGTGGAAACCCGTCACGGTCGGTATCGCGGAGCGTCCCTGAACGACGACGGCTTCGCGCTCCCGCCGATCATCGGCATCAAACTCGACGGCTCCCCGGGATTCGCCGACATCCCCGACACCGACGGCGGACGCTGGGACGGCGACCCCGACCACGACCGCGCCGTGGGGCCCATGCAGTTCATCCCCGAATCGTGGGCCAAGTACGGCCGCGACGCCAACGGGGACGGGGTCGCCGACCCGAACCAGATCGACGACGCCGCGATCGCCGCCGCCAGGCTGTTGTGCGAAAATGGCGGAGACCTGTCGGTGGCCGAGAACTGGCAGAAGGCGATCCTCGCGTACAACGCGTCGCAGGACTACGTCATGCGCGTGCGCGATTCGGCCGCCGCGTACTCGGTGGGGACGACGGCGCCTTAGCGGGTTGTGGGTTTGCGGGCTGCGCTGGAGCGCGCTGGGGTCCGGGCCGGGGCGCGGACCATATCGATTATCGTAGTGGGTTTCTCACTGTGATCGGGTTAACATCGCCGGCCGTGTGCGCGACAGTAGGAGTGACAGAGCGCATCTCGACAGGCCGCGCATCGCACCAGATTCGGAGAGCGGACATGGACTCAATCGATCTCTCGACCCTCAACCCCATGGGATCCCTAGTCAACTTCTTCAACTTCAGCACGATCCTGTACCCCTATCCGCAGCCTCAGCCGCAGGACCCGGTCGAGGCATTCCTCGGCTCGCTCGACCAGGCCGGGCACTGGGTCACGTCCATTGCCGGGGGCATCTGAGTCGAAAGACCTGTCCGAAGGCGGAAAACACTCTCGATTGTGCGGGTCTTTCGCACTCGGGCAGGCGAACTGTAATCAGAGGGGCGAACCGGGCCTCCGGGTGAGCAGGGAGGGGCTCGGGGAGGGGCTCGAGGACTTGCCGAGGGGCAGATGGCGTGTGGGTGTTAGGCGACACTAACCTGTCGTGGGCGGCGACACCCGAGCGCCGAGACCACCGGCGGCGGGAGCTCTACACATGGCGGGACCCACATCGAGGAGTGAGGGCTCGGCGCCCGAAAGCGCGAATGGGCTGCTCATGCGGGCAGTGCGGCGTCGGTGGCGGCTCGTGGTGCCCGGCCTGGTGCTCATGACGATGTGGCAGGTCTGCGAGGCGCTGGTACCGATCGCGATCGGGCAGATCGTCGACCGGGCGATCATCCCGCTGGACCGGCAGGCTCTACTGCTGTGGATCTTGGGGCTGATCGCGCTGTTCGTGGTGCTCAGCTACAGCTACCGATTCGGCGCGCGGATGAGCAACCGGGCACTCCACGAGGAGGCGCACGACCTGCGGGTCGAGGCGACCCAGGTGCCGCTGACCAGGCGTCGCGCAATGGACGGCACCAGCGCCGGCAGCGTGCTCTCGGTGTGCTCCGCCGACGCCGACGTGGCGTCCCTGATCTTCCGGCAGATCGCGCTGGGCGGGTCCGCGCTGATCGGGATCGTGGGCATCTCGATCTACCTGCTGCTCACTGACTGGATCGTGGGACTGATCGTGCTGATCGGCGTGCCCGTCAGCCTGGTGCTCGTCGCCCTGCCCAGCCGCGCGATCTCCCGGCACAGCACCGCACAGCAGGCCGCGATCGGCGAGGCCAGCAGCCGCGCCACCGACATCATGACCGGATTGCGCGTCCTCAAAGCCGGCGGTGGCGAAAAATGGGCTGCCGAGCAGTACCGCGTCGCCTCCCAGGCTGCCGCCGACGCGGGCACCGTGACCTCCGAGCGTGAGGGGCGCGTCGCGGGGATCGGCTCGCTCGGCATGGCCGTCGTGCTGGCGCTGGTGTTGCTCGCCGCCGGCTACCGCGTCCTGTCCGGCGACATGGAGATTGGCACGCTCATCTCCGTGGTGGGTGTGGCCGTGTTCTTCGAGGAGCCCGTGCGGACCATCACCATGGCCGTGGGTATCTACGCCCGCTCGCACGGAGCCGCTCAACGGCTGGTCGACTTGCAGAACTCGGCGGACGTGGACGAGTCCGGGACCGAGACGCCCGCGAGTGCCACTCTCGAGGTGCACGGGCTGAAGCTGGCCGATGGCCGGTGCATCGAGATGGAAGTCCGAGCAGGGGAATTCCTTTGCCTGGTGACTGAACAGCCGGGCGACGCCGTCGTCGTCGTCAACAATCTTTCCGGACACGGTGACCCCGGAAACGGTGACGACACCGACCCGGTCAGATTCGGCGGATTCTCGCGACGCGAGCTCGTGCCGGACCTCGCAGGGCACGTGGTGGTGGCGCCGCATCGCGTCGACATGTTCGCGGGGACGATCCGCTCCAACATCGCGCTGCTCCACGGGGACGCGCCCATCGCGGGCGACGTGCTGGAGGCGTCGGCCGTCGCGGAGATCGTGGAACACCTGCCCGCGGGACTCGACCACGAGGTGCGGGAGGCCGGGCGCAACCTGTCCGGCGGGCAGCGGCAGCGGATCGCGCTCGCCCGCGCCCTGCACGCCGTCCCCGACCTGCTCGTGCTGCACGAGCCCACCAGTGCCGTGGACGCGGTGACCGAATGGGAGATCGCGCAGGCCGTGCACGCGCTGCGCACCAGGCGGGAGGGGCAGACGACGGTTCTGGTGACGTCGTCGCCGCCGTTCCTCGCGCTGGCCGACAGGGTGGTGCATCTGCCCGCGCGCGGCGAGGTTGTTGGCGGGACGCACGAGGAGCTGCGCGAGGGCTCGGACTCCTACCGGACGGTGGTGGATCGATGAGCGGCGCCGACGTGACCGAGCGGGCCGACCGGACGTTGCCGTTGGCCAGTGCGCGCGAGTCGTGGGCGGTGCTGTGGCCGCTGCTGCGACAGCGACGCGGGTACCTCGCGCTGGTGGGCCTTGCCGGGCTGATCGGCTCGGCCGCTGGGCTGGTCGCGCCGTGGGTGGTGGGGTGGCTCGTCGACGTGCTGCCCGGCGCCTCGGACGGACGCGTGGTTCTGGTGGGCGCCGCCGCGATCGCCGTGGCCGGCGTCGTGGGCGCGATTTCGACGTGGGCGGGGCAAACGTGGCTCGCCCGGCTCACCGAGCCGACGGTGGCGGAGCTGCGTGAGCAGGTGATGGACCGCTCGCTGCAGCTCGGGGCCGCGCAGATGGAGCGCACCGAGACCGGCGACCTGGTCTCCCGCGTGGCCGAGGATGCCCGCGAGATCAGCGAGGCCGCGACATCCGTGATCCCGCTCGTGGTGCAGTCGACGTTCACCGTGGTGGTGTCCGGGATCGGACTGCTCGCGGTGGACTGGCGGCTCGGACTGGTGGGGCTCGTGGCTCTACCGATGTATTGGTCGACGCTGCGCTGGTATCTGCCTCGGTCGGGGCCGATCTATGCCGCCGAGCGCGCCGCGTTCGGCGCCCGTGCCAGCCGACTCCTCGGCGGCATCACCGGCGCGCGCACCCTCCACGCCTTTGACGCCCGGGACTCCGAACTCGACCGGATCACGGGCGCCTCCGGGCACGCCCGGGACCTGTCGATCACGGTTTTCCGGTTCATCACCCAGGCATTCAGTCGCAACAACCGTGCCGAAGTCACGGTGCTCGCGCTGCTGCTGGTTGTGGGTTTCTTCCTGGTGGACTTCGGGGTGATCACCGCGGGTGCCGTCACGACTGCCGCACTGTTGTTCCACCGGCTGTTCAACCCGATCGGCGCGCTGGTGGGTATGGCGGATCAGGTGCAGTCCGCGGGTGCGTCGCTCGTGCGGATGGTCGGGGTCATCAACATGGACGTGCCCGAGCGCACGGCGGTTCCGCAGCCCGGGCCGCTGGAGTTGGTGGGGATCTCGCACTCCTACGACGCCGAGGCCTCGGGGATGGAGGGCATCCCGGCGCTCGACGGCATCGACCTGACGCTGTCGCCGGGCGAGGTGGTTGCGGTGGTGGGCACCACCGGCGCCGGCAAGAGCACGTTGGCGCTGGTTGCTGCGGGCCTGGTGGTGCCCATGCGCGGCTCCGCGTCGCTGGGCGGTGTGCCACTGGCCGACGCGGACCCGGTGGCGTTGCGCCGGCACGTCACGATGGTCTCCCAAGAGGTGCACACCTTTGCCACGACTCTGGCGGAGAACGTGCGCGCGCCGCGCCCCGAGGCGGGTATGGCCGAGGTGCACGCCGCGCTCCGCAAGGTCGGGGCCGACTGGGTGGGCGACCTCCCCGACGGCGTCGACACCGTGATCGGCGAGGGCGGGCACCAGCTCGACCCGATGCAGAGTCAGATGATCGCGCTGGCGCGGGTCGAGCTCGCGGACCCCGACGTGGTGATCCTCGACGAGGCCACCGCCGAGGCCGGGTCCGCCGGCGCGCGCAGGCTCGACGCCTCAGCCGCGGCCGTCCTGGAGGGACGCACCGGGCTGGTGGTGGCGCACCGGCTGAGTCAGGCCGCGGCCGCAGACCGGATTCTCGTCATGGAGCGCGGTCGCATCGTGGAGTCGGGCACGCACGAGGAGTTGCTCGCTGCCGGCGGGCGGTACGCCGAGCTGGGTAGGGCCTGGTTCGGGGCCTGATCGGTGTCGTATGTCGGCGGTACCGTCCGCGCCATGACCGAGCTGCTGGAGGAGATTCGTCGCGCCGCGGAGCAGGTAGGGGAGACGGACTTCCTCGAGCTGCTGCGGTGGCACCGGGCTGTCGTTGGTCTGCCGGACTTCGATCCCCACGCCCCCGGCTCGTATCGGGCGGCCGTGGAGGAGCTCGACGAACGTCGCACTGGGCAGTTGCTGCGCGATCTTCGCCGGGCGTCCCGTGACCCCAAGCGGCATCGCCATGGGGCCGACGGGAAGCCGGCTTTCCGTGACGGGCAGACGCTGCGGTCCAGGTTGAGCTGAGCCTGCACTGCGGTGGTGAGCCCTTCCGATCCTGAGACAACGAAACCGCAGGCCACCAATTCGTGGCCTGCGGCTTCTCTCGGATGTGATCGCCCGGGCTGTGCGGAGCGGGCGACGTAGTGCGGTCGCGCCGACAGCCGACGCTCACTGCCCCGACGTCAGATAACGAAGTCGGGTGCGAGCGAGCCCAGGAGAGGGAGGTAAACGTTCTCGGACAGCGAGCCGGCCAGCCCGCCTGATCCGACGGCGGCCAGCATCATGTTGACCACGCCTCCAACGCCGATGATGATGCTTCCGGCCATATCTCCGAACGAGCCCATGAGTGACACCTTTCGTCGTGCCGCGCCTTCGGTGGTGCAGCGGGGCTGTGCCTCACGCTAGGGCTGGCGAAATGGCACGTCAATAGTGCTGGCCCAGTTGGACAATCGACCCGAACTCGCAAGCCGGTCCGACTTCACTCGCCGGAGCGCGCCTCTACACTCAGTCCGTCTTGGGCCGCCCGATATCCGCCTTGGCCTTGCCGAACGTCTCGCGTTCCTGCCTCGTGTAGACGTACCGGCCCCACCGATCGAGGAACGCGCGCCCCACCGGAGTCCGGTACCTCAGCGTATTGAGAGCGGTCAGGTACAGGTGCGCCCACGGCGGGCGGACGGGCAGGCCGAACTCGGCCATCGAGTCACGCCCCAGGAAGACGGTGAGCATGCTCAGCAGCCGCTCGCGCGCGAACCAGCCCTGGAACTTCGGAAGCGGCCCGCTGCGGAATCGGTTCTGGTGCGCCTGGACCAGGGCCTGGGTGAGCTGCGGGCCGGCCTCGGTCATGCCGGATTGGGCCATGAGGATGTGGTAGTTGAGGACGTGCCGTTCGCGTTCGCGGTTGACGAGGAAGTCGTCGTCGACCCCGAGCAGCCACCCGACGTAGCGCCACAGGTGCATGATGTCGCGGGAGTCCTGGCGGCTGACGGGCACGCCGAGCGTCCGGACGCCGAGCAGCACCACGGCGTCGAACAGGCCGAGCGTGGAGGCGAGGTCGGTCTGGTTGATGGGCAGGCCCCACTGCTCGATGTCCCAGCGCGACTCCATCGAGTCACTGACCACCGCATGCATCGCGCGCACGTGGCCGGTCAGTCGCCACGCCTTGGCGTGCGGGTTGAGGTCGCCGGGGAAGGCCAGGGAGGTGGCCCAGTGCTGGGTCTCCGCCAGGCGTCGCAGGGTGGTGCCGCCGGTCAGTCCGCCGGTCTGGACGAGCAGGTCGGTGGGGCCGCCGAAGCGGTAGCCGCCGATCAACGACAGCTGTAGAAGCACGTCCGCGGCGTTCTGCCCGAACTTGAGGTACGCCTTCTGGCCGCGCGCGATCTGCTCCCAGTCGACCCAGTCCGGGGTGTCCTCAAGCGTCTCGAGGTACTCGATCAGCACCGGCGCCACGGCCTCACCGCCGGCTTCGCGCTCGCGCAGGCCGGCGGAGCCGATCTCCAGCGCCTGGCTCAGCTCGCGGTAGGTGACGGCGCCGGGCTCGCCCTTGCGTTTGCGCATCGCCTTGGCCAGGCGGGAGCCGAGCTCGTCGGGCTCCATGTAGCCCCGCCCGATGCGGTCCATGAGCTGCTCGTCGATCTGGTCGACCTTGGCGACGCGCCTCAGCGTGCGCCCCATGCGCTCGGAGCGTTCCTCGGCGGAGCGGTGACGGCCTGGGTACAGGGTGGTGGTCATGGGAAAACTATGACGCGAGTTTTTACTCGCATACAAGTCGCGTTTGTCGGGGGAGTGTCCGCAGGTCGACGGGCGGAGAGTGCGGGCCGGGGCTCGAAACGACTCGCGTCAGGCTCGTGCGTATTTGGCCTGGAGTGCCATGTCGCCGGTGGGTGGGACCTGCAGGTGGTCGCCCTCGGTGGGCCGCTCACCGCGCCAAAAAGAGATTTGACGACGACGACAACACCGCCATGCCCTCGCCCATCAGCTGGCAACACCACCGGTACATCCATCGCGAAGAGGGTTTGGCCCACGTTTATCGAGTGGATCCGGACCAAATCCACTTCTCGTGTGAGGCGCCCGCAAAATCTGCCAGTGCACGGCGGATCGTTTCCGAGCGCGACATGTGCGCTTTCTCGGCCATCTTGTCGAGTGCTTCACGCTCCTCGACTGTCAGACGCACCGCTACGACCTGCATCGGCTCAGCGCCGCGGCCGGGGCGTCCGCGCCCACGCCGTGTGAGTTTCTCGACGTCGTAGCCGGTTTCGGCTTCGTCTGCCCACTCCTGGATCTGGTCGTCAGTCACCACGAACAAATCGTATAACGAAAATCCTGGCGATCGGCCGGATCGTAAATTGATCCGCCAGCCCTCAGGCGGGTTCCTCATCCACCGGCGGCCACTCAAACCAGCCGGAGCGAATGACCGGGTACGCGCGCCCGGCGTGCTCCGTCGTATGGCCTTCCGAGTCGGTGATCCTGATGGTCGTGGCGCCGTCAATAAACCAGGCGTTTCTGGCCGAGGAGCCGGTCCCGTAGAAGTACTCGTTCTTGATGGGCTCGCAAACCCTGAACTCACTGTCGCCTGACCACTTGGCCTGCACCACCCACTGGTCGGTCGACGGGTCGTCGGCGTGCAGGAGAAGGTCCCCGTCGATGTCGCTGTGCATCCCGTATTTCATCGCGAGCTCCTTGGTGTCGTGCCAGCAATCGTTGGCGGCTGTCACTCTTCGGTCAAGTGGCACCCGGTCATGAGCGAGACCGCGAGGGCCTTGTCATAAGAGAGGGCGAGCGAAGCACCGTACCGATCCTCCACGGCAACCCGTCGGACATTGCCAATCTCGGCGTCCATGTTGATCGTGTCGAAGTCATGCTCCTCGAGCAGCGGCGAAATCCCTTCCAGAATCTCCGTCCACTCCTCTTCGGTGGGCCGCGCCTGAACGCCCCACGCGCGATAGACATAGCGGGACGTGACATCGGCGAGCTCCACAGATTCAACGTCGATGCTGCATCTGGCCTTCTCGCCCCCTGGCCTGCTGATCTCCTTGGCATGCGGCATGGCTGACGTGACGACCTCCTGGATTCCGGCACGGAGTTCGTCGTACCGTGCCACGGCGTCGTCATACGACGGCCGATTCTCGAGGTCCGTGCGGCTCAGGTGCTTGCCGGAGTCGCCCATGTAGACGTCGCGGGAGAAGTCGGCGCACGCCGTCGATGCGGTGAGCAACACCAGTGCCAGGGCCGAGCTCAGAGCTGTCCGGGCCGGGGTGGACCGTGTGCGCGAACCGGTCAAGCGGGATGGCATCGTCGGGCGCTCCCGTCGCGAGTGCAGTCGTAGTCACGGGCTGGTGGTGTCGGAATTCTCGCCCGCGCACCACCGTCGCGCAATGGGTTCCAACCTTCCGCTGCCGGTGTCTGTCACCGTGTGTCGCGGGTCGGGCGTCGGTGGGAAGGGGCGTGAAATTCCTACGTCGACGACGAGGCCAACCACCCCCTCAACCAAGCACTGAACTCGTCGACGAACTCCGCCTACTCGGTCGCCGGCGGGCTGGCCGAGGGCAATCATGCGAAGCCTGCGGTCACTCCGGTTACAACATCTGCAGAGCGCAGAGTCCCTCACACCGAATCCCTCCCGCCGAATCCCTCCCGCCGCAAGCATCAAGTGACCAGTGGTAACACTCCGCCTGCCTAGCGCGATTTCCAGAGTGTCCGAACCGTTCTCGCTTCAACTTGAAAGCGAACAAGGGAGATTCTGATGGGATTCATCGACTCGTCGGTGGTGGCCGTCAACAATGGCCTCACCGAGATCTTCGACTTCTCACACACCTCCGTCGGGTCCCCGTCATGGATCCGTCCCGACAATCCGGCGGATGCCTTCATCGGTTCGCTCAAGATGGGTTACAACTGGGCGACCTTGTGGTTCATCTGAGCCGATAAGGCGTTTCGGCCTCACTTCCTTAAATGAGCTGATTCCGCCTTATGCAAGCCGTCGCCAGCGCGCACCAGTTCCCGAACCGCAGCCTCGGGATCATCCACGTGTAGCCGCACCTCGCTCACCTCTCGCGGCACGGCACGAGTCCACGGGAACCCCGGCACGGACGCCTCCACCGGCCGCGCGAGCCCGATCGTCACGGACGTCCCGTCCGGCCCGGGCAGCACCAGCGCGGCGGGCCCACCATCGCCAGCCCCAGCCGAATCCCCAGCCCCAGCCCCCGCCGAGACCCCGGCCCCAACCCCCACAATCCCGGCATCAGTAGGGG
>NZ_JAALDM010000049.1 GCF_014144865.1 Dietzia aerolata | reverse complement strand
CTGGACCGACGAGGTGCTCTCGGGGCACCGGCCGGACGACGGCACCCTGTCCGAGGGCGTCGCCGACGATCTGTCCCGGCTCGACAAGTCGCGCGTGTGGATCATCGACGTGATCGACGGCACCAAGGAGTTCTCCACCGGCCGCTCCGACTGGTCGGTGCACGTGGCGCTGGTCGAGGACGGCGTTCCGGTCCTCGCCTCGGTCGGCCTGCCCGACGCACGGCGGGTGTTCCGCTCGGACCAGGTGGACCACGTCAACGGGCCCAGCTCCGGAAAAATCGTGATCAGCCGGAACAACCCGCCGGAGGGGGCCCGGGAGGTCGCGGACGCGCTGGGCCTGACCGTGCGGCCGATGGGGTCGGCGGGAGCCAAGATGCTGTCGGTGCTGCTCGGCGACGCGGACGTCTACCTCCATGCCGGTGGCCAGCACGAGTGGGATCAGGCAGCGCCGGTCGCGGTGGCCCTGGCCTCGGGCCTGCACGCCTCGTGCCTGGACGGTTCTCCGATCAAGTTCAACAAGTCCAAGACCTACTCCCCCGACATCCTCGTGTGTCGGCCGGATCTGACCGAGCAGGTCTTGGCGGCCGTCGCCGAGCACATGCCAGCGCACGTCTGAGCCCCCGCGGGACTAGCCGCGCCGCCCCGGCATCGCACTCTCGCCGCCCCCGCCCGGGGCCCCGCCATACCAGGCCGCGCCGGGCCACGACTAGGGCCGGGACGAATTCTCAGTAGACTGCCCCTCATGACCGTCCCCACCCCGTACGAGGACCTGCTGCGCCTGGTCCTGGAACAGGGCACCCCCAAGTCCGACCGCACGGGCACGGGTACCCGGAGCCTGTTCGGGCACCAACTGCGCTACGACCTGTCCCGCGGCTTCCCCCTCATCACCACCAAGCGCGTCCACTTCAAGTCGGTCGCGTACGAACTCCTGTGGTTCCTGCGCGGCGATTCCAACACCCGGTTCCTCACCGACAACGGCGTGACGATCTGGGACGAGTGGGCCGATCCCCAGGGCGAGCTGGGCCCCGTCTACGGCGTCCAGTGGCGCTCCTGGCCCACGCCCGACGGCCAGCACATCGACCAGATCGCGAACGCCGTCGAACTGCTGCGCACGGATCCGGATTCGCGCCGCAACATCGTCTCCGCCTGGAACGTCAGCGAACTCGGCAACATGGCACTGCCGCCGTGCCACCTGCTGTTCCAGTTCTACGTCGCTGACGGCAAGCTCAGCTGCCAGCTCTACCAACGTAGTGCCGACCTGTTTTTGGGCGTGCCGTTCAACATCGCCTCCTACTCCCTGCTCACGCACATGGTGGCGCAGCAGGTGGGGCTCGAGGTGGGCGAGTTCATCTGGACCGGCGGCGACTGCCACATCTACGACAATCACGTGGAGCAGGTCCGCACACAGCTGGAGCGCGAGCCGTTCCCTTACCCCGAGCTCACGCTGCACAAGGCGGATTCGATCTTCGACTACCGCTTCGAGGACTTCGAGGTCGTGGGCTACGAGCACCATCCGGGCATCAAGGCCCCGGTCGCGGTCTGACGCGGGCCGACGGGAGCACGAGGGACATGCCCGTTCGGATGGTGTGGGCGCAGGCCCGCGGCGGGGTGATCGGCGACGGCCGCGACATGCCGTGGCACATCCCCGAGGACCTCGCGTTCTTCAAGCAGGCCACGCTCGGTCGGCCGGTGGTGATGGGCCGCTCCACCTGGGACTCGATCCCGGAGCGGTTCCGCCCACTGCCGGGCCGCCGCAACATCGTGTGCACCCGCGACCCTCAGTGGTCGGCCGAGGGCGCCGAGCGCGCGGGGTCGGTGGCCGAGGCCCTGGCCTTGGCGGGCCCCGACGCCGCGGTGATGGGTGGCGGCCAGATCTACGCCGCCGCGCTGGAGCACGCGCAGGAGTGCCTGGTCACCGAGATCGACGCCGACGCCCCCGGGACCGTGCTCGCCCCGGACCTTGGTGGCGGGTCGGGCCCGGACGGCGGGTCACCGGGATCGTCGTGGGAACTGGTCGAGGTCGGCGAATGGATCACCGATCCACGTAGCCGTGTGGAAGGAAAAGAAAACCCCGGGGACGACGACGACAACGCCGACCCGGTGAGGCATCGACATACGGTGTGGCGCCGACGGTAGAGACCGCCTCGTCGTCGTCGTAATATTTTCTGTTTCGGACTAGAACCACTTCCAGGCCTTGGGGATCTTCTCCCCGGCGGCCAGGATCTTGACCTTCGCACCTGCCATGAAGCCGTTGATCTCCAGGTTCAGGTGCGGGCCGCCGCGGATCTCGTACTTGCCCTCGTCGATCTTCAACTCCGACATGTGGCGGCTGCCGGTGATCGCGACGGACACCCCCGGCGGGAGCAGGATCTTGGCGTTGGCGCACCACAGGTCCAGCTGGACGCGGGTGCGGGGCCGGTCCACCACGGCCTCGCGGGCATCGAGGAAGATGTCCCCGAACCAGGAGGTCAGCTTGTAGTCGTCCGGCAGGAGCCACCGGCCCTCGCGCTTGAGGGTGTCGAAGACCGAGGTCTGCTTCTGGCCCTCGTCGACGGTGATCGCCTGCCCGGACCGGATCGCCGGGGACGGCGCGCCCGCACCGACCCGGAGATCGGTGGCCGGCGAGTGGGCCGGGGACTGCTCCGGGGTGGGGAGCCCGCTCAGCGCGACGTCGAGCTCGGCGGGGCAGGTCGCAGCCCAGATCTTGGCCGCGCGGTCGGAGAACTCGGAGAGCGAGAGTTCCCCGCGCCCCACCATCGCCTCGAGGTGCTGCTGCGCGAGCGTCCGCGGGTCGTGAAAAGTCGAGTCGTCGTGCCCACTTGAGGTCATACCCCGACAATAGTGTCACCGCCGGAGTCCTGGCACCCTCGGCGGCGACCGGTGCCCGGCGCCGCCCGGCCAGTCCGGCTGTGTCCGTCAGCGGGTCAGGTCGGACATCATCGACCGCATCGACGCCGACAGCTCGTCGGCCAGATCCTGCAGGCCGCCCGAGATGACCTGCGAGAGCAGTGCCGGGTTCTGCGCCTCGACGATGCAGCCTCCGCCCGATTCCCGGACCACCACGTTGCACGGGAGCAAAAGGGCGACATCCTTGTTGATGTCGAACGCCGCGCCCGCGAAACCGGGATTGCAGGCGCCCAGGATCAGGACGCGCTCGATGTCCTTGTCGATCTTGGTCTTGAGCGTGTCGGTGAGATCGATCTCGTGGAGGATGCCGAAGCCGCGCTCGGCCAGCGCCTTCCGGGTCGCCTCCACCGCCTCGTCGAACTGCATCTCGGTGAATGTGCCGATGCCGACGTCCATATCGATCTCCGCCTTCCGCCCTGGTGGGCCCGGGAACCTCTACAGGCCAGTCTCCCATGACCGTCGCCCGCGGTCAGCCGGTCGGTGAGCGAACTATTACGCCAGCGAGAGGAAGAGCTTCTCGAGCTCGTCCAGGGTGACGCCGTCCTCGTCCGGTTCGCCGTCGCGGATGACGCACTCCTGGATGTTCTCACTGATGATCTTGAAACCAGCGCGGTCCAGCGCCTTGGACACCGCCGCGAGCTGGGTGACGATCTCCTTGCAGGACTTCTCCTGCTCGACCATGTCGATCACGGCATTGAGCTGGCCTCGAGCGCGACGCAGCCTGTTGAGGACCTGCTGGCGGGGGTCGGTGGTTGCCATGTGCGCACATCTCCCTGTGTTCCGGTCGACGCCGTGGCGTCGTCGTCGGTCTCGGGATGACACCGGTGGAAACGCGAGACCCCCGTGGGCCCACCGGAAACTCCAGTGTACCCACGGGGGTATTTTTATGCGACCTCGCGGATCGGCTGTCGAGGTCAGTCCTCGTGGACGATGACCGCGCGGACCAGTCCCCCGCCGCCCTTCTCCATGAGCTCGTACCCCTCGTTGACCTGGTCGAGGGTGAAGCGGTGGGTGATCAGCTCGTCCAGCTTGACGTGCTTCTCGTCCCACAGGCGCAGCAGGTTGGGAATGTCGTAGAAGGCGTTCGCCGAACCGAACAGGGAGCCCTTGATGGTCTTCTCGTACTGCGCGACGAAGAGGCCCGTGAGGTTGATGGACTGGTTGTCGAGCCCGCCCATCGAGGTCAGGACCACCACGCCGCGCTTGCCCACCATGTCGGTGGCATCCGAGGTGACCTTGGCGTCGGCCACGCCGATGGTGATGATCGCCTTCTCCGCCATGAGGCCCCACGTCAGGCCCGGAAGCTCGGCCTTGGCCTCCTCGGCGTCCGTGTAGAAGTGCGTGGCACCGAACTCGATCGCCTTATCGCGCTTGGACTCATCCGTGTCGATCGCGATGATGAAGCGCGCACCCGCGTGCTTGGCGCCCTGGATGGCGTTGATGCCGATGCCGCCGATGCCGAACACCACGACGGTGTCGCCGGGCTTGACGTCAGCGGAGTAGACGGCCGAACCCCAGCCGGTGGTGACGCCACAGCCGACCAGCGCGGCGACCTCGAACGGGATCCAGTCCTGGATCTTGACCAGGGAGTTCTTGTTGGCGACGGTGTACTGCGAGAACGTGCCGAGGGTGCACATCGCACCCGCGGTCTCGCCGTTCTCCAGCTGGAACGGGTAGCGGCCGTCCTCCATCACGCCGAAGGTGCCGTTGAGGCCGCCGTCGCACAGGTTGGACATCCCGCGGGCACACGCCGGGCAGTGGCCACAGGCCGGGATGAACGAGCCCACCACGTGGTCGCCGGGCTGGAGGTGGGTGACACCCTCGCCGACGGCCTCGACGACGCCGGCGCCCTCGTGCCCGACGACGATCGGCAGCCGGCCCGGCAGGTCACCGGTCTGCATGTGGAGGTCGGAGTGGCACAGGCCGGCGGCCTTCCACTTGACGAGCACCTCACCGTAGTGGGGGCCGGTGAGCTCGGCCTCGACGATCTCAAACGGCTTGCCCAACTCGCGGGCGATGGCGGCCTTGGTCTTCATGCGGCTCCCTTTCGGACCTGCCGGTATCCCCCCGGCACTGAAACGTGTTCTCGCCACGATAACCCCAAATTGTCACAGGGTGTCGTAGTTCATAGAACGCGTTACAGCATCAGGCCGGTCGACCCCGCTCTCCGCCCCGCGGGGTGACGCCGTCAGCCCTGCGTGGCCGCCTTCCACGTGGTGTATCCGCCGTCGAGGTTGACCGCCTCGCGGCCGGCCTGCACGAGGATCCGTGACGCCAGGTACCCGCGCACGCCCACGGCGCAATAGGCGAGGACGCGGCCGTCCGGCAGTTCGTCCATCCGGTCGCGGAGTTCATCGACCGGGATGTTGAGCGCACCGGGGATCGCACCGTCCGCGACCTCCCCCGGGGTCCGGGTGTCCAGCAGGACCGCGTCGGCGCCGACGCGTTCGTCCACCTCGTTCCACTGTGCGGTCTCCACGGTGCCCTCCCGCATATTGCGGGCGACGTAGCCCAGCATGTTCACCGGGTCCTTCGCGGAGCCGAAGGCGGGCGCGTAGGCGAGCTCGAGGTCGGCCAGGCGCGAGGCGGGGATTCCCCCCTGCCATCGCGGTGGCGATCACGTCGATCCGCTTGTCCGCGCCGTCCTCGCCCAGGGCCTGGGCACCCAGGATCTCATCGGTCACCGGGTCGACCAGCAGCTTCAGGTGCAGGCCCGCGGCGCCCGGGTAGTAGCCCGCGTGCGACGAGGGGTGCGTGTGGATCTGCCGGAACTCGCGACCAGCAGCGGTCAGACGTTTCGCGTTCCACCCGGTGGTAGCCACCTGGAGGCCGAACACTCCGACGATCGCGGTGCCCAGCACCGGGCGGTCGGCGGCGGCGCGCCCGCGACGCCACCGACGATGATGATCTACATTTGTGTGCCCCTCCAGGGCTGAGGTTGCGAGCCCGCAGGGGGCTGAAAATATGGGTCCGGACCTGACCGAGACCCGACCCACGCCGGGCGATCCAGGCACGACTGGTCGGGAAAGGTCAGGCCCGGTTCGGACCGACTACGTCACGGGTCAGGGCTGGGCGTCGCCCTGCTGCGCCTGGGCATCCTCGACGGCCTTGCGCACCTCGTCCATGTCGAGGCCCTTGATCTGCTCGACGAGATCGTCCAGCGCCTGCTCCGGGATAGCGCCCGAGTGGCGGAAAACCGCGATGCCCTCACGGAAGGCCATGAGGGTCGGGATCGACTGGATCTGCAGCATCGCACCGAGCTGCTGCTCGGCGTCGGTATCGACCTTGGCGAAGGTGATCTCGGGGTTCTTGCCCGACACCTTGTCGTACACCGGCCCGAACGCCTTGCAGGGGCCACACCATTCGGCCCAGAAGTCCACCAGGACGATGTCGTTCTCGGTAACGGTCTTCTCGAACTCGGCAGTCGTGATGTCGACGGTGGTCATGTGAATGCCTCCTTGCGGGACGGGGCGGCTCTCGTCCCGTCATACCGTGGTCGCCAGCCTACGGACAGCCCGCGTCAGCGACGACCCTCACACCCCATCTATACCCTTACGGGTATTCAAACCGGTGCACACAGGTCCAACACCACCCGATCGGGTTTATTCCCCGGCCCAGCACTCGCAGTTGTCGGCCAGTTATCGGCCGGGCACCGCCACGATCTCGGTGAGGAACCATTCGAGCTGATCGAGGAACACCGCGTTGTCGTCTCCGGCCACCATGTGCCCCGCCTCGGGGACCTCCATCGTGTACGCGTGCGGGAGAAGCTCGAGCAGGTGCTGGACGGTGTCGTCGCTGACGATGTCGGAGGCGCCGCCGCGGATGAGCAGAGTGGGCTGCTGAATCTTCGGCACGAGCTTTTCGAAGAAGTCGTTGCCGATCTCGGCGTTGTCCGCCGAGGCGTTGCCGGCGAACCGCGGGTCCCAGTGCCAGTGCCAGCGGCCGTCCTCGCGCAGTCGGAGGTTCTTGCGCAGGCCATCGGTGGTGGGTGGCCGCTTGCGGTGCGGCTGATAGGCGGCGATCGCATCGGCGGCCTCATCGAGGCTGGCGAAGCCGTTGAAACCCGACCGCATGAACTCGCCGATCCGCTCCACACCGGCCGCCTCGATCTTCGGCGTGACGTCGACCAGCACGAGTGCGCGTGCGACATCGGCGCCGGAGCCGAGCGAGAGCATGGCGGTCATGCCTCCGAGCGACGCGCCGACGATGACCGGACGGCGCTCGGTGAACCGCTCGGCGACGATCGCCTCGAGGTCGGCGGACATGCGATGGATGTCGTAGTCACCCTCGGGGTCCCAGTCGCTGTCGCCGTGGCCTCGCGCATCCATGGACGTGACGCGGTACCCCTCCCCCGACAGGCGACGCGCCGCCCGCGCCCAGGCGTGGCGGGTCTGTGCGCCGCCGTGGAGCATGAGGATCTCGTCGAGGACGACGTCTCCGGCAGGCTCCCAGACCTCGCCGACGAGCGTTACCCCGGCTTCTCGCGCGACGGTAAAACGCTGTGGCTCCACTGCCGTCTCGATATCTGTCATGCGCGTGCCTTCCGATCCGCCGCCCACCTCACCGGTGGAACGTGTTCCACCTTCAGGTCTACCACGGTCGTTCGGCCGCCATATCGGCAGCGAGGGTCTCCGCCACGGCCAGCACCGTGTAGTAGGGCCCGCAGCGCGGCAGGGTCGGCAGCACCGACGCATCGGCAACCCGCAGACCGTCGACTCCCAAAACCCGACCGGAATCGTCGACGACCTCGCCGATCCGCGCCGCCCCGGACAGGTGGTGGGACGTCGATCTCACCGGCACTGCCGTGTCCAGTCCGAGTCGGTCCGCGACGGCGACGGCAGCGGCGCGCAGGGCCTCGGCATCGCGGGGATCATCGGGCAGCACCACCGTTCCGTCCGGGTCGATGCGTCCGAATCCGACGGTGTTCATCAACGAGATCCCGAGGTGCAGCGGCATCGGGGCCGCGCCGGGAATCACCTCGTGCATCGGCACCGAGTACGGCCGCAGCTCCACCTCCGGGGCCTCGCCCGCCGGGCCGGCACGGTCCGCGAGCTCGAGCCGTACGACGTGCGAGAGCAGTGGGGGCAGGACCGCGGGGTCGCCAACTCCGAAGTCCGTGCCTGCAGCGAATCCCACCGGCAGGTCGAGCAGGACCTCCGGATGTTCCTGCACCCGATGGCCGACCGGGTGCCCCGTCGACTCCCCCAGCCCCGAGTTACGGAGGATGGAGGTCGTGCCGATCGTCCCGGCGCAGAGAATCACGTGTCGGGCGGTGATCACCTCGTCGTCGCCCCGGGCTTCATCGACAAGTGGATTCGGCGCACCGGACTCTCGGGCGATACGGGCCGAACCCTCTTCCGGACGCGCGGGTTCCGGACGCGCGGGTTCCAGGACCACGCCGTCGCACCGGCCGCCGACCTCGCCACCCGCCCAGTGCAGCCGCGCCACGCGCGCCCCGGTGCGGACCC
>NZ_JAALDM010000048.1 GCF_014144865.1 Dietzia aerolata | reverse complement strand
GCGGCGGTCTCACGAACCTTGTCCCGGGTCTGCCCCAGGTACCGCAGGTAGTCCTTGCGCAACTCGTCCGTTTCGGCGGTCTTGTTCCCACCGCCGAGGGTGCCGGCGAGCATGCCCAGCGCCGAGACCGCCATCATCACCGGGAACAACATGAACATGGGGTTGCGCATCATCCCGGTGCGCATCATCACCACCACCATGCCCACCACCGCCACCACCAGGACGATGGGCAGCACGATCTGCACCAGTGGCCTCGGGGTCGGACGCGGCAGAGCGGGCGGCGCCTGGAGCGCGATCTGCCCCTGCGGAACCGGCGGCGCTGCGAGCTTCTCGGCGCGCGTGAAAACCACGTCCCCCATGACCGTCCCCCTCGCCTGCTGCTTCCCGGATTGTGCCTACTGCCTGGTGGTTTGCGCTGGTCTACGGCCGCCGCCACGCCGGCCGTCACGACGGCTATGCCATCGACTGCCCCGCCGGTCGCCGCGAGATGACGCCCCCATGACCGGCTCCGGCCGTCAACAATGTCCCCCGTAACGAATGGCGATGTTATGGCAGCGCACGCCGTGGCGGGGCACCCATCACGCGGTCGGTCGACCGGTGAGACGGGTGTGCGGAGCAGGAGGGCCGGTAGTGACACGACAGAGCGAGGTCCGGGGCGTGGCCGCGGGCGTCGAGCCCCTGGACCAGAGGCGGGTGTCGATCGTGTGCCGCTCTACACGTGTCGATGTGAGCCTGCCCGCGCACCTGGAGTTGGTGTCAGTGATCCCGGAGGTCGTCGACCTGGTCCGTGATCACGTCCGGGTTGTCGCCGGCCCCGGCTCCGACGTAGACGTCGACGCCCGCATGGGTGGCGGCACCGGCGGCTCCTGGCAACTGTCCCGCCTGGCCGGCGGACCACTGGCCGTGTCGGAGTCCCTCGCCCAGCAGCGGGTCCATGACGGCGAGATCCTCGTCCTCGACCACCGACCGATCCCCACCCCGGCGCCGCTGTTCGACGACGTTCTCCAAGGGCTCACCGATCCCGACGTGGCGCGATCCCCCGTGTGGGACCGCCGGGACGCAATATCGGCGGCTACCGCCACGGTGGGTGTGGCGGCCGTGGCCGCGGCGCTCGCGCTGGGGATCCAGTGGTGGTCCCAGGGTGGGGTGATTACGCCACTGGTCTCGGCGGTCCTGGCGCTCCTCGGCCTCGCCGCGGTGATCGCGCTTCGCCGCGCGACAGCGTCCGTGCCGGCAGCATCGACGGCAGCGGCGGCTTCGGGGTCTGCGACGGTCCCGGGATCGGCACACGCGATTGCCGGAGCGGCCGTCGTGGGATTCACCGTTCTGGCAGCGGGCACCATGGGACCGGCACCGGACACAGCCGGCTTCGGGCCCGGGTCCGTCCTGGGGGCGTGCACGGCCGGGGCGGTGGCGGCGGCCGTATTGCGCGCCACCGCGTTCCGTCCGGGCGCCCGGACCTACGGACTGGCTGCCGGTTATCTGGCGGCGGCGCTCCTTCTCGCCATCGGGGCAGTGGGGGCGCTGGTCGTCGCCGTCACCGGCCTTCCGATCAGTGTCGTGGGTGCCGGCGCGGTGCTCGTCGGGCTCCTGCTCCTCACGTCGGCGCCGCGGATCGCAGTCGGCGCCGCACACGTTCCCATCCCGCCCGTTCCCGCACCCGGCGAGGACGTGGAGGACGGTGACCTCGAAGAGATCGACCACGATCTGCGTGGCCGAACGGGCCAGGCGCGCGGCGACAACCGCCGGACCCGGGGCCCGCTCCCGACGCCCGAGGTGCTCCGGCACCGGTTCCTCGCCTCCCGCTCATGGCTGACCGGACTGCTCATCGCCGCGGGGACGTCCTGCACGGTCGGTGCACTGATCGCGCTGTCCGGCGAGGGCGCGAACCGCTGGGCGGCACCCCTGGCGCTGATCCTCATCGTGGTGCTCGTCCTGCGGGGCCTGGGCTACTCGGACCGTGTCCACACCACTGTCCTGATCGCCTCGTCGTTGACGCTCAGCGGGGGGGTTCTGGTGGGGGCCGCGCTGTCGCTGGCCTCACCTGTCGGCGTGGTGGTGCCGGCGGCCCTCGCCGTGGCGATCGCTGTCGTGGTGGCGGCCTCGGTGCTGCCGCACGTCGACCCGTCGCCCGCCGCCATGCGCGCGGTGGGCATCGTCGAGGCCATCGCGATCTGCCTCGTGGTGCCGCTGGCCGTGGGCGCGATGGACGTCTACACGCTCGTCCGCGAACGATGAGAAGACGATGACACGGGCCCGGGTGGGCAGAGGTGCCCGCCGTTCCCTGGCCTCCACCGCGGCCACCGCGTCAGCCCTGGCGATCTTCGCCACCCAGGCCGGTGGTCCCGCCATGGCGAGCGCGGTTCCGCGTCCCCTCATCGACGGCCCGATACCTCCGGCGACGGATCTCGCCACACAACCGTTGCGCGCGGACGGCCCGTGCCGCACCACGGCGGGAGTTCTCGACCCCTCTTCCCCACCGGCCTCGGCAACCGCCGCCGAGCTGCGCGATGCCTGGATCCACGGCCGGGGCGAAGGCCAGGTGGTGGCGGTGATCGACACCGGCGTCAACCCGGGCCCGCGACTGCCGCGGGTTCGCGGAGCCGGTGACGTGATGCCGGGGAGAGACGGGACCGAGGACTGCGACGCCCACGGCACCCTCGTCGCGGGTATCCTCGCCGCCACCGAGGACGACTCCGGTCATTCGGGCATCGCGCCGGGGGTCGAGATCGTCGCGATTCGCCAGTCCAGCAGCATCCTGCGCCCCGATCAGCGGCAGCGGACCACACGACCGGGCCCGGCTCGCGGGTCTGGCCAGCCGGACGGCGAGCGGGGCCGATCTCCGGGCGACGAGTTCGGCACCTCACCCGATACCGCTCCGGCACAAGCCCCGGAACTGGCCCCCGGCCAGGCGCCGGTCGGATCTCCCGCCGGGGTGGGCACGCTGTCGACGCTGGCGTCTGCGATCCGACTGGCCGTGGACGCCGGCGCGACCGTCATCAACATCTCCGAGGTGGCGTGTGTGCCGTCCGGGACGCTCCTGGCGGACGAAACCCTCGGTGGCGCGATCCGCTACGCCGCGGTGGACCACGATGTGGTGATCGTGGCCGCCGCCGGCAACGTCGGCGACACGTGCGCCGAACAGAACCTCGACCTCCCCGATCCTGCTGTTCCCGGGGATGACGGCTGGGATGACATCCGCACGATCGCCACCCCGGCCTGGTACGACGACCACGTGTTGACCGTCGGCGGCGTCGACACGGCCGGCCGCCCCTCCGACTTCTCGCTCCGCGGCCCCTGGGTCGACGTGGCCGCCCCGGCGGAGAACCTGCGCTCGGTCGGTGCCGACGGAGACGGGGTCTCCGACCTGGTCATCGCCGCCGACGGGTCGCGGACCCCGATCACCGGAACGAGTTTCGCCGCGCCCATGGTCGCGGGCACGGCAGCACTGGTCCGGCAGAGGCACCCCGGATTCACCGCGAGGCAGGTGATCGAGCGGATCGAGGAGACGGCGATCCCCGCGGCAGGTGGGCACGACCACGCGATCGGCCACGGGGTCGTCGACCCGGTCGCAGCCGTGACAGGGGTGCGACGGGAAGGGCGGCCCGCGCCGGCTACTGCTACCCTCGCGGCGCCCACGCCCGAGTCGGGCCCACCGGGGGCGGGTTCAGGGGCCGCCGTG
>NZ_JAALDM010000047.1 GCF_014144865.1 Dietzia aerolata | reverse complement strand
GCAGCGGCCCGGACCCGGGTCTTCCTCGACCTGCTCCGCGCGATCATCGCCCACCCCAAGCCGGTGATCGCGGCCGTCGACGGGCACGTCCGCGCCGGCGGCATGGGCCTGGTCGCCGCCTGCGACCTCGCGGTGGCCGGGCCGTCCTCGACCTTCGCACTGACCGAGGTGCGCCTCGGGCTGGCTATCGCGATGATCTCCGTGCCCCTGGCGGCGCGCGTGCACTCGCGCGACCTCACCCGGGCGGTCCTCACCGGGGAGGAGTTCGACTCCGCACACGCCCGTCAGATCGGCCTCCTCACCGAGGCCACCGGCGACGTCGCCGCTGCCGTCGACGAGCTCGTGGCCTCGTTCCGGCCCTGCTCGCCGCAGGGACTGGCCGAGAACAAGGCCCTGCTCGCGACACCTCTGCTCGCCGAGCTGGACGCGCGGGGAGAGGATCTCGCGGGGATCACCGCCCGCCTGTTCACCACCCCGGAGGTCGCCGAGGGAATGACCGCTTTTCTCGAACGGAGACCACCCTCTTGGGCGGCCGGAGCAGAGTAGGTTGTGTGGTACTGGTCACGTGACCAGGAGCACATTACCAACCGGGTTCCCCGGACATTCTCATCGCGAGGAGCACACATGCGTACCAAGGCCGCCATCATCCGCGAGCCCAACCAGGAGAACGGGTGGGAGATCGTCGAGGTCGACCTGACCGACCCCCGGGTGGGCGAGGTCCAGGTCAAGCTCGCCGCCTCCGGTCTCTGCCACTCGGATGAGCACCTGCTCACCGGCGACCTGCAGTTCGAGACCTACCCCATCATCGGCGGACACGAGGGCGCCGGCGTGGTGACCAAGGTCGGCGAGGGCGTCATCGGCCTCGAGGAGGGCGACCACGTCGTCCTGGCCTTCATCCCCGCCTGCGGCACCTGCCCCCCGTGCGCCGAAGGCCTGCAGAACCTGTGCGACAACGGCGCCGGGCTGCTCAGCGGCCGCGCCATCAGCGATGACACCTACCGTGTCCACACCGCCGAGGGCGAGCCCGTCGCCTCGATGTGCGTCCTCGGCACGTTCTCCCCGTACGTGACCGTCCACCAGTCCTCGGTGGTCAAGATCGAGAAGGACATCCCGCTGGACAAGGCTGCTCTGCTCGGCTGCGGAGTGGCCACGGGATGGGGCTCGGCCACCGAGATCGGCGGGGCCAAGGAAGGCGACGTCGTCGTCGTCGTCGGGGTCGGCGGCATCGGCATCAACTCGGTCCAGGGCGCGGCGGCGGCCGGCGCCCGGATCATCGTCGCGGTGGACCCCGTCGAGTTCAAGCGTGAGAAGGCGCTGGAGTTCGGCGCCACGCACACATGCGCTTCAATGGACGAGGCCATGGCGCTCGTCGGGGAGCTCAGCTGGGGACGCATGGCCGACCTCGTGGTCCTCACGATGGGCGTCGTGGAGGGCAAGGACCTGCTGCCCGGCCTCCTGCTCACCGGCAAGGGCCGCCGCTGCGTCGTGGTGGGGCTCGGCGACATGAACGCCGTGGACGCCCAGATCTCCATCCTCGACCTGGCCATGCAGCAGAAGACCCTCCAGGGCGCCATCTTCGGCGGCACCGGACCGCGCAAGCAGATCCCGCACCTGCTGCACCAGTACCGCGCCGGCAACCTCAAGCTCGACGAGCTGGTCACCAAAACCTACCGACTCGAGGACATCAACCAGGGCTACCAGGACATGCGTGACGGCAAGAACCTGCGCGGTGTGATCATCTACGACGAGCAGGACTGGTAACAGGAGGACCCATGACGGCACCCGAGCAGCGCGCCCCCAAGCAGGACCGAAGCCGCATCACGCGGGAGCGGCTGCTCGGAGCCTCGATCGACCTCCTCGCCACACAGGGCTGGGCGGCGACCACCGTGGGAGCGGTGGCCGCCGCCGCCGGCGTCTCCCGCGGCGCGGCGCAGCACCACTTCCCGACACGGGAGGACCTGATCACCGCAGCTCTCGTGCACATGATCGACCAACGGTTGGTCAGCGTGGCCACCGTTGATTCCGAGCTGCCGGAACCCGGCCCGGAACGCACCATCGCGGTGGTCCGACTCATCGTCGACCACTACACGTCAGACCTGTTCAAAGCCGCACTCCAGGTATGGACGGCGGCTGCCAGTGACCCGGCACTCGCGGACCGCGTCCTCCCGCTGGAAGCAGCGATGTCGCGCGAGGTCCTCAAGTACGCTGCGGCCGCACTGGAGCGAGACCCCGCGGACGCCCGGGTCCGCCGGGCCATCCAGACGACCCTCGATCTCGCCCGGGGACTCGGGCTCGCGGACGTCCTTTCCGACGACTCGGAACGCCGTGACAAGATCATCCGGTTCTGGGGACAGACCATGGACGACGTCCTCGACGACGCCCGAAAAACGGAGCCCGGAGCTCACGGATGAGGGTCATTTTGACCGGGTATCCCTGCGCCGGTTAGGCTTGACCATCGTGCTCGCAGTATGCGAGCTGGAAGATCGTGCCCTGTAGGCCAGCGAGAGCGGCTGACGAGGTCGCCCGTGCGCGGCGACAGGCGTGCGAGCTTCCGGATACGAGCAACGTCCCAGTGACCGGTGGTCCTCCGTGGAAACGGGGATCGCCAGCTAGAGAAAGTCGGTTCATGCCAACCATCAACCAGCTGGTCCGCAAGGGCCGCCAGGACAAGAAGTCGGCGACGTCGACGGCTGCCCTCAAGGGCTCGCCCCAGCGTCGCGGCGTGTGCACTCGCGTGTACACCACGACCCCCAAGAAGCCGAACTCCGCGCTGCGTAAGGTCGCCCGTGTGCGCCTGACCACCGGTGTCGAGGTTTCCGCCTACATCCCCGGTGAGGGCCACAACCTCCAGGAGCACTCCATGGTGCTCGTCCGCGGTGGTCGTGTGAAGGACCTCCCGGGTGTCCGTTACAAGATCATCCGTGGCTCGCTCGATACGCAGGGCGTGAAGGACCGCAAGCAGGCCCGCTCCCGCTACGGCGCGAAGAAGGAGAAGTAATGCCTCGTAAGGGTCCCGCCCCCAAGCGCCAGCTCATCAGCGATCCGGTTTACGGTTCGCCGCTGGTCACGCAGCTCGTCAACAAGATCCTGCTCGACGGCAAGAAGACGACCGCCGAGCGCATCGTCTACTCCGCGCTGGAGATCTGCCGCGAGAAGACCGGCACCGACCCGGTCATCACCCTCAAGAAGGCCCTGGACAACGTCCGGCCGGCCCTCGAGGTTCGCTCCCGTCGCGTCGGCGGCGCCACCTACCAGGTGCCCGTCGAGGTCCGCCCCGGCCGCTCCACCACGCTCGCGATGCGTTGGCTGGTGACGTTCTCCCGTCAGCGTCGTGAGAACACCATGATCGAGCGGCTCGCCAATGAGATCCTCGATGCCTCGAACGGTCTCGGTGCCGCGGTCAAGCGCCGCGAGGACACCCACAAGATGGCCGAGGCCAACCGGGCGTTCGCGCACTACCGCTGGTGATCCGGTGGGGCCCCGGGCGGGGCGGTGTCCACGACACCCCCGCCCAGGGTCCCGCTGCCGCCCACTTGGTGGCATCATTGACCAAGCCCCGTCTCGCCCTCGTCTAGAGTGCGTAGCCGGAATCCACACAATGACCCGGTTCGTAACGGTCGACACCGACCGCACGGGCCACCGACGACTCACGATCGGGGAGAATCCGTGGCACAGGACGTGCTGACCGACCTCAACAAGGTCCGCAACATCGGCATCATGGCGCACATCGACGCCGGTAAGACCACCACGACCGAGCGCATCCTGTTCTACACGGGTGTCAACCGCAAGGCCGGCGAGACGCACGACGGTGCGTCCACGACCGACTGGATGGAGCAGGAGAAGGAGCGCGGCATCACGATCACCTCGGCCGCGGTGACCTGCTTCTGGGACGACAACCAGATCAACATCATCGACACCCCCGGTCACGTCGACTTCACGGTCGAGGTCGAGCGCTCCCTGCGTGTTCTCGACGGTGCCGTCGCGGTCTTCGACGGCAAGGAGGGCGTGGAGCCCCAGTCGGAGCAGGTCTGGCGCCAGGCCGAGAAGTACGACGTCCCCCGCATCTGCTTCATCAACAAGATGGACAAGCTCGGCGCGGACTTCTACTACACCGTGTCCACGATCGTTGATCGCCTCGGCGCCAAGCCGCTCGTCATGCAGCTGCCGATCGGTGCCGAGGACGAGTTCGACGGCATCGTCGACCTCCTCACGATGAAGGCCCACTACTGGCGCGGCAAGACAGAGATCGGCACCGAGGCCTCCATCGAGGACATCCCGGCCGACCTCCAGGAGAAGGCCGAGGAGTACCGCGAGAAGCTCGTCGAGACGGTTGCCGAGACCGACGAAGAGCTCATGGAGAAGTACTTCGGCGGCGAAGAGCTGACCCTCGAGGAGATCAAGGCGGCGATCCGCAAGCTCGTCGTCAACTCCGAGATCTACCCGGTCCTGTGTGGCTCCGCGTACAAGAACAAGGGCATTCAGCCCATGCTCAACGCGGTCATCGACTTCCTCCCGACCCCGCTGGACGTCGGCGAGGTGCATGGCCACAAGGTCGGCGACGAGGAGGCCGAGATCCTGCGTAAGCCGTCCAAGGACGAGCCGTTCTCGGCGCTGGCGTTCAAGATCGCCGTTCACCCGTTCTTCGGCAAGCTCACCTTCGTGCGCGTCTATTCGGGTCGCGTCGAGCCGGGCACCCAGGTCGCCAACTCGACCAAGGGCAAGAAGGAGCGCGTCGGCAAGCTGTTCCAGATGCACGCCAACAAGGAGAACCCGGTCGACGAGGCCGTGGCGGGTAACATCTACGCGTTCATCGGACTCAAGGACACCACCACCGGTGACACGCTGTCCGATCTGAACAACCAGGTCGTCCTCGAGTCGATGTCCTTCCCGGACCCGGTTATCGACGTCTCCATCGAGCCCAAGACCAAGGCCGACCAGGAGAAGCTCGGCACCGCGATCCAGAAGCTCGCCGAAGAGGACCCGACCTTCACCGTCCGTCTGGACGATGAGACCGGTCAGACCGTCATCGGCGGCATGGGTGAGCTCCACCTCGACGTCCTCGTCGACCGCATGAAGCGCGAGTTCAAGGTCGAGGCCAACGTCGGTAAGCCGCAGGTCGCCTACCGCGAGACCATCAAGGGCTCGGTCGACAAGTACGACTACACCCACAAGAAGCAGACCGGTGGTTCCGGTCAGTTCGCGAAGGTGCAGATCCGTCTCGAGCCGCTCGACGAGGAGTCGATCGAAGAGGGCGAGACCTACCTGTTCGGCGACGAGGTCACCGGTGGCCGCGTGCCCAAGGAGTACATCCCCTCCGTGGACGCGGGCATCCAGGACGCCATGCAGTACGGCATCCTCGCCGGCTACCCGATGGTCAACGTCAAGGCCACGCTGGTCGACGGCGCGTACCACGAGGTGGACTCCTCCGAGATGGCGTTCAAGGTCGCCGGCTCGATGGCCTTCAAGGAGGCCTCGCGCAAGTGCCAGCCGGTGATCCTCGAGCCGCTGATGGCCGTCGAGGTCACCACGCCCGAGGACTACATGGGCGACGTCATCGGCGACCTCAACTCCCGTCGCGGTCAGGTCAACGCCATGGAGGAGCGCTCCGGCGCCCGCCTGGTGAAGGCCCATGTGCCGCTGTCGGAAATGTTCGGCTACGTCGGCGACCTCCGGTCGAAGACGCAGGGCCGGGCGAACTACTCGATGGTCTTCTCCCACTACGCCGAGGTTCCGGCGAGTGTGTCGAAGGAGATCATCGCCAAGGCGACCGGCGAGTAACCGGTATGGTCCCGTTCCGCCCTACGGCGGGGCGGGGCCGATGCCGGCGGCGCACGGTCGAACCTCCGGGTGGCCGCCGGTTCGTGCCTCACAGCACGATGAGTAAGATCAGATCCCACACAATGCAGTGCCCACCATGGAAGGTGGGGACAGACCAGTCCAGGAGGACATCAAGTGGCGAAGGCGAAGTTCGAGCGGACAAAGCCGCACGTTAACATCGGCACCATCGGTCACGTCGACCATGGCAAGACCACCACTACCGCGGCCATCACCAAGGTTCTGGCGGATGCGTTCCCCGACCTGAACGACTCGTTCGCGTTTGACGAGATCGACAAGGCTCCGGAGGAGAAGGCTCGTGGTATCACGATCAACATCTCCCACGTCGAGTACCAGACCGATAAGCGCCACTACGCGCACGTCGATGCCCCCGGTCACGCCGACTACATCAAGAACATGATCACCGGTGCCGCCCAGATGGACGGCGCGATCCTGGTCGTGGCGGCCACCGACGGCCCGATGCCCCAGACCCGTGAGCACGTGCTGCTCGCCCGTCAGGTCGGCGTTCCCTACATCCTCGTCGCCCTGAACAAGTGCGACATGGTCGACGACGAGGATCTCCTCGAGCTCGTCGAGATGGAGGTCCGCGAGCTGCTGGCTTCGCAGGACTTCGACGAGGACGCCCCGGTCGTCCAGATCTCCGCCCTGAAGGCCCTCGAGGGCGAGCAGAAGTGGGTCGACGCGGTTCTGCAGCTCATGAAGGCCTGTGACGACTCCATCCCGGACCCGCAGCGTGAGACCGAGAAGCCGTTCCTCATGCCCGTCGAGGACGTCTTCACCATCACCGGTCGTGGCACCGTCGTCACCGGTCGTATCGAGCGTGGCCAGATCAACGTGAACGAGGATGTCGAGCTCATCGGCATCAAGGAGAAGGCCACCAAGACCACCATCACGGGCATCGAGATGTTCCGTAAGCTCCTCGACTACGGCGAGGCCGGCGACAACGTTGGTCTGCTCGTCCGTGGCCTCAAGCGTGAGGACGTCGAGCGCGGCCAGGTCGTCATCAAGCCGGGCGCCTACACCCCGCACACCACGTTCGAGGGTCAGGCCTACATCCTGTCCAAGGACGAGGGCGGCCGTCACACGCCGTTCTTCAACAACTACCGTCCGCAGTTCTACTTCCGTACCACGGACGTGACCGGCGTCGTGACCCTCCCCGAGGACACCGAGATGGTCATGCCGGGCGACAACACCGAGATGAGCGTCGAGCTCATCCAGCCGGTCGCCATGGATGAGGGTCTGCGCTTCGCGATCCGTGAGGGTGGCCGCACCGTCGGCGCCGGCCAGGTCACCAAGATCATCAAGTGATCTACTGATCTGATGGGCCGGTCCTTGTGACCGGAGCGAGAAGCAAGGGGCGTCCCGCCGAGAAGGCGGGACGCCCCTTACTCATTTCGACAGAATCAGGCGACGATCCTGTGCTCTCGCCGCGGCTGAGCGACCGATGGCGGTCTGGGCGCGATCTACTTGCGGCGGCCCAGCACACTCATGGCGACGGAGAATCCGATCGCGGCGACACCTGCCAGTGCGGTGACCGCCACTGCCGCCACCTGCTCGGCGGTTGCAGATCCCTCACCCCGGGCCGGGCCGATCACGCCATGACGGCGATCAACCTCTTCGAGCGCCCGGAAAAGTTCATCCGGATCCCCACCTTTGTCGGGGTGGTGACGCAGAACAGCCTGTCGGCGGTCTTTCTTGTAGGCGATCGGATCGCGTGGTTCGCGTCGGGTGTTCACCTGCGAAGCTCCTCGGGTTGGCTCGACATGTGGCTGGCTACCGGGCCCGGGACCATTCGGGCCGGAGCTGAATCGGTGATGCCGCTCGCACTTGTCTAGGACGATTTTGATCTGCGCACCATCGTGCGGCATACTGGTCAAGTTGCCCGGACAAGGCGGCATCCGAGCGTGTGTACATTCTACGCGCGTCAGGGGCTGGGTTGGCCGGGCGAGCACGACCGTGGCGGGTGAGAGATCACCCGCTGGAAAAGTGGGAGGGCGACACGCCCGACCGCGTGGACGCGTCGTGACACGTCAACAGCGGCAGCGGATCGGTCCGTCGTTCGCCCACCTCGTGTGGGGGAGTGGCACTTCCGTCCTCTGGGATCCCTGAGTCGTGTCATGCCTGCGGGCGCGCGATCGGGGGCCTCCAAGACGGGCACCGATGCACGAGACCGAGAACGTTTCGGTCTGACGGTGTCACGTATGACAAGCGAACACAGCAGTGTCCCCGCCAGGCGAGGGCGCTCAAGACAGCCGCCTTCACGGGCGGGAGGAGAAGAGGACGAAGTGGCGGGACAAAAGATCCGCATCCGGCTCAAGGCCTACGACCACGAGGCTATTGACGCATCGGCCCGCAAGATCGTCGAGACGGTGACCCGTACCGGGGCCCGCATCGTCGGTCCTGTGCCGCTGCCGACCGAGAAGAACGTTTACTGCGTCATCCGCTCGCCGCACAAGTACAAGGACTCGCGCGAGCACTTCGAGATGCGTACCCACAAGCGGCTGATCGACATCCTCGACCCCACGCCCAAGACCGTGGACGCGCTCATGCGCATCGACCTGCCTGCCAGCGTCGACGTCAACATCCAGTGACCTCCGACCGCGTAGCGGTCAGCAAGCAACGTGCAGCGGAGACAGTGAACAGATGAGTAACACCGAGATCAAGGGCATCCTGGGCGCCAAGCTCGGCATGACCCAGGTCTTTGACGAGAACAACCGGGTGGTTCCGGTTACCGTCGTCAAGGCCGGGCCGTGCGTCGTCACCGGGATCCGAAACGAAGAGACCGACGGATACAACGCCGTCCAGATCGCGTTCGGCGCGATCGACCCGCGCAAGGTCACCAAGCCGGTCGCGGGACAGTTCGAGAAGGCCGGGGTCACCCCGCGCCGCCACCTCGCCGAGATCCGCCTCGACAACGCCGAGCAGGCTGCCGGCTTCGAGGTCGGTCAGGAGATCGGCGCGGACGTGTTCGAGGACGGCGCATTCGTCGACGTCACCGGCACCTCCAAGGGCAAGGGCTACGCCGGCACCATGAAGCGTCACGGCTTCGCCGGTCAGGGCGCCTCGCACGGTACGCAGGCCGTCCACCGCAAGCCGGGCTCGATCGGTGGCGCTGCCACTCCGGGTCGCGTCTTCCGCGGCAAGAAGATGGCGGGCCGCATGGGTAACGAGCGTGTCACCACCATGAACCTCAAGGTCCACAAGGTCGACGCCGAGGCCGGCGTCCTCCTCATCAAGGGGGCCATCCCCGGCCGCAACGGCGGTCTCGTGATGGTCCGTTCCGCAGTGAAGGGCGGTGCGCGCGCATGACCACCACGGAGAACACCGTGAACCTCAAGCTCGACGTCCGTACGCCGGCTGGCGCCACGGACGGCGCGGTTGAGCTCCCCGGCGAGATCTTCGCCGTCGAGCCCAACCTCCCCCTGATGCACCAGGTCGTCGTGGCCCAGCTCGCCGCTGCGCGCCAGGGCACGCACTCGACCAAGACCCGCGGCGAGGTCCGCGGCGGTGGTCGCAAGCCGTTCCGTCAGAAGGGCACCGGCCGCGCCCGTCAGGGCTCGACCCGTGCGCCCGCGTACACCGGCGGCGGCACCGTCCACGGACCGAAGCCGCGTGACTACTCGCAGCGCACCCCCAAGAAGATGAAGGCCGCCGCCCTGCGCGGTGCCCTGTCCGACCGGGTGGCCAACGAGCGGCTGCACGTCGTCACCGAGTTCGTCGAGGGCCAGAAGCCGTCCACCTCCGGTGTGCGTGACTTCCTCGCGTCGATGTCCGACCGCAAGAAGTTCCTCATTGTGGTCGGTCGTGAAGACGTCGCCGCGTGGCGTTCCGTTGCCAACCTGGACCACGTCCACCCGATCGCTCCGGATCAGCTGAACACCTACGACGTCCTCAACGCGGACGACGTGGTCTTCACGGTTGAGGCTCTGGACGCGTTCGTCAACCAGGCGGGTCGTTCCCTCGCCGGCAAGGCTGCGAAGGAGGCCGACAAGTGAGCACAGTTGCCGATCCGCGGGACGTGATCATCGCCCCGGTCGTCTCCGAGAAGGCGTACGGCCTGCTCGAGCAGGGCGTCTACACGTTCCTGGTGGCACCGGATGCCAACAAGACGCAGATCAAGATCGCCGTCCAGGAGATCTTCGGCGTCACCGTTGATTCCGTGAACACCGCTAACCGTAAGGGCAAGCGCAAGCGCACCCGCACCGGGTTTGGTCAGCGCAAGAGCACCAAGCGCGCCATCGTGACCCTCGCGGCCGACAGCAAGCCCATCGAGATCCCGGGTCTGACCGCCTGACGGCGGGAAGAGTTAAGGACGAGAGAACCTCATGGCTATCCGCAAGTACAAGCCCACGACCCCCGGTCGTCGCGGCTCGAGCGTCTCGGACTTCGCCGAGATCACCCGCTCGACGCCCGAGAAGTCGCTGCTGCGCCCGCTGAACAAGTCCGGCGGTCGCAACGGCCACGGCCGTATTACCACCCGTCACAAGGGCGGTGGGCACAAGCGTCAGTACCGTGTCATCGACTTCCGTCGTAATGACAAGGACGGCGTGCTCGCCACCGTGGCGCACATCGAGTACGACCCGAACCGCACCGCGAACATCGCTCTGCTGCACTACGCAGACGGCGAGAAGCGGTACATCCTGGCCCCGCGCAACCTCAAGCAGGGCATGAAGGTCGAGTCGGGCGTCAACGCCGACATCAAGACCGGCAACAACCTCCCGCTCCGCAACATCCCCGCCGGCACCATGGTGCACGCGGTGGAGCTGCGTCCGGGTGGTGGCGCCAAGATGGCTCGTGCCGCCGGCGCTGGTATCCAGCTCCTCGGCAAGGAAGGTGCCTACGCCTCGCTGCGTATGCCCTCCGGCGAGATCCGTCGAGTCGACGTCCGTTGCCGGGCGACGATCGGCGAGGTCGGCAACGCCGAGCAGATCAACATCAACTGGGGTAAGGCCGGCCGCATGCGGTGGAAGGGCGTCCGCCCGACCGTCCGTGGTGTGGTCATGAACCCCGTCGACCACCCGCACGGTGGTGGCGAGGGCAAGACGTCCGGTGGACGTCACCCCGTCAGTCCGTGGGGCCAGCCCGAGGGCCGGACCCGCAAGCCCAACAAGGCGAGCGACAGTCTCATTGTCCGTCGCCGTCGCACCGGCAAGAAGCGCTAAGGAGGGAAACTAGGATGCCTCGTAGTCTCAAGAAGGGTCCGTTCGTCGACGAGCACCTCCTCGCGAAGGTGGACGTGCAGAACGACAAGGGCACTCATCAGGTCATCAAGACCTGGTCGCGTCGCTCGACGATCCTGCCCGATTTCATCGGACACACGTTTGCCGTTCATGACGGCCGTAAGCATGTGCCCGTGTTCGTGTCCGACTCGATGGTGGGTCACAAGCTCGGCGAGTTCGCGCCGACGCGCACGTTCAAGGGGCACATCAAGGACGATCGGAAGAGTAAGCGTCGATGAGCACTGATACCCAGCAGAACGAGCAGCAGGCCGATCAGAAGCTGACGGCCCGCGCTACCGCCAAGTTCGTCCGCGTCACGCCCATGAAGGCGCGTCGTGTGATCGATCTGATCCGTGGTAAGGACGCCTCCGACGCACTGGACATCCTGCGGTTCGCCCCGCAGTCCGCCAGTGAGCCGGTTGCCAAGGTCCTGGCCTCCGCGATCGCCAATGCCGAGAACAACCTCGACCTGGATCCCCGGACCCTGGTCGTCTCGACGGCCTACGCCGACGAGGGCCCGACGCTCAAGCGGTTCCGTCCGCGTGCACAGGGTCGTGCGTTCCGCGTGCGTAAGCGCACGAGCCACATCACCATCGAGGTGACCAGCGTGCCCGATAAGGCCGGTGCCGGCCGGGGACGTCGTAACCAGGGAGGTGCCCGCTAAATGGGACAGAAGATTCAGCCGCACGGCTTCCGTCTCGGCATCACCTCGGACTGGACGTCCAAGTGGTATGCCGACAAGCAGTACGCCGACTACGTCGCCGAGGACATCAAGATCCGTGAGCTCCTTTCCAAGGGCATGGAGCGCGCCGGGATCTCCGGTGTGGACATCTCGCGTACCCGTGACCGGGTGCACGTGGACATCCACACCGCCCGTCCGGGCATCGTGATCGGTCGTCGTGGTGCCGAGGCCGACCGTCTGCGTGGCGAGCTCGAGAAGCTCACCGGCAAGCAGGTCCACCTCAACATCCTCGAGATCAAGAACACCGAGGCCGACGCCCAGCTCGTGGCGCAGGGCATCGCCGAGCAGCTCACGAACCGTGTGGCCTTCCGCCGCGCGATGCGTAAGGGCATCCAGTCGGCCATGCGCCAGCCGCAGGTCAAGGGCATCAAGGTGGTCTGCTCCGGTCGTCTCGGCGGCGCCGAGATGTCCCGGTCCGAGCGCTACCACGAAGGACGCGTTCCTCTTCACACCCTTCGTGCCGAGATCGATTACGGCACCTACGAGGCCAAGACGACCTTCGGTCGGATCGGCGTCAAGGTGTGGATCTACAAGGGTGACGTCGTCGGCGGCCGTCGCGAGTCCGACCAGTACGCCCAGTCCAGCAACCGCGGCGGTGGCGACCGTGGCCCGCGCCGTGAGCGTGGGGCTGGCCGCCCGCGTCGCTCCGGCGCCCAGGGCACCACGGCCACGAGCACTGAGACCGGCCGCGCCGGCTCGACTGCTGCGGCCGAGGCTCCCGCAGAAAACAAGGAGGCCTGACAGTGCTGATTCCCAAGCGCGTCAAGCACCGTAAGCAGCACCACCCCGGTCGTAAGGGTGGGGCCAAGGGCGGCACCAAGGTGACGTTCGGTGACTACGGCATCCAGGCTCTCGAGCCCGCCTACATCACCAACCGTCAGATCGAGTCCGCGCGTATCGCCATCAACCGCCACATCAAGCGTGGCGGCAAGGTGTGGATCAACATCTACCCGGACCGTCCCCTGACGAAGAAGCCCGCCGAGGTTCGAATGGGTTCCGGTAAGGGCTCGGTCGAATGGTGGGTGGCCAACGTGAAGCCGGGTCGCATCCTGTTCGAGATGTCGTACCCGAACGAGGAGACCGCTCGCGAGGCCCTTCGCCGTGCGCAGCACAAGCTCCCCTGCAAGACCCGCATCGTCACCCGAGAGGAGCAGTTCTGATGGCTAGTGGAATCACCGCCCCCGAGCTGCGCGAGCTCGACGCCGATGCGCTGACCGAGCGTCTTCGCGAGGCCAAGGAGGAGCTGTTCAACCTGCGGTTCCAGATGGCCACCGGTCAGCTGACCAACAACCGTCGCCTGCGTGTCGTTCGCCACGACATTGCACGCATTTACACCGTCATCCGCGAGCGTGAGCTCGGGCTGTCGGCGGCGCCGGGTGATGCCAAGTGAGCGACAAGGAAGCAGTTGTGACTGAGTCAACCGAGAGCACGGAGCGCAACAGCCGCAAGGTGCGTATCGGCTACGTCGTGTCCGACAAGATGGATAAGACCATCGTCGTCGAACTCGAGGACCGTGTGAAGCACCCGCTGTACGGCAAGATCATGCGTCGTACCGAGCGGGTCAAGGCCCACGACGAGACCAACACCGCCGGCACCGGCGACCGGGTGCGGATCATGGAGACCCGCCCGATCTCGGCCAACAAGCGGTACCGCCTCGTCGAGGTGCTGGAGCGGGCCAAGTAAGCCGTTCCCCTCGATAGATCGGCCCGGTCCCGGAATCTTTCCGGGGCCGGGCCGATCGCTATTTTCCTATGGCACCGGCACTACGCGGACAACGAGGAATGCAGGAGTGACACACTTTACGCGTATTGTGTCATTCGTTCGCATGCACCTTAAGTCACGACAGGAGCGGCACATGGCAGCGATTGAGCCCTCAGCCCCCGACATCCGTAAGCGCCGGCGAATCGCAATGCGCTCCGCGGCGATCGCAGTCACCGCGTCAGTCGCCGCGCTCGGCCTTGTCTCCGCCCCTACAGTCCAGGCGCAGAGCGCCGGCTCGGGAACCGTGGATCCGGAATCAGTCGATCCGAGTGTGGCACCGGGCAGCCTGTTCGGCGCACCGTCCCTCAGCCTGGCGGGACTGACCCAGATCGGCGCCCCGATTCCGCTTACTGCCGTCCTCGGATCCCTCGGAGCGGTCGGCTCCGCCGACTTCGCCCGTCCCGGGAGCACGGGCACCATGTCAGGCGAGCCACTGGCCGTTCGCGATGACGCGATCACTGCATCGACGGTGCTGTCGGTTGATCCGATGTTCCCGAATTCGACCAACGAGGCCGACCGTCGCGCCGAGGTATGGACCGTCACATCGGAGTCGATGCAGCGGAAGGTGCGGGTCGAGGTGTATCGGGCGCCGGCCGGGGTCGACGCTCCCAACATGTACTTCCTCGACGGCGTGGGAAGTGAAACCCCCTCCGGCTGGAGTGGCGGCATGGGGTGGGGGGACCCACAGATCCGTGAACGCAAGGTCAATGTCATCGCGCCCACCGGTGCCCCGTCCTCGATGTGGAGCGACTGGGAGAAGGATGACCCGATCCTGGGCCCGAACAAGTGGGAGACGTTCCTCGTCGAGGAGCTTCCTCCACTACTGAAGGCAGGACTCGAGGACCGCTCGGAGCCGCTCGCCCACAACGGGGGCTGGGGGGTTCTGGGAGTGTCGATGGGGGCGGCGTCCGCACTGCACCTCGCGAACAGATATGACATGTTCGGCGGGGCGGCCGGCGTCAGCGGCGCCTACACCACGACCGACGACCTCGGTTACCAGTACGCGCGGTTGACAGTCTCCGCGCGGGGCGGCGAGGTCACCAACATGTGGGGCCCGCGGAACTCGGACTCGTGGATCGAACACGACACCGTCGCCGACCCGTCGGGACTGGAGGGGAAGGCGGTCTATCTCAGCGCCGCCACCGGACGTGTCGGCTCGAGTGAGCTCGGCCGATTCGGCAGCGACACGATGATTCTTCTCGACGGGCACATCCTCGAGAAGGGGTCGTACGAGAGCACCCGTGCACTGCAGGGAGCCCTGGCGACCGTGCCCGGTGTCGACCTGAAGACGAACTACATGCCGACCGGCATCCACAACTGGCCGATATTCGTCACGGAAATGCTTCCGGGAACTGATCACGTTCTGTCCGGGCTGAAGCCCCCCGTGAGTAACTTCAGGACGACCACCGGGGCAGTGGGGGACCGGTCCGAAGGCTCAACCGGGTCGTCGTCGTCAAATTCTCTTGCCTCTTCGGGTTCGACCGGATCGACCGGATCGGCCGGTTCAACTGGTTCCCTCGGATCCAGCGGGAACTGACGACAATTTGGGTGATGGGGGTTCCGCACCCTACACTGGAGCAGTTGCCCGAGCTGGAGGTATCCCTCACGGCTGCCGGGCGGCATGACCGCGTGCGTCGGGTCGGTATCCGGCGCACATATGAACAGACCTGGTCAGGAGAACCATGATCCAGCAGGAGTCGCGGCTGAAGGTCGCCGACAACACGGGTGCCAAGGAGATTCTCTGCATCCGCGTTCTCGGTGGATCCAAGCGCCGTTACGCGGGCGTCGGTGACATCATCGTCGCGAGCGTGAAGGACGCCATCCCCGGTGGCAACGTCAAGAAGGGCGAGATCGTCAAGGCGGTCATCGTGCGCACCGCCAAGGAGCGCCGGCGCCCGGACGGCTCGTACATCAAGTTCGACGAGAACGCCGCCGTCATCATCAAGAACGACAACGACCCGCGTGGAACGCGCATCTTCGGGCCCGTCGGCCGCGAGCTGCGCGACAAGAAGTTCATGCGCATCGTCTCGCTGGCTCCGGAGGTGCTCTGACATGAAGGTCCACAAGGGCGACACCGTCCTGGTCATCTCGGGCAAGGACAAGGGCGCCAAGGGCAAGGTCATCCAGGCCTTCCCGGCGCAGCAGAAGGTCCTCGTCGAGGGCGTCAACCGCATCAAGAAGCACACCTCCAACTCGGCTGCCGAGCGTGGCGCCTCCTCCGGTGGCATCGTCACCCAGGAAGCCCCGATCCACGTGTCCAACGTGATGGTCGTCGACGCTGACGGCACCCCGACCCGGGTCGGAATCCGCACAGACGAGAACGGCAAGCGTGTCCGTGTCTCGCGCAAGACCGGGAAGGACCTGTGACCATGACTGATACCGCTCTTCCCGCTGGTTACGTCCCGCGCCTCAAGACCAAGTACCGCGACGAGATCAAGAAGTCGCTGAACGAGACGTTCGAGTACGAGAACGTCATGCAGATCCCGGGCGTCGTCAAGGTCGTCGTCAACATGGGTGTGGGTGACGCTGCACGCGACGCCAAGCTCATCAACGGCGCGATCAACGACCTCACCCTGATCACCGGTCAGAAGCCCGAGATCCGCCGCGCCCGCAAGTCCATCGCGCAGTTCAAGCTCCGCGAGGGCATGCCGATCGGCGCCCGCGTCACCCTCCGTGGTGACCGCATGTGGGAGTTCCTCGATCGACTGACGACCGTGGCGCTTCCGCGAATCCGCGACTTCCGCGGCCTGTCCGGCAAGCAGTTCGACGGACACGGCAACTACACGTTCGGCCTCAACGAGCAGACCATGTTCTACGAGATCGACGTGGACAAGGTCGATCGCCCCCGCGGCATGGACATCACGGTCGTCACCACGGCGACCAACAACGAAGAGGGTCGGGCGCTGCTCAAGCAGCTCGGCTTCCCCTTCAAGGAGGACTGACCCCCTCCGCGGCCGGACCGGCCGTCCTCGTCGGGGCCTCGCGCGCAGCGAATCCCCGGCGACGGGCAGACGGCCCAGTCGTCTGGTCGCCCACGGTGAGAAGAGCACCGGAGGCGGCGGGACACCCGGAGCGCCCCACGGGGACTCCGGGCCCCACACAAGAGAACATTCGCACTCTTCGTGATAGGCCCACGACGGACCTCGCCGACCCACAGGTCGGCGAGCGGACGTGTTGCATGGGAACCGTTACGAGAAAGGAACATGGTCCATCCATGTCGATGACCGATCCCATCGCGGACATGCTGACGCGTGTGCGTAACGCCAATTCGGCGTTCCACGAAACCGTGTCCATGCCGCATTCCAAGCTCAAGGGCAACATCGCGGCGATCCTCAAGCAGGAGGGCTACATCGCCGATTACGCCGTCACCGACGCCGAGGTGGGCAAGAAGCTCACCATCGACCTCAAGTACGGCCCGTCGCGCCAGCGCAGCATCCAGGGCATCAAGCGCATCTCCAAGCCGGGACTGCGCGTCTACTCCAAGTCGACCGAGCTGCCCAAGGTCCTCGGTGGCCTCGGCGTCGCGATCATCTCGACGTCGCAGGGCCTGCTGACCGACCGTCAGGCGAACAACAAGAAGGTGGGCGGGGAAGTCCTCGCCTACGTCTGGTAAGGGGGGCGAGAAATGTCACGTATCGGCAAGGCTCCGATCAACGTCCCGTCCGGTGTCGACGTCAAGGTCGACGGCCAGACCGTCACGGTCAAGGGCCCCAAGGGTGAGCTCACCCAGGTCCTGCCCGACCCCATCTCGGTGAACCTCGAGGACGGCACCCTCACGGTGATCCGTCCCGACGACCACCGGGACAACCGCTCCCTGCACGGTCTCTCGCGCTCCCTGGTCAACAACATGGTCGTGGGTGTCACCGAGGGCTACAAGCAGGACATGGAGATCTTCGGCGTCGGTTACCGCGTCGTGGCCAAGGGCAAGGACCTCGAGTTCGCGCTCGGCTACTCGCACCCGGTGCCGGTGACCGCCCCCGACGGCATCACCTTCGCCGTCGACGGTGCCACCAAGTTCTCGATCTCCGGTATCGACAAGCAGCAGGTGGGCCAGATCGCCGCCAACATCAAGCGTCTTCGGAAGCACGACCCGTACAAGGGCAAGGGCATCCGTTACGCAGGCGAGCAGGTCCGTCGCAAGGTCGGAAAGACGGGTAAGTGATCATGAGCAGCACCAAGAAGCGTTCCCCGCTGGGTACCGATGTCTCGACCGCTCGTCGGGAGGGCCGTGCCCGGCGCCATTACCGCCTCCGCAAGAAGGTCTCCGGTACGCCGGAGCGTCCGCGGTTGGTCGTGAACCGGTCCTCGCGCCACATCCACGCCCAGATCATCGACGACCTGGCCGGCCGTACCCTGGCCGCCGCGTCGACCATCGAGGCCGATGTCCGTGCTCTCGAGGGCGACAAGAAGGACCGCAGCGCGAAGGTCGGTCAGCTCCTGGCCGAGCGCGCCAAGGCCGCAGGTATCGACGCGGTCGTGTTCGACCGTGGCGGTAACCGCTACCACGGCCGGATCGCGTCTCTCGCCGACGCCGCCCGCGAGGGTGGGCTGGAGTTCTGATGATCAACACCACTGCACTGACCGCTAATGGAAGGACCGTCTGATGCCGGGACGTCAGCGTCGTGACGGCGGAAGCAACGGGCCCGCCGCAGACAACAAGAACACCAACGACAACGCCCAGGGGCGCGGCAACGACCGCGGCCGTGGTCGGGGCCGCGACGACCGTCGCGGCCGCGACGAGGAGAAGTCGCAGTACATCGAGCGCGTCGTCACCATCAACCGTGTCTCCAAGGTCGTGAAGGGTGGTCGTCGCTTCAGCTTCACCGCCCTCGTGATCCTCGGTGACGGCAACGGCATGGTCGGCGTCGGATACGGCAAGGCCAAGGAAGTTCCCGCGGCCATCCAGAAGGGCGCCGAGGAGGCCCGGAAGAACTTCTTCCGTGTGCCGCTCATCGGTTCCACCATTCCGCACCCGATTCAGGGTGAGGAGGCCGCCGGTGTCGTCATGCTCCGTCCGGCCTCGCCCGGTACCGGTGTCATCGCCGGTGGCGCCGCTCGCGCGGTGCTGGAGTGCGCCGGCGTCCACGACATCCTGTGCAAGTCGCTGGGGTCGGACAACGCCATCAACGTGGTTCACGCCACCGTGGCCGCGCTCAAGGGCCTGCACCGTCCGGAGGAGGTCGCGGCACGTCGCGGCCTGCCGATCGAGGACGTCGCGCCTGCGGGCATGCTCCGCGCGCGTGCCGGACAGGGGGCCTGATCATGGCTAACCTCAAGATCACCCAGGTCCGTGGGACCGTCGGGACCAAGAAGAACCAGCGGGACTCCCTGCGTACGCTCGGCCTCAAGGGCATCCGGAAGACGGTTGTGCGTGAGGACAACGCGCAGACCCGGGGTCTCATCAACGTCGTGAACCACCTCGTCGTGGTCGAAGAGACGGAGTGAGCATGACCATCAAGTTGCACCACCTGCGCCCGGCGCCCGGTGCCCACACCGACAAGACCCGCGTGGGTCGTGGTGAGGGTTCGAAGGGCAAGACCGCCGGCCGCGGCACCAAGGGCACCAAGGCCCGCAAGAACGTCCCCGCCGGGTTCGAGGGCGGCCAGATGCCGATCCAGATGCGTCTTCCGAAGCTCAAGGGCTTCAAGAACCGCAACAAGGTCGTCTTCCAGGTCGTCAACGTGTCCGACATCCAGCGTCTGTTCCCGGAGGGCGGCCAGGTCGGCGTCTCCGAGCTCGTCGCCGCGGGCGCCGTTCGCAAGAACGAGCCGGTCAAGGTTCTCGGTGACGGAGAGATCTCCGTGGCCGTGACCGTGGCCGTCGACAAGGTTTCCGCATCGGCCAAGAGCAAGATCGAGGCTGCCGGCGGAAGCGTGTCGGAGGCCGGGGCCTGATTCCCCGAACGGCCCCGAAGTGGGCCGACGACGGGTGCAGGGGTCGGATCCGAGACTCTCGGATCCGGCCCCTGCGTTCGTCTTGATAGAGTTTTCCCGTTGTGCGTTTTCGAGACGTGATCGGCATTGACGTCACGTCCAGACGCATCTGATCTCGACGACAGGCGGCCACGCGCCGTCCATGACCAGGAGGACATGTGCTCTCCGCACTCGCGTCCGCGATCAAGGACAGTGACCTGAGGAAGAAGATCTTCTTCACGCTCGGGATCATCATCCTGTACCGGATCGGCGCACAAATCCCGTCGCCAGGCGTCGACTACCCCAAGCTCCGCGGGTTGCTTGACACTGCGATGACAGGGGAGAACGCGCAGCTGTACTCGCTGGTCAACCTGTTCTCCGGTGGCGCGCTACTGCAGCTTTCGGTGTTCGCGATCGGCATCATGCCGTACATCACCGCGAGCATCATCGTGCAGCTGCTCACCGTGGTCATCCCTCATTTCGAGCAGTTGAAGAAGGAGGGACAGTCGGGTCAGGCGAAGATGACGCAATACACGCGTTATCTCACCATCGCCCTGGCGGTCCTCCAGTCCTCGGGCATCGTCGCCCTCGCCGACCGTGGACAACTCCTGGGTAACGGCCAGTCCGTCCTCATGGACAACGAGATCATCACGCTCGTCACCATCGTGATCGTCATGACCGCGGGTGCCGCCCTCGTCATGTGGTTCGGTGAGCTCATCACCGACCGGGGCGTCGGCAACGGCATGTCGCTGCTCATCTTCGCCGGTATCGCCTCGCGTATCCCGGCTGAAGGCATGAACATCTACCAGAACTCGTCGACGATGAAGTTCGCCGCCGTGATGTTCGCCGTCGTCCTCATCGTCGTCGCGGTCGTCTTTGTCGAGCAGGGCCAGCGTCGTATTCCGGTCCAGTACGCCAAGCGCATGGTCGGCCGTCGCCAGTACGGTGGTACTTCCACCTACCTGCCGCTCAAGGTCAACCAGGCTGGCGTCATCCCGGTGATCTTCGCGTCGTCGCTGATGTACGTTCCCATCCTCATCACCCAGTTGGTTCAGGGTCCTGATGCCAGCGGTGACGGATGGTGGCAGCGCTACGTAATGCAGCACCTGCAGAACCCGTCGAGTTTCGGCTACATCATCGCGTACTTCGCCCTGATCATCTTCTTCTCGTACTTCTACGTCGCCATCCAGTTCGATCCGATGGAGCAGGCGGAGAACATGAAGAAGTACGGCGGCTTCATCCCCGGCATCCGACCGGGTCGACCGACCGCCGAGTATCTGGGCTACGTCCTCAACCGCATTCTGCTGTTCGGCTCGCTGTACCTCGGTCTCATCGCAGTGCTCCCGAACATCTTCCTGGACATGGGCAGCGGGGGTGGAGATCTCCAGAACATGCCGTTCGGTGGTACCGCCGTGCTCATTATGGTTTCCGTGGGTCTCGACACCGTGAAGCAAGTCGAGGCACAGCTGATGCAGCGCAACTACGAGGGCTTCCTCAAGTAGACGCTCACCACAACGAGCAAGTACACACCTTTAAGAAAGGCTGGTCTCCACCATGCGTCTCGTCCTCCTCGGCCCTCCCGGCGCCGGCAAGGGAACTCAGGCAGCGCTTCTGTCCGAGAAGCTCGGAGTGCCGCACATCTCGACCGGCGACCTGTTCCGCGCGAACATCTCGCAGGGCACGGATCTCGGCAAGGAGGCGAAGTCGTACATCGATGCGGGCAACCTTGTTCCGGCCGACGTCACGAATCGCATGGTCAAAGCCCGGATCGCCGAGCCCGATGCCACCGAGGGGTTCCTCCTCGACGGCTACCCCCGCAGCGTTGAACAGGCCGACGCACTCAAGCTGATGCTGGATGACGCCGGAACCTCCCTCGATGGTGTCCTGGAGTTCCGTGTCGATGAAGACACCGTTGTGAAGCGCATGCTGGCTCGTGGCCGCGAGGACGACACTGAAGACGTGATCCGTAATCGCATGTCGGTCTACCAGTCCGAGACCGCGCCGCTGCTCGAGTACTACGCAGAGCAGGTGTCGACCATCGACGCCGTCGGTGAGGTCGAAGAGATCAACGCTCGTGCCCTTTCCGCGCTCGGGCGCTGACGAATCACGTGTTCGGTAGATCCCGCAAGGGAGCAGTCACGGCTCGCACTTCCGGCGAACTCGACGCGATGGAGGCGGCCGGGCGGATCGTCGGCCGCGCCCTGATCGCCGCCCGGGACGCGGCCGTTCCGGGTGCGACGACCGCCGATCTCGACGAGATCGTCGAGCAGTTGATCCGCGACGCCGGAGCAGTGCCGTCGTTCAAGGGGTACGAGGGATTCCCGGGTTCCATCTGTTCGTCGGTGAACGATGTCGTGGTGCATGGGATCCCGGGGCGAGAAACAACGCTGGCCGAGGGCGACCTCGTGTCGGTCGACTGCGGCGCGATTCTCGACGGATGGCACGGCGATTCAGCCTGGTCATTCGGGGTCGGGGAGCTGCAGTCGGACGTGCAGGCGCTCAACGACGCGACCCGTGAGGTTCTCGCCGAAGGGATGCTCGCGATGCGGCCGGGAAACCGTCTGACGGATGTCTCGTACGCACTTGAGGTAGCCACACGCCGCGCTGAGGAACGGCACGGTATATCTCTGGGGATCGTCGACGGCTACGGCGGTCACGGCATCGGTCAGGAAATGCATGAATGGCCCTTCCTCGCGAATGAAGGGAAGGCTGGTCGCGGCCCCAAACTCCAGGAGGGCTCGGTTCTCGCCATCGAGCCGATGCTCGTACTCGGTGGGGAGACCGACACCCGGACGCTGTCCGATGACTGGACCGTTGTGACAGTCGACGGATCACCCGCGGCCCATTGGGAGCACACGGTCGCGGTCACCGTGGACGGCCCGAGGATTCTCACCCCACGTCCGCAGGACTGACTTCCATCCTGGTCGCCGACAATCGGCGTCAGTGACCAGGGGGACGGCGCCAATCTCCTGGTGGCCCGGTTATCGTATGCGTATCCGAATGGTCCGGCCTTCTTCGAAAGGTGTTGGCATGGCTTCTCGCCCCAGCGCTCCTGAATTCCCGGCTCGTCTGATCGGAATCGGGGTCGCCGTGCTAACCGCCCTGGCGCTCGTGACAGGGACACTTCCGGCGGTGAAGGTACCCACGGCGGCGGCGCAGTCCGTGGCGGACGACGCGGGCGGGTCAATCATGGCGCCGCAGGGCCCCGGCCCGCTCTACCGTGTCGACCCCCAGGTGCTGTCCGATGCTGCGCTGGGGCAGGTGATCAACTCCCACCCCGCATCGATGCCGGCCTTCGCGGGATACGGCGTCACGGCCATCGCTTACCGATCGACTGACACCGATGATCGCCCGATGCTCGCGACCGCGACGGTCGTGCGTCCGCACAACGCGAGGCCGAATGGGCCGGTCCTGAGCTATCAGCATTACCTCAACGCGTTGGGGCAGGGGTGTGCCCCCACCCAGACCCTCGTCAACCCGACCCTGGAAACGGTTCAGGACAATGCGATGGCGTTCCTGCGGTACCAGCTGGACCGTGGCTGGACGGTCATCATCCCCGACCACCTCGGCCCCAAGGTCGCGTACCCCGGCGGTCGACTGTCGGCACGGATCGTCCTCGACGGGATGAGGGCAGTTCGCGACGACCCGCGCTTCGACTCCCGACACAGTCGATTCGGTGCCCTCGGTTATTCGGGCGGTGGGATCGCCAGCGCCTGGGTGTCACTTCTGCACGACGACTACGCACCGGACGTCAATCTGGTCGGCGTCGCCCAGGGCGGTATTCCGACCGACATGACCACGATGGCACGCATGATCGGAAACGGCCCGCATCCGGCCTTCGGGCTGGCCTTCGCGGCCGCGGTGGGCATGGCACGCGAATACCCGGACGAGATCCGGCTAGAGGAGAAGCTGACCCCGGAGGGGTGGGCGCTGTACAACAGTGTTCGGGATCGGTGCACCGCCACCCTGATTACCCGGGGTGCGCTCAAATCGGTTCCGATGGTTCTGGCCGGCGGGGACATCATGGCCGAACACGGACTCCTGCACGCTCTCGCGGACAACAGCATCCGGCTGAGCGACGACGTCCCGCGCGTCCCGGTCTTCATGTGGCACTCCGGGACCGATCCGCTGGTGCCGTTCTGGGATGCCGAGGACACGGCCAAGAGGTATTGCCGTGAGGGGACTCCACTGACCTGGGAGCCGGGGATGGCGCCGGAACATCTCCTCGGTGCGGTCGAGAAACTGCCGGCGGCGCTCGGGTGGTTGCAACAGCGGTTCGACGGTGTGCCAGCCGCGACAGCCTGCTATCACTGAGCCGGTTCGTCCCGATTGGCGCAGAGTGGCGCACTGACGTAGGCTTATACGTCGGTGTGCCCACCAGTGCACCATAATCCGGTAGACGTCACCCGGGGAATCGTGGAGGACCGTAACCAGCATGGCAAAGAAAGACGGAGCCATCGAGGTCGAGGGCCGTGTCATCGAGCCGTTGCCGAACGCAATGTTCCGCATCGAACTCGAGAACGGGCATAAGGTACTCGCCCACATCAGCGGGAAGATGCGGCAGCACTACATCCGCATCCTTCCGGAGGATCGCGTCGTCGTGGAGCTCTCGCCCTACGACCTGACGCGTGGCCGGATCGTCTACCGCTACAAGTAAGACAGCTCAACTCCCTGAACCAGCCGCCGGGCCCCTCGTGGGTGCGGCGGGTTCATACCCTCGGTTGCGGAGGCCGGGGCCCCGATCGGATCGCTCATCGTGAGATGACCGTCCGGGATGGGGATGGTCGGGGAGCAGACCTACCGCACGACGAAAGAGACACGCCACATGGCACGCCTTGCCGGCGTTGATCTCCCACGCGACAAGCGCATGGAGATCGCGCTCACCTACATTTTCGGCATCGGTCGCACCCGGTCGCTCGAGATCCTGGAGCGTACGGGCATCGACCCGAACCAGCGCACCAAGGACCTCACCGATGAGCAGTTGACCGTCCTTCGTGACGACATCGAGGGTAACTACAAGGTGGAGGGTGACCTCCGCCGCGAGATCCAGGGCGACATCCGCCGGAAGATCGAGATCGGTAGCTACCAGGGACTGCGTCACCGTCGTGGACTTCCGGTCCGCGGACAGCGCACCAAGACCAACGCCCGCGGCCGTAAGGGCCCGAAGAAGACCGTCGCCGGAAAGAAGAAGTAATGCCCCCCAAGTCACGCGCTGCGGGCCCCAAGAAGTCGGGTCGTCGCAGGGAAAAGAAGAACGTCGCCCACGGGCAGGCTCACATCAAGAGCACGTTCAACAACACCATCGTTTCGATCACCGACCCCACCGGTGCCGTCCTGTCCTGGGCGTCCTCCGGTCACGTCGGCTTCAAGGGCTCGCGTAAGTCGACGCCCTTCGCCGCCCAGCTTGCCGCTGAGAACGCTGCCCGCAAGGCGCAGGAGCACGGCATGAAGAAGGTCGACGTCTTTGTCAAGGGCCCCGGTTCGGGCCGTGAGACCGCGATCCGTTCGCTCCAGGCCGCCGGCCTCGAGGTGGGCACGATCTCCGATGTCACCCCCCAGCCCCACAACGGCTGCCGTCCGCCCAAGCGGCGTCGAGTCTGAGCCGGAAGGAACGTAGAGAACAATGGCACGTTACACCGGTCCAGTTACCCGCAAGTCGCGTCGTCTTGGCGTGGACCTCGTGGGTGGAGACACCGCATTCGAGCGTCGGCCCTTCCCGCCCGGCCACCACGGCCGTGCGCGGATCAAGGAGTCCGAGTACCGCCTCCAGCTGCAGGAGAAGCAGAAGGCCCGCTTCACCTACGGCGTCATGGAGAAGCAGTTCCGTCGTTACTACGAGGAGGCGAACCGTCGCGCCGGCAAGACCGGTGAGAACCTCCTCCAGATTCTCGAGTCGCGTCTCGACAACGTCGTCTACCGCGCGGGACTCGCGCAGACGCGTCGTCAGGCTCGTCAGCTCGTGAGCCACGGGCACCTGATGGTCAACGACCAGAAGGTGACCATCCCGAGCTACCGCGTCTCGCAGTACGACATCATCGACGTTCGTCCCAAGTCCACCAAGATGGACTGGTTCGAGATCGCCCAGGAGACCCTCGGCGAGCGTCCCGTCCCGGCGTGGCTGCAGGTGGTTCCGACGAACCTCCGCGTCCTCGTCCACCAGCTCCCCGAGCGCGCCCAGATCGAGGTGCCGCTGCAGGAGCAGCTGATCGTCGAGCTCTACTCGAAGTGATCTGTCCTCCACCGTCGCCGGGTGGGCCGCGCCACGCAGCCCACCCGGCGACGGTGGGTTCCCACGGCGTCAAATAGCGGGCGCCGAGAATCGAAAGAGGTAGTACATGCTCATCTCCCAGCGGCCTACCCTGACCGAAGAGGTCATCTCCGAGAGCCGGTCGCGCTTCGTGCTCGAGCCTCTCGAGCCGGGCTTCGGCTACACCATCGGCAACTCGCTGCGTCGCACACTGCTGTCGTCCATCCCGGGCGCGGCCGTGACCAGCATCCGGATCGAGGGTGTTCTCCACGAGTTCACCACCGTTCCGGGCGTCAAGGAGGATGTCACCGACATCATCCTGAACCTCAAGGGCCTGGTCGTGTCGTCCGTCGAGGACGAGCCGGTCACCATGTACCTCAAGAAGCAGGGCCCGGGCCCCGTCACCGCCGGTGACATCGTCCCGCCCGCCGGCGTCGAGGTGCACAACCCGGATCTGCACATCGCCACCCTCAACGAGAAGGGGCGCCTGGAGATCGAGCTGGTCGTCGAGCGGGGTCGCGGTTACGTCCCCGCCGGGCTGAACAAGGACGCGGGTCACGAGATCGGCCGGATCCCGGTCGACTCGATCTACTCGCCGGTCCTCAAGGTGACCTACAAGGTCGAGGCCACCCGTGTGCACCAGCGCACCGACTTCGACCGTCTGGTCCTGGACGTCGAGACCAAGAACTCGATGACCGCCCGTGATGCCCTGGCGTCCGCCGGTAAGACCCTCGTGGAGCTGTTCGGGCTCGCCCGTGAACTCAACGAGGAGGCGGAAGGCATCGAGATCGGGCCCAGCCCGGCCGAGGCCGACCACATCGCCGCCTACGGCATGCCCATCGACGACCTGGATCTGTCGGTCCGGTCCTACAACTGCCTCAAGCGTGAGGGCGTCCACACCGTGGGCGAGCTCGTCGCGCGCAGCGAGTCGGACCTGCTCGACATCCGCAACTTCGGTCAGAAGTCGATCGACGAGGTGAAGGTCAAGCTCGTCGAGCTAGGCCTGTCGCTCAAGGACGCGCCCCCCGGATTCGATCCCGCCTCGGTGGCCGGCTATGACGCCGAGACCGGGACCTGGACCGATGACGGCAGCGAGGATTACGCCGAGACCGAGCAGCTCTGACGAGCGTTCGGCACATAAATTCCTAGGAGAATCTGATGCCCAAGCCCAAGAAGGGCGCCCGCCTCGGCGGATCCGCCGCCCACCAGCGGCTCATCCTCTCGAACATGGCCACCCAGCTGTTCGAGCACGATGCCATCCGTACCACCGAGACCAAGGCCAAGCTGCTGCGCCCGTACGCGGAGAAGCTGATCACCAAGGCTCGTCGTGGCACGCTGGCCGACCGTCGCGAGGCCGCCAAGGTCATCCGCGACAAGGATGTGCTGCACAAGCTGTTCGCGGAGATCGGCCCGCGTGCCGCGAACCGTGACGGTGGCTACACCCGGATCGTCAAGCTCGAGAACCGCAAGGGCGACAACGCGCCCATGGCGATGATCGCGCTCGTCACCGAGGAGCTCGCCTCCTCCGAGGCATCGCGCGCCACCCGCGCCGCCGCCTCGAAGAAGGCCGCCGAGAAGACCGAGACCGAGACCGAGGAGAAGTCCGAGGTCACCGCTGAGGCCGAGGCCAACAGCCCGGTCGCGGACCAGGTCGAGGCCGCCGACGACGCCGAGGTCGAGGCCGCTGCCGAGACCGCCGAGGCCGTGTCCGAGGACACGACCCACGCCGACGACGCCGACAAGGCCTGATCCACCCCCGGATCACCCTTGCAGGGCCCCGTCACCGCATCACGCGGAGGCGGGGCCCTCGTCGTTTCCGGAGCCGCGCCAGATCACCCCGTGGATCAGAACGTAGCGATCACGGCCTCGGCCATCGCCCGCTGCCCGGCACCCGTGGGATGCATCGGGTGCGAGGAGGTCTCGTGGCCGGTGAAGTCGGTGTACCGCCCGGCCACGGGTGCGCACGCGTGGTGCTCTTCCGCGCCCGGCGGCATCACGAACGTGGCCCCGGCCCGCGCGGCCGCCTCGCCGGTGATCGTGTTGATCCGTTCGGTGATCTCCCGAACCCACGTCACGTCCTCGGGACTCATCCCGGAGACGAAGTCGCAGAACCCGTGCGCGGGCACCAGCGGCATGTAGGCCGTGGTGATGACGCGTGCCTCGGGCGCACGCTCGCCGATGCCCCGGTACACCTCGTCGAGAGAGGCGGGCAGGGCGTCGAGGGCCTGCGAGACGGTCTCGCCCAGGCGGTCGTGGCAGGTGCCGTCGGCGGCGTCGCGCGACGTGCGTCCGATGCACTGCACTATCGCGCCGAACTTCATGTCATTGCCGCCGATCGACAGGGTGACCAGGTCCGTGTCGGCGGTGAGCGCGTCGAACTGGGGCGGGGTATCGGCCATCTGGGCCTGCGTCATGTCGACGGTGGTGGCGCCGCCGCAGGTGGCATCGACGAACTCGCCGATGGCGGGGGCCTCGGCGATGAGCGACGGGTAACCGCTGGTGGAGCGCATGCACGCCGCGGGGCCGGTGGTGGGGTCGACAGAGCCACCGAACGCGGCAAACGAGTCACCGAGCGCCACGTAGCGGCCGAACTCCTCGGCGCCGGCCTGGTTCGTCGACGACGAGTCCCGGTCGGTGGCGGGGTGGGTGGTGGCGTTGTCGTCGTCGTCGGATCCGGAACAGGCCCCGAGCGCGAGGGTGAGGGCGGTGGCACCGGTGACCAGCGCGGCGCGACGCGCGAGGTGGCCGGACGAACTATTTGACGACGACGACAACAACATTCACCCATCCTGCCCCACCCGCCCGCGTGCGTGGCGCCGTGTTGGCTCCCAGGCGCAGGACACCGGATTTCCCGGGCAGGGCGCTGTGCGGGCAGGGCGCAGCGCGGGCGTCGACGTCCGGGGCTGCCCGTGTGGCGTGCGGGCGCGGGCGTCGTCTAGCGTCTGTAGGCCGTGAGCACCCGCCGGATCCGACTCGATGTGGCCTATGACGGAACAGATTTTTCCGGCTGGGCCCGCCAGCCCGGGCTGCGGACC
>NZ_JAALDM010000046.1 GCF_014144865.1 Dietzia aerolata | reverse complement strand
GCCGCCCAGTTCGCCCGCCAGCCGGGCCGGCTCGGTGGAGCGGTACCCCAGCACCATCGGCGCGTCCGGGAACTCGGCGGCGAGGCGACGCGCGACGGCCGAGCCGATCCCGCCCGAGGCCCCGGTGACCAGGACCGCGCCGCTCATCCCAGCTCCGTCTTGAGGATCTTGCCCGAGGCGTTGCGCGGGAAGGCCTCCACGAACTCCACGGTGCGCGGCCGCTTGAAGCCCGCCAGATGCTCGGCGGCGAACTCGCGCACCGCCTCCTCGGTGAGGCCGGACCCCTCGCGGCGGACGATGAACGCCTTGCCGACCTCGCCCATCCGCTCGTCGGGCACGCCGATCACCGCGGACTCCACCACGCCGTCCAGGCGCGCGAGGGTCTGCTCGATCTCGGCGGGGTACACGTTGAAGCCGCCGGTGATGTACATGTCCTTGAGGCGGTCGGTGATGCGGAGGTTGCCGGCGTCGTCGATCTCGCCCACGTCGCCGGTGTGCAGCCAGCCGTCGGCCTCGAGGGTCTTGGCGGTGTTCTCGGGATCGTCGAGGTAGCCCTGCATCACCATCTCGCCGCGCGCCAGCACCTCGCCCTTGTCGCCGATGCGGATCTCCATGCCGGGGTAGGCGCGACCGCAGGTGGTGGCGACGGTGTGCGCGTCGTCATCGGGGCGGCAGGTGGTGATGAAACCCATCGTCTCGGTCTGCCCGTAGGCGGTGATGACGGTCTCGAGCCCCAGGTCGGACTGCATGCGCTCGACCAGCACGACCGGCACCACGGACGCGCCCGTGACGGCCAGCCGCAGCGACGACAGGTCGTACTCGCCGCGCGTCGGCTCGTCCAGCAGCGTCTGGAAGATCGTCGGCGCGCCGGGCAGGACGGTGGCGCGCTCGGCCTCGACCAGCCGCAGCGTCTCGGAGGTCGAGTACACGGCCAGCGGGATGATCGGCGCGCCGAACAGCAGGCACACGAGGAACCCGGCCTTGTAGCCGAAGCTGTGGAAGAACGGGTTGACGATCAGGTAGCGGTCGTCCTCGGTGAGCGCGCCGTTCGAGCCCCACGCGTGGGCGCCCGCGACGGTCTGGCGGTGCAGCGCCACGACGCCCTTGGACTTGCCGGTGGTGCCGGAGGTGAACAGGATGTCCGCCACGTCGTCGGCGGTCACGGCGTCGGCGCGGGCCTCGGCCTCGGCGAGGAGCTGGTCGGTTGCGCGGGACTGAAGGTCGGAGATGTCGACGACGACGACACCGTTTCCAGTCGCCGAATCGCCGCCCTCGAGGGGGATGCGGATCAGCGTCTTGAGGTCGGTCGCCTCGGCCAGGGAGCCGTCGGCGGCGGCGGTGAGTTCGGCTATACGTTCGGATCCGAGGAAGGTGCCGGCCACGACGGCGGCCACCGCGCCCGTGCGCTGGATGAGCTCGAGCGTCTCGCTGCCCGTGTAGCGGGTGTTGGCCGGGACGAGGGTCGCGCCGACGTACTGCACGCCGAGCGCGGCCACCACCCAGTGGTGCGTGTTGGGCGCCCAGATCACGACCCGGTCACCGACGGCGACGCCGCGGTCCAGCAGTCCGGCCGCGAATCGGCGCACCTCGTCGAGCAGGTCGGCCCAGGTCCAGCGGGTGTCCTGGCCGGGCTGGACGTCGATGACGGCCTCCCGGTCCGGCCACAGGCTGGCGGCGCGTCGCAGTGCGGCGGGGGTGGTGTCCACGGGCGGGCGGTCTGCGGCGGCGCCTGCGGCTCCGTGGGCTCCGGTCGCGGCTGCGCCTGCATCTGCGGGGTGGGACATCTGGGGCTCCTCCGTGCTGCGGGTGTGGCGTGCGCAACCCTACCAAGCAACTGCTTGGTCCCGCCGCTTCCGCCGCCTCTGCCGCCTCCGCCGACTCCGTCGCTCCCGCTGCCCGCGGTTGCATGACATGGCCTCGCGGTCGCATGACTTTTGGTGCGATGCTTGCCTCCTTTTTCGGACCTGAGGTCTTGCGGGTCGAGGTGGATGTCTTGCAGGTGGGCGAGGGGCGAGGCGGAGTCGGCGGGCTTGGCGGGTTGCCCCGGTGCACAACCAAGCAAGTGCTTGGTAGTGTGTCGGTATGACCGAGAACACCAGGCCTGCGTCGGAAATGTCCGACGACGAGTTCGCCGCGGAATTTCGCGCCTGGCTGGACGCCAACCTGGTCGGCGAGTTCGCCGAGATCAAGGGCGCCGGCGGGCCGGGCAGTGAGCACGAGTTCTTCCCCCAGCGTCTGGCCTGGGAGCGGCACATGGCCGACGCGGGCTGGACCTGTGTGGGCTGGCCGGTCGAGCACGGCGGGCGCGGCGCGACGCTGAGCCAGCAGGTGCGCTTCCACGAGGAGTACGCCAAGGCGGACGCCCCGGCGCGCGTGTCCCACCTGGGGGAGACGCTGCTCGGGCCGACGCTCATCGCCCACGGCACGCAGGAACAGAAGGACCGGTTCCTGCCCAAGATCATCGACGTCACCGAACTGTGGGCGCAGGGTTACTCCGAGCCCAATGCCGGCTCGGACCTGGCGAACGTCTCCACCACCGCCAGCCTCGGTGAGGACGGCAAGTGGCACCTCAACGGCCAGAAGGTGTGGACCTCGCTCGCTCACTTGAGTCAGTGGGCTTTCGTCGTGGCCCGCACCGAAGAGGGCACGAGCCGCCACAAGGGGCTGAGCTTCCTGTTGGTGCCGCTCGATCAGCCGGGCGTCGAGATCCGCCCCATCCAGCAGCTCACCGGCACCTCCGAGTTCAACGAGGTGTTCTTCGACGACGCCGTGACCGACGCGGAGATGATCGTCGGCGAGCGCGGCGAGGGCTGGAAGGTCGCCATGACGCTGCTCGAGTTCGAGCGCGGCGTGTCCACCCTCGGCCAGCAGGTCGGCTTCGCCCGCGAGCTCGAGCAGATCACCCAGATGGCGCACGCGAACGGCTGCGCCGAGGACCCGTCGGTGCGCGAGCGCATCACCCGCGCGTGGATCGGTCTCAAGGTCATCCGTGCCCACGCCCTGCGCACGCTCGCCGAGCGTGACTCCACCGGCGGCAACGCCTCCGCCGCCAAGTTGCTGTGGGCCAACTGGCACCGGGACCTCGGCGAACTGGCGATGCTCGTCCAGGGTGCGCAGTCGCTGACCGGCCCCACGGAGACGTCCGAGGGCGCACCCAACGATCTGCGGGATCCCGAGAACGTGGAGCTGGCGCTGTGGCAGCGACTGTTCCTGTTCACCCGCTCCGACACCATCTACGGCGGATCGAACGAGATCCAGCGAAACATCATCTCCGAGCGCGTGCTCGGACTACCCCGAGAGGCCAGGCCGTCATGACCGAGCGCAAGTCCCCCCTCGCTGTCGTTCCCGAGGAGACCCCGGGCCACGGGCTGCTCAACGGCAAGAAGGTCGTGGTGACCGCGGCCGCCGGCACCGGCATCGGCTTCTCGTCCGCCCGCCGCGCCGCGCTCGAGGGCGCCGACGTGCTGGTGTCCGACTTCCACGAGCGGCGCATGAACGAGGCCCGCGACGCGCTGGCCGCCGAGTTCCCGGACCAGCAGTTCGAGGCCATCACCTGCAACGTGCAGTCCACAGAGGACGTCGACGCGCTCATCACCGGCGCCGCCGAGAAGCTGGGCCGGATCGACGTGCTCATCAACAACGCCGGCTTCGGTGGCGAGAACGAGCTCGTCGACATGACCGACGAAGACTGGGACCGCGTCCTGGACATCACCCTGAACGGCACGTTCCGCGCCACCCGCGCCGCGCTGCGCTACTTCCGCGACGTGCCGCACAACGGCGTGATCGTCAACAACGCCTCCGTGCTCGGCTGGCGCGCGCAGCGGGCGCAGGCCCACTACGCCGCGGCCAAGGCGGGCGTCATGGCGCTGACCCGCTCCTCGGCCATCGAGGGAGCGGACTTCGGCGTGCGGATCAACGCCGTGGCGCCGTCCATCGCGCGCCACAAGTTCCTCGAGAAGTCGGCCTCGTCCGAACTGCTCGACGAGTTGGCCTCGAAGGAGGCTTTCGGCCGCGCCGCCGACGTGTGGGAGGTCGCCGCGACCATCGCGATGCTCGCCAGCGACTACACCACCTACCTCACCGGCGAGGTCATCTCCATCTCCTCGCAGCGGGCCTAGCTGTTCTGTAGGTCTAGCGGCGCGCGGCCACGCCGGCTGCCCGGCGCCCTAAGCCGGTCGTCCAGCACGGTGTTTCGCCCCCGCGGGGGTGCGCCGTGCTGGACGTTCGTGCATTCCGGGCACGTGTCGCCAGCGAGCTCCAGGTGCGGGGCCACAATTGGGTCACGATTCCTAGGCAAGCTTCTGAACTGCGGTTTTCGGAGCATACTGAGCGTCACTCGGGCCGGACGAGTCGCGTGCGGCCGGTGAGCTAGGAGAAGGCAGTGAACAGTAGCGAACCACTGTGGGATATCGGGGATGGCCTGTGGCACTTCGTCGACGACCTTCAGCCCGCCGGATCCGTCGGCGACGTGATCGGCGGATTCTTTAAGATTCCGGCCAACTTTCTGATTTTCCTGAGCAACGTGGCCTGGGACTTCGGCTCGTAAGTCGTAGCCGCACGACCGAAGCACCGAGGGCCGTGCACCCCGCTCGAAACGGAGTGCCCGGCCCTCGACGCGTCGCGGCCGAACCGACTGAGGTCGGCGGAATCAGGCGTGGTCGCGGATCTTCTGCGCCTGCCGGGCGAAGATGTCAACCGCGAAATCCTTGTCGGCCTGCGCGACCGGGCCGTTCGGGGCGGACGCGGTGACCGAGACGCCGAGTCCCTCGACCATGCCCGTGAGGGTGAAGATCCCGGACTCCACGAACTGCCCCATCATGTCCGCCGTGGTGACCTGTGTGACCGCGGCGAAGTCGCGGACACCGGCGGGTGCGGCGACGTCGTCCACGGTGCTTCTGGTCTCCGAGGTGACCTCAGTCCCCTGGAAGGGCATGGTCATGCGTACGACCGGGCAACGCTCGGTTTCCGCACGGCGTTCGGACAGTCCCTCGTCGAGGGTGGTGACGGTTATCGCGAACTCGGTTCCGTTCCGGTTTCCGGACTGGAGGGCGAGGTTGCCGGGCTCGGCGCGCTTCAGCAGCGCGTCCTGGTTGACCTCCATGCAGTCCGCCGGTTCCGTCTTCAGTCCGGCGGTGAGGTCCCCGATCGAGTTGAGACCGAGCGCGATGTCCTCGGCGGGCGTCGGCTCCAGTCCGAGTCCCGGAATGTCGTCTGCGTTGACGATCAGCGTATCGACCGAGTGGGGTCCCGCAGCGGTCTGAGCTGATGACTCCTCAGAGGCCGGGATCGACGTGCCCGGTGCCGAGGTGGCCGTGGTCGTCTCGCTCGCCCCGCTCGTCTGCGTGTCCGCGACATTCGCTGTGGTCGACGCCGTGTCGGTGTCGTTGACGCCGGGGACCTCTCCGATCGTGCAGGCGGACAGACCCAACACGAGGCCGAGCGCCGCGGACGCCGCGAGGATCCGGCGGCCACGCCGTCCGGGGAGTGACGAGGCAGGGGAGGTCATGCCGCGCAGTCTAAACGCGGTCGGCCACGGACGGTCCGAAGCGTCGGTGGGCGCGCCGCGACGTGGCGAGGACTCGGACAACTGCCCTAACAAGTGCTTGGTTGGTACTGTGGTGGGTATGACCGCCACGAACAGACGCGAGGAGCTCCTGTCGATCGCGGCTGGGCTCTTCGCGGAACGCGGCCTGCGCGCGACCACCGTGCGGGACATCGCCGACGCCGCCGGCATCCTCTCCGGCAGTCTGTACCACCATTTCAAATCCAAGGAAGCGATCGTCGACGAGATCCTCCGCGGCTTCCTCGATTCGCTGTTCGGCGAGTACCGACGGATCGTAGACGCCGGGCTCGGCCCGCGCGAGACGCTCGAGGCGCTGGTGGTGGCCTCCTTCGAGGCGATCCACGATCAGCGCGACGAGGTGGCGATCTACCAGGACGAGGTCAAGCACCTGCGCGGCAACCCGAGGTTCGACTACCTGGGCGAGCGAAACACCGAGTTCCGCGAGATGTGGACCGGGGTCCTGCGCCGCGGCATGGAGACCGGCGATTTTCGCGACGACCTGGATGTGCGCCTGACCTACCGGTTCCTGCGCGACACCGTCTGGGTCGCGGTGCGGTGGTACCGCCCTGAGGGGGACGACGACCACGACGCCATCGCCACCCAGTATCTCAATATCGTGCTCGACGGTCTGGCCGTCAGCTGACAACCCCGTTTACCCAAGGAGAGACATGAGTTCCGTGACCGGCCGCGAGGCCTACGTGATCGATGCCGTCCGTACGCCGGTCGGTAAGCGAGGCGGCAGCCTGGCCGCCCAGCACCCCGCCGACCTCGGCGCGCACGTCATCAAGGCGGTTGTCGAGCGGACCGGGATCGACCCGGAGATTGTCGACGACGTCGTCTTCGGCTGCGTCGACACCATCGGCCCGCAGGCCGGCAACATCGCCCGGTCCGCGTGGCTCGCCGCCGGCATGCCGCTCGGTGTTCCCGGCACCACGGTCGATCGCCAGTGTGGCTCCAGCCAGCAGGCCATCCACTTCGGTGCCCAGGGCATCATGTCCGGCACCCAGGACGTCATCCTGTTCGGCGGCGTCCAGAACATGAGCGCCCTGCCCATCTCGTCGGCGATGCTCGCGGGACGTGAGTACGGTTTCGACGACCCGTTCTCCGGCTCCACCGGGTGGACCGAGCGCTTCGGCAAGCAGGAGATCTCGCAGTTCAACGGCGCCCAGATGATGGCCGACAAGTGGGACATCTCCCGCGAGGAGATGGAGAAGTGGGCGCTGCAGTCCCACACCCGCGCCCGCGCCGCGATCGCCGAGGGGCGCTTCGCTAACGAGTACGTGCCGCTGGCGGGCCTCGAGGCCGACGAGACCACCCGCGAGACCACGCTCGAGAAGATGGCCTCGCTGCCCGTGCTGGCCGAGGGTGGCTCGCTCACCGCGGCCGTGGCCTCGCAGATCTGCGACGGCGCCTCCGCCGGCCTGCTCGCCTCCGCCGAGGCCGTCGAGAAGTATGGGCTCAAGCCGCGCGCCCGCATTCACAACCTCACCGTTCGCGGCGACGACCCGGTGATGATGCTCTCCGCGCCCATTCCCGCCACCAGGTACGCGCTGGAGAAGACTGGTCTGTCGATCGACGACATCGACGTCGTCGAGATCAACGAGGCCTTCGCCCCGGTCGTGCTGGCGTGGATCAAGGAGATCGGCGCCGACCCGGCTCGCGTCAACCCCAACGGTGGCGGCATCGCGCTGGGCCACCCGCTCGGCGCCACCGGCGCCAAGCTGTTCGCCACCCTGCTCAATGAGCTCGAGCGCACCGGCGGCCGTTACGGCCTGCAGACCATGTGCGAGGGCGGCGGCACCGCCAACGTGACGATCATCGAGCGGCTCGACAGCTGACGCTGACGCAGCCCCGGCCAGCGAAGAGCCCCGCACCATCAATGTGGTGCGGGGCTCTTGCTTGTGCGTAGCGGGGCTGTCAGGAGCCGGGGAAACTCAGGTCACCGACGCTGCCGGCGATGTCGGTGGCGATCGGGATGACGCTGCCGGCGTCGATGCTGCTGCCGTTGCTCGAACCCTCGGGGAGTTCGACACTGTCGGACATGCTGCCGGTCAGGCTGGCCGTGTCGAGCTCGCCACCGCTGCCGGTCTCGAGACTGCCGCGGCCGGCCTCGATTCCCGCAGCGCTGCCGGTGCTGCCGACGTCGATCCCGGCCTCGGTGCTCCCGCTCGTGACGTCGGCGATGCTGCCGTGGAATCCGAGGTCCACGGTGCTGCCCTGGTTCGAGCCGGAGGTGCTGCCGAGGTCGATCATCCCGTTCTCCGAGCCGATGCCTAGTTCGGCGCTGCCGAGGCCGATGCTGCTGCCCTCGGCGCTGCCGGAGCCGCCGACACTGCCGGTGACGCTGCCCTCGAACGCGCCCAGAGGATTGCCGACCTGGGTGAGGAAGAGGTTGGTCTCCATCGGAGCGTTACCGCCGTTGCAGATGACGGCGGTGGCATAGAAGTCATCGGCGACGTCGTTGGCGAGTAGGGTGCCGGACTTTCCAGGCACAGTCGCGAGTAGCAGGGGTGAGCCGGGAAGGTGGAGAAGAGTTACGTCATCACCGTCTGCGAGCAACGAGAGGATGTCCGCTGTCCCGCCTTCGAGCAGCGGACCAACGAGGCCAGGGACGGCGTGGAGGGGGACCAGCGCTCCAGAACAGGTCTGGCCGAACACCGGAGGTCGCAACGTGGTGGGGATCGGGTCCGTGACCTGCGCGGACACGGTGCCGTCTGCGACGGTCGGCGGCGCAACAGTCGCAGTATTCCCTGTTGCCGTTCCGGCGAGCGACATGGCCGCGGCGACCGAGGCGGCTGCTGCTGAACGACCGAACCTGCTGAACGTCTTCATGCGATCTCCCGAAAGGTGGACGACTTTCGGTAAAGATACTCATATTTTCGCTCGTCGGGATCTGAATGCCGTAAGCCCCACACCCGGAACAGGTGTGGGGCTTACGGGATTCTTCGCGTCAGCGTGGTGGCGCGAGAGGTCGATCAGGAGCCGGAGCTGCCGGCCGATCCGCTGTTGCCGTTGTCGGTCGGGGCGGCGGGGCCGCCGCCCATGCTGCCAGCGGCCGCTTCGAGCGGGTTGCCGACCACTGCCGGGAAGATGTGCGGCTCCATGGGGGCGCCGCCGCCCAGGCAGACCACGGCGAGAGCGTAGACGTTGGAGGGCACGTTGGTGGCGGTCAGCCAGCCCTCTTGACCGGGGAGGGTCGCCGGGAGGTTGAAGCCGAAGGCGCCGAGACCGTCGAGCTCGATCACGTCGCTGCGGTCACCGAGTGCGCTGAGGATCGGCAGGATGTCGCCACCGCCGGCGATGGCGGCGCCGCCGACGGCTGCCATTGCGGCCGGCGGGACGAGCATGCCGATGCAGGTCTGGCCGTCGAGCGGCTGGGTGACGTGCACGTTCACGGTGTTGCCCGCGATGTTATGGACGGGGACGGCGGCGTTGGCGGCACCAGTGCCGGCGACGGTGATGCCGGCGGCTGCGGTGGCGGCAACGGCGAAGCTGGCTGCGGCCTTCTTCAGGATGGTCATACGGAGTGCTCCTCACAGGCGTGCCTAGATTTGGTGGTCTACCTCACTGTGTCGCTCAGCGGACTGTAAGTGTTACATCAGCGAGAGCAACGTATCTGACGTTTCGGTGGGTTCCCTTGGTTAATTGGTGCCCATATAACCCCGCCCGCCCCGGTGACCAGCAGTTCGTCAATTGTGAAGCGCTGCAATCGACGAACAGCGCCCGGCCGAAATGTTTGGCCGGGCGCTGCGTGAATGCGGTGTGCGTTGAGTGTTCTTACTCGGCCTCGGTCTCGCCGCCGCCGAGGGCCGACGACAAGATTGCGCCCATGTCACCCTCGCCGCCGCCGGAGATCAGCGCGGAGGCGGTGTCGAGCAGGCCGTCCGAGCTCAGTCCGCTGATGACGTCGAACATGCCGCCGACGGTGACCAGTTCAGTTTCCGGCTCCATCTCGTCGGGCAGGCAGATGGATGCCAGCAGGTACATGCCGCCCGCCACATCCTCCGCGGTGACGGTTCCGGTCTCTTCGCCCGAAATGCTGACCTGGTAGGAGTCCCCGTTTTTCAGTGCGGTGACGCCTTCGGTGTTGCTGAGTTCGGCGAAGATGTCCGTGGGATTGTCGAGCTCGAGGCCCGCCATGATCCCTTCGAGGGCGTTCGGTGCCACGAGAACCGCACCGCACGTGTCGGACGTCTGATCGCCTTCGAGGGCGAAGGTGACCGAGACCGTGTTGCCATCGACGGTGTTCTCGGAAGTGGTCGCGGAGGCGACGCCGGCGCCGGCGATCGCGAGGCCGGACGCGGCGGCGAGGACGCCGATGCTGCGGAGGGCGGTACGGGTGGACTTCATGGAGGTGCTCCCTCTGAGGGGGAGAGGGTGGGGCCGGGAGGGCGAACGATGTGGATCGCGACTCCTGCTCCGTTAGAATCCTAGCTTATTCTCAGCCTTGCCATAAGGGTCAATGTCGCACTGTCTTCAGCAAAATCAGCGACGCCCGGCCGAACAATCCCGGCCGGGCGTCGCTGAAAACGAAGTTTGACTTACTCGGTTTCAGTCTCGGTCGCGGTGTCATCGTCGCCCAGCGCGGACGACAGGTTGCCGAGCGCATCGCCGTCTCCTTCGCCGTCGGTCTCGCCGAGGGCGGACGATAGGAGGGCGCCGGCGCCGCTCTCGTCATCGCTGTCGAGGACGGACGAGAGGGTGTCCAGGCCGTCGCCGCTTGCGGAAAGGCTGTCGACGCTGCCCATGACGGCTTCCAGCGGATCGCCGACGATCACGAAGGGGTTGATGGTCGGCTTGGTCGGCTCGGAGACGCAAACGCTCACCAGAGCGTAAGTGTTCGAGGGCACGTCCTCGGCGTAGACCGTGTTGGTGCGGTTGGCCAGGGTCAGGGGCGCCACCGCGCTGTCGATGAGGATCCCGTCGGTCTTGAGGACGGTGACCGAGTCATTGCCGTTCAAGGTCTTTAGGATTCCGAGAAGGCTGCCCTCGTTGACGGCTCCTGCGAACTCGGCGGCCACGCCGGCGGCCTCGGAGGTCTGGGCGAGAACGGCGCCGCAGAAGTCGGCATCAAACAAACCGCCGTCAAGCTTGAACGTCACCGAGACGTCGTTACCGTCAACGTTTGAGTTGTGGGTCGTGGCCATCGCGGCGCCGGCGCCGGCGACAGTGAGCGCGGTGGCGGCGCCGAGAACGGCAGCCGAGCGGGCGAAGGTGCGGGGCGTCATCAAGTGATCCTCCGGGGGAGCGAGGGGGGCTTATGCTCCCCTGAGAAGTTAAGACTGTTCTCAGCCTAGACCAACGGGGTGTCTGGTGCATCACATGTCACGGCGTGAAAAAGCTCCGCCCCCCTCGGCGAGAGGGGGGCGGAGCTCACAGGCCGCGGGTCGGGGATCATCTGAGGTCGCGCAGTGCGCCCAGCCGCTCGTGCGCCTGCGTCATGACGCGCTGAATGAGCTCGTCGCAGCTGGGCAGGTCGTCGATCATGCCCACGACCTGGCCGGACGCGAGCACGCCGGCCTCGGTATTACCCTCGACCAGCCCGGCCTTGAGCAGCATCGGCGTATTGGCGGCCATGACGATCTGCTGCCACGTGCGGTCGGACGAGCGCTTCATGTTGAGGCCGTCCTTGGCCAGCTGCTGCCACTTCATGCCGGTCAAGGCCTTGAACTTGTTGGCGTTCTGCACGGCCGCGACCATGCCCTTGGCCGGATTGCCGGACTCGAGCGCGGTGACCAGGCCCGTGCGCAGCACCCGGTGTGGCATGCCGTCTACGCGTGTAGAGACCACGGTGTCCTGAAGGCCCTTCTCGAGGTACTGCTGCTTGACCGCGTCCGGCACCTGCGAGTCGCTGGTGAGCAGGAAGCGGGTGCCCATCGCGACGCCCGCGGCGCCGTAGGACAGCGCCGCGACCAGGCCACGACCGTCGAAGAACCCGCCGCCGGCGACGACCGGGATCGAGGTGTTGCCGGCACCGCCCAGGGCGTCGATGACGCTGGGGAGGAGCAGCGTCGTGGCGACCTGGCCGGTGTGTCCACCGCCCTCACCGCCCTGCACGATCACCGCGTCCGCGCCCCAGGACGCGACCTTGACGGCGTGCTTCGCAGCGCCGATAGAGGGGACGACGACGAGACCGTTCTCCTTCAGGCGTGCGATCAGCTCCGGTTTCGGTGCGAGCGCGAACGACGCGACCTTCACCCCGTGGCGGATCATCAGCTCACACCGCTCGGCGGCGTCCTCGGCATCCGCCCGCAGGTTGACGCCGAAGGGCTTGGAGGTGAGCTTCTTGGTCCGGACGATGGCGTCCTCGAGCTCGGCGTACGTCATGGTGGCCGAGGCGATGATGCCCAGGCCTCCCGCGTTGGCCGTGGCCGCGGTCAGCTCCGGCCCGGACACCCAGCCCATGCCGGTCTGGACGATCGGGTACTCCACGCCGACGAGCCTGGTGAAGTCCGTGGCCAGGGTCGCCGCGCGCGAAGCGCTGCCGGTGCCGGCGGTGTTGTCGTCGTCGCCACTCACTTGGACTCCTCCGCAGGGACCTCACGGTTACGGAAGCCGCGCGGATCGATCACCTCGCGGATGATGCGCAGTTCCTCCGCCGACGGATCGCGGGTGACGCCCGCCTCGGCCAGGCCCGCGACCTCGAAGCCCGTGTTCTCCGCGACCTGCTCGGCCGTGACGCCCGGGTGCAGGGTGACGGCGCGCATGGTGCGGCCGGGGCCGGAGAAGTCGAACACGCCCAGGTTGGTGACGATCTTCGGAATGACGTGGAAGCGGAAGGCGGGATCGCCCTCCTCATAGCGGTCGTAGCCGATGCCGCAGACGATGTCGACGGACTCGGTGAACACGCGCGTGGAGTGCTTGCCCACCCAGTAGCTGGTGGCGTGGTTGATCGAGTTGCCGGGGGCGCCGCGCAGGCCGAACATCTGGCGCGTGGGCTTCTGGATGTCCTCGCCGAACGCCGACAGGTTCTGGTTGCCGTACTTGTCGATCTGGTTGGCGCCCATCACAACGTGGCGGGTGCCGGCCTGCAGAACGTCGAAGACGCGGGGGAAGGGGATGTAGCCCTCGAAGTCGATGAGCTTGCCCAGCGGCGGGGTCTGGCCGAGGAAGCGGTACTCGCCGTCCGTGATGAGCAGGTCCGGCTCCGTGGTCAGGCGCGCGAGGCGGGCGCCGATCGTGGCCATCGGGGTCATGGGGGAGGCGAAGATCTCTCCGGCGCCCGCGAAGATCTCGGCGCAGGCGATGACGCAGTACTCGGCGCGGGTGATCTGGTCGGTGCTGTTCTCGCTCATCACTTGGCTCCCTTCTCGGATGCGGCGGCCTTCTCGGCGGCCACACGCTCGGTGAAGGCCGCGACAGCCTTCTGGTAGTCCTCCTCGGACCCGGACAGGAACTCGGCCGTGAAGTCGGCCCAGGCCTGATCGTCCTTCGCGGCGGTCGCGTAGTGCTTCTGGAACGCCTCGTCGCGCCCGTAGCCGCCGGCGAACGTGAAGTGCGCGCCGTTCGGGGCCTCGGACACCGAGTCGACGAACATGCGGCTGAGCAGCATGCGCTGCGGGCCGACCTCGTTCATCAGCGCATCCGCCGAGTCGACGATCTCGTCGGTCTCGAGAAGGACGGTGTCGGCGGCCATGGCGTACAGGTCGTCGAAGTAGCCATCCGCGCCGGTGAACGCGGCGTTGCCGTGCTTGTCGGCCTTGTCCAGGTGGATGAGCGCGGCGTCCATCTTCAGCGCCGGCATCGCCAGGAGGGTCTCAGTCTTGCCCTCGAAGTCGTACGGCGAGTCGACCGTCTTGAGCTCGTCGCCCCAGAAGCGGAACACGTCCGAGCCCAGGCCGGCGCGGGTGGGCAGGAACGGCAGGCGCTGTGCGGCGGCGGTCAGCCCGGCGCGGACCATGCCCTCGTCCATCTCGCGGGAGATGATCGAGCCCTCGGTGCGGCGACGCGCGAACCACGGGTCGTAGAACGGCGCCGAGTCCAGCGTGACGAAACCGTAGTAGGCCTTGGAGACCTTGCCCGCCGAGCACAGCAGGCCCAGGTCCGGGCCGCCGTAGGTGATGACGGTGAGGTCGGTGAGATCCTCACGGCGCAGGATCGCGCGCACCAGGGCCATCGGCTTACGCCGCGAGCCCCAGCCGCCGATCCCGATGGTCATACCGCTCTCGAGGCGCGAAACCGCCTCGTCCAGGCTCTGGCGCTTGTCGCGCGGGGTGGGAGTGCTGGTCACTTGGTGTCGCCCGCCTTCTCAGATCGCTTATCTAGATTCTTTCCGGTCTTCACGAACTCGTCCCGGTGCTCATCGGCCACGCCGGCCAGGTTGAGCTCGAAGGTGAAGCCCTGCTCCATGCGGTACGAGGACTTCACGTCGACCGGGTCGATGTGGTTGATGGCTTCCTTGGCCGCCCGGATCACCCGGGTGTCCTTGGCGGCGATCGACTCCGCCAGGTCCCGCGCCGCGGCGTCGAGCTGATCGCGGGGGACCACGTCGTACACCGTTCCCCAGTTGTGCAGCTGCTGGGCGGTGACGTTGCGGGAGGTGAAGTACAGCGTCCGCATCATGTGCGGCGGCACCATGCGCGCCAGGTGCGTGGCCGCGCCGAGCGCCCCACGGTCCACCTCGGGCAGGCCGAACACCGCGTCGTCCGAGGCGACGATGCAGTCCGCGTTGCCGACCAGTCCGATGCCGCCGCCCACGCAGAAGCCGTTCACCACGGCGATCACGGGGACCGCGCACTCGTACACGGCGTTGAAGGCCACGTAGCAGCCGCGGTTGGCGGCCAGCAGGTGGTCGAAGCCCTCGAAGTCCTGCATCTCCTTGATGTCCACGCCGGCGTTGAACCCGCGGCCCTCGGCCCGCAGGATCACGACGTGGACCTCGGGGTCCCGGCCGGCGGCGAGGATCTGTTCGCCGAGTTCGAACCAGCCCGCGGACGGGATGGCGTTGACGGGGGGATAGTCGACGGTGACGGTCGCGATACCGTCTGCGCCCTTGTCGACGCTGATGCCCATGGTGCTCCCTTCGCACGCCACCGTCCGCTCGTCTCGGAACGGTCCGGTGACTAACCAAACGCTTGCTTGGTAGGCTAGCACGCATGACGAACATCGATCTTGGTCTGGCGGGCAAGGTAGTCCTCGTTACCGGAGGGGTCCGGGGCGTGGGCGCCGGAATCAGTCGCGTCTTCAGAGATGCCGGCGCCGTCGTCGTCACCTGTGCGCGGCGACCCGCGGACGACGGTTCCGATGTCGCGGACCTCGAGTTCCACTCCGCCGACCTCCGGGACCCGGAGGCGGTGCGCGCGATGGTCGACGACATCGTCGCCATGCACGGCCGCCTCGACGTGGTGGTCAACAACGCCGGCGGCGCCCCGTTCGCGCTGGCCGCCGACGCCAGCGCCAACTTCCACTCCAAGATCGTCGCCCTCAACCTGCTGTCCGCACTCACCGTCGCGCAGGAGGCCCACCGGGTCATGTCCGCCGATGGGCCCGACGGCCAGCTCGGCGGCGCGATCGTCAACATCTCCTCCGTCTCCGGCCACCGGCCCTCGCCCGGCACCGCCTCCTACGGCGCCGCGAAGGCCGGCATCGACTCGCTCACCCAGTCGCTGGCCGTCGAATGGGCCCCGGCCGTGCGCGTGAACTCCGTCGTCGTCGGCCCCGTCAAAACCGAGCTCGCCGAAATGCACTACGGCGACGCCGACGGGGTGGCCGCCGTCGACGCCACCATCCCCATGGGCCGCATGGCCGAACCCGCCGACGTGGGCCGCGCCGCCGCCTTCCTCGCCTCGCCACTGGCCGCCTACATCACCGGCGCCGAGTTACTGGTCCACGGCGGCGGCGAGAAGCCCGCGTTCCTGACGGCCTCCACCGCCGAGAACAAGCACTGAGCCCGACCGGGCAACACACACCTCAACCGACTCTGCGTACCTGCACTGGTCTTGCGCACCCGCACTGTCACCACGATCAAGGAGTAATCAATGGGAATCTGCGACGGACGCGTCGTCATCGTCACCGGCGCCGGCCGCGGCATCGGCCGTGAGCACGCCCTGGCCTTTGCCGCCGAGGGTGCCAAGGTCGTCGTCAACGACCTCGGCGCCGGCATCGACGGCCAGGACGTGGGGGAGCACCCCGCCGAGCAGGTCGTCGCCGAGATCAAGGCCGCCGGCGGCGACGCCGTGGTCAACGGCAACGACATCTCCTCGTGGGACGGCGCGCGCGAGCTCATCCAGCAGGCCATCGACACCTTCGGCGGCCTCGACGTGCTGGTCAACAACGCGGGCTTCCTGCGCGACAAGATGCTCGTCGGCATGTCCGAGGAGGAGTGGGACAAGGTCACCACCGTGCACCTCAAGGGCCACTACGCACCGCTGCGTCACGCCGCCGAGTACTGGCGCGCCGAGTCCAAGGCCGGCCGCCCGCGCGCCGCTCGCGTCATCAACACCTCCTCGGGTGCCGGACTGTTCGGCTCGGTCGGCCAGGGCAATTACGCCACCGCCAAGGCCGGAATCGCCCTGCTGACCATCCAGACCGCCGCCGAGATGAAGGGCTACGGGGTCACCGCCAACGCCATCGCGCCCTCGGCCCGCACCCGCATGACCACCTCCGCCGGTGAGGCTATGGCCGCGCAGATGGCCGCGCCCGAGGACGGCTCGTTCGACGTGATGGACCCGGCCAACATCTCGCCGCTCGTCGTGTGGCTCGGCTCCGAGGAGTCCGGTGACGTCACCGGCCGCGTCTTTGAGGTCGAGGGCGGCAAGGTCACCGTGTGCGACGGCTGGCAGCGTGCCGCCGCCGAGGACAAGGGCGCCAAGTGGGATCCGGCCGAGCTCGGCTCCGTCGTCCCGCGTCTGCTCGCCGAGTCCCCGACGCCGGTTCCGGTCTACGGCGCCCGCTAACCTACGGCGCCCGCTAACCTACGGCGCCCGCGCCCGGCCAATCGGCCCAGCGGCACAAAAGAGCCCCGCACCTTCGACAGGTGCGGGGCTCCTTTGGCTATCGGATCAGTTCTGCGGATCCGGGCAGTTCTGCGCGTCGACCGAGCCGAGGCCGGCAAGCTGGTTGATCTGCGCCTGCGGCAGGTCGCACAGCGGGAAGCCCGGCAGCGGCGGCAGCGTGACGTTGGCACCCACGGCCGCGCCGATGGCAGCGCCACCGAGAACCGCACCGCCCAGCGACATGATCGGAAGCAGGCCGCCACCGACGCTGGTCTCGATGCTGGTGGTGCCCATGTCGGAGCCAGCGTTGGTGGAACCCATGGCCTTCGCTGAACCGTTATCGGCGGAGGCGGTGCCGTTCAGCGAGCCGTTCTCCAGCGAACCGGTGAACGCGGTGAGGGAGCCGTTGACGTCGGTCAGGTCTTCGGCCGAGCCCAGGAAGATCTGACCGGACCCCCACGCGGTGCCCGTGATGGCGTCCGAGCTCTGACCCGTCGAGCCGCCGTTGCCGGTGAGCGAGCCCGTGACCCCGGTGATCGAGCCGGCGATGGCGCCGTTGATGCCCTCGACCGAGCCACCGTCGTCGATGGAGCCACCGACGGCCTGGGTGATATCGCCGGCCGAGCCGCCGTCCCCGAGGGAGCCCTCGATGCCGTGGCCGATGTCCTCGAGCGACCCACCGAGTGCGGTGGTGATGTCGCCGGCCGAGCCGCCGGTCTGGATGGAACCTGCGACGGCCTCGTTGATACCGGCCAGTGAGCCACCGGTCCCGATGGCCTCGGCGATCGCGTCGCTGATCGAGGTGAGCGAGCCGGTGTTGTCGATCGAGCCGGTGAGGGCGTCGGTGAAGGCGCCGGTCGACCCGCCGCTGTTGTCGACCGAGCCGGTGAGCGTGCGCATCGAGTCCGCCGAGGCGGTCCCGATCTGATTGAGAGAGCCACCGCCGGTGAGGGATCCGGAGATCCCGTTGCCGATGGTCCCGGCCGAGCCGCTGATATCCGCGGAGCCGCCGAGGTTCTCCGAACCCGTACCGATACCACCTGTGGAGCCCTCGGGAATCACGCCCACAGAGCTGGGAACCAGCTCGGTGGAGCCCAGGTCCGAGGAGCCCATGTCGGGAATGGTCACTTGAGAGGACTGCATCCCATCCAGAATGGGGATCTCGAAGCTGATATCTCCGACGCTGGCGTTGGCCACGCCGGCGGCGCCGGACATGGCGAGGGCCGCCGTGGCGGCGGCCGCGGCGGCCCTGGTCATCTTCTTCATAAAAGTGGATCCTCTCGGCGAATCGCGGCATCAATGTGCCCTTTGGCAAATAAGAATCCCCTGAAGATGAACTTTTGTCAATGGCGAGCCCCGGAGTGGCGGGAACGTGCGGTGTTCACGCCGTACATCGTTGTTGACGTGCGCAATATGACAAGTCAGCCATTCGGCGAGCGTTCGGCTAACGCACGGGTTCGCAGATCACCACGGGTATGACGCGGCTGGTGTTTGCCTGATACTCAGCGAAATCCGCGTAACGCTCGACGAGCCGAGGCCACAACTCCGCCCGCTCGGCCGGAGACGCCTCCCTCGCCGTCATCGACCTGACCCGGCGACCCACCTGAACGGTGACCTCAGGATCGGCCTTGACGTTGAAGTACCACGCCGGATGTTTGGGAAGGCCACCCTGTGACGCGACCAGCAGGACGCGGTCGCCATCCGGAATGTGCAGCAGGGGTACCGTCCTGGGTTCACCGGATCTGCGGCCCGTCGTCGTCACCAGGCACACCGGAACCGGCGACCGCAGCGCCGATCCCACTCGCCAGTTCCCACCGACCCGGCCGCCTGACACGCGGTACGCCCAGGTGTTCACCCGCGACATCACCTTGATGACGCCGGAGACCCACGGCGCGGCACGCCGTGGGTCGTCCGTCCCGGTCTCGGGGCGCGGGGCCTGCCCGGACTGCTGCGCGTCGCTCACTTGCCGGCCAGCGGTGCGCGGATGATCACGTTCTTGCCCGGGAAGAACGCCGCGAGCTCGCGGCGACTCTCCTTGAGGGAGCTCAGGCCGTAGCCACGCTTGCGCTCCTCGGGGCGGATCCAGATGGCCACGTCCACGTCGCCGTCGTCGACCTGCTCGCCGAACACCAGACCCACGTGAGCGTCGCGCGCTGTGTCGACCGCGACGAACCACATCGCCGACTCCGACTCGATACGACTCAGGCCCTCGCGACGCTCCTGCTCGGTGCGGCTCTCGTCCCACTCGCCGCCGGTCGCCGAGGAGGCGTCCGACGAGCGCGAATGGAACAGTGAGCGATGCTCCTCGGAGTCGCGGAACGGGTGCAGGGCGAAGCCGCCCGCCGACTCGGACGAGGCCTTGGTCGACGCGGAACCGCCGGCGAAGGCCTCAAGCGGCGCCCGGAGGACCTCCCGAGCCTCGTCGGCAGAGACCGACAAGAGGTGGGACAGGGTCCGGACCGCGTCCTCTGTGCCGGTGGCGGACGAGAGGGCGGCGAGAACCTCACGCCGACGCTCCGCCGCGGTCTCGATGACGTTGTTACTCATGTCAGATCCTTTCGATGATGCTGGCCGAGGCCTGGGCGCCACCCGCGCACATGGTGATGAGCGCGCGCTCGCCGTCCGTGCGCTCGAGCTCGTGCAGGGCGGTGGTGATGAGCCGCGACCCGGTGCTGCCGACGGGGTGGCCGATCGCGATGGCGCCCCCGTTGACGTTGACCTTGTCCATGTCCGGACCATGCACCTGTGCCCAGCTTAGGAGCACTGAGGCGAACGCCTCGTTGCATTCGAACAGATCGAAGTCCGAGATCGACATGCCCGAACGGTCGAGGACGCGCTGGGTGGCCTGGACCGGACCGTCGAGGTGGTACTCGGGCTCGCCGCCGACCAGCGCCTGGTGGGCGATGCGGGCGCGCGGGGTGAGGCCGTTCGCCCTGGCGACCTCCTCGTCCATGATCAGGACCGCGGCCGAGCCGTCGGACATCTGGCTCGAGGTGCCGGCGGTGTGCAGGCCGCCCTCGAGGACCGGCTTGAGGCCGGCGAGCGCCTCGGCGGTGGTCTCCCGCAGGCCCTGATCGCGGGTGACGGTCACCGTCTCGCCGGTGTAGGTGCCGTCCTTGAGGCGCTCGGGGGCGTCGACGGCGAAGGTCTCGCGATCGAACCGGCCTTCGTCCCACGCGCGCTGCGCATTGGCCTGCGACCGGACGCCCAGCTCCTCGAGGTCGGCGCGGCTCAGTCCGCGGCGCTTGGCGATCCGGTCGGCAGCCGTGAACTGGTCGGGCAGATCCACGGTCCAGTCGTCGGGGCGGGGCATGCCGTTCTCGCCGTTGCCGACGGCCGCGCGGAGCGCGATCCAGCTCATCGACTCGACGCCGCAGGCAATGCCGACGTCCATGGCGCCCGCGTGGATGAGGTTGGCGATGAAGTGATTGGCCTGCTGCGCGGACGAGCACTGGCAGTCGATGGTCGTGCACGCGGTCTGCCAGGGCAGGCCGGAGGCGAGCCAGGCGCCGCGGGTGACGTTGTTGCCCTGTGCGCCGGCCTGGGTCACGCAGCCGCCGACGACCTGCTCCACCAGGGCGGCGTCGATGCCTGCCCGGCGGATGACCTCCTTCTGGGAGGCGCCCAGCAGGTGCGCGGGGTGGAGGCCCGACAGCGCGCCTCGTGCCTTGCCGATCGGGGTGCGTACGGCCTCGACGATGACGGGATTTCCCATGGTCTTCCTTCCGGGAATCCGGCCGGAGGTAGGCCTGGCCGGAGCTGAACGTGTTCTAGTATGGTGTGTGGAACGTGTTCTAGATTACAGCCCGGGCGAGGGGTTCGCAGTATCCGGGTTGTGGGAGTGAACACCTGACGCAAACCGACGCGGCCAAGGAGTGCCAGTGCAGCCAGTCACCATTCCCGAGGGGTTCGACTTCACCGACCCGGAGCTCTACCAGAAGCGCCTTCCGCATCCCGAGTGGATGCATCTGCGGCAGACCGAGCCGATCTGGTGGTGCGCCAACGAGCCCGGGGTCGACGGATATGACGACGCCGGCTACTGGGTCGTCACCAAGCACGCGGACGTCAAGGAGATCTCGCGGCGCACCAACGAGGTCTTCTCGACCTGGGAGAACACCGCCATCCCGCGGTTCGCTCCCGGGACCGAGCGCGAGATCATCGAGATGACCCGGTTCCTGTTCATCAACCAGGACGGCGAAGAGCACAAGAAGTACCGCCGGATCATCTCCAAGGGCTTCACTCCGCGGAACATCGAGAAGATGCGCGAGAACCTGCGCGAGAAGGCTCGCAACATCGTCGAGACCGCGGCGGCCAAGGGCGGCGGAGACTTCATCACCGAGGTGGCCTCGGAGCTGCCCCTGCAGGCGATCGCCGAGCTCATCGGCATCCCGATGGAGGACCGCCACCAGATCTTCGAGTGGTCCAACAAGATGACCAGCTACGACATCCCGGAGCTGGCGGAGGAGTCCAATGCCGCGAACGCCGAGATCCTCGGGTACGCGATGGAGCTGGCGGCCAAGCGCGAGGTCGACCCCCGCGACGACCTGGTGACCAAGCTGGTCCAGGCCGATGTGGACGGCGAGAAGCTCACCGCCGACGAGTTCGGCTGGTTCGTGGTTCTTCTCGCGGTGGCCGGCAACGAGACCACCCGCAACGCCACGACCCACGGGATGATCGCGTTCCTGGACAACCCGGAGCAGTGGGAGCTGTTCAAGAAGGAGCGCCCGGAGACGACGTATGACGAGATCCTGCGGTGGGCCTCGCCGATCTCCTCGTTCCAGCGCACCGCCACCGAGGATGTCGAGATCGGCGGCGTGACCATGAAGAAGGGCGACCGCGCCGCGATCATGTACGGCTCGGCGAACTTCGACGAGGACGTCTTCGAGGATCCGTTCTCCTTCAACATCCTGCGCGACCCGAACCCGCACCTGACGTTCGGCGGCAACGGCCCGCACTACTGCATCGGTGCCAACCTGGCGAAGCTGCAGATCGAGTTGATCTTCAACGCGATCGCCGACCACATGCCCGACATCACCTCGATGGGCGACGCCACGCGACTTCGCTCGGGCTGGCTCAACGCCATCAACGACTGGAAGGTCGACTTCAAGTGCCCGGTCCGGGCCTGATCGCCTGACCGGCCCCGGCCCGGCTGGCCCGGCCGACCTTCCCGGCCCCGGCGCCCCGCTCGACCAGGCGGAGTGCCGGGGCCGTGTCGTCGACACCAGACAGGCGTCGACTGCTTCTCCGGAAACGCGCCGAATCCCGCACCCGACCAGGCAAGGTGACATCATGATCGACCCGCGAATCCACGACGAGTCCTGGCTGCAGCGCCGCCACATCGAGCGTGACGGGGTGCGGCTGCACTATGTCACGGCCGAGCCGGAACCCTCGGGCGAGGGCGCCGGGCCAATCGGCACGATCGTGCTGGTACACGGCTTCCCGCACTTCTGGTTCACCTGGCACCGCATGATCCCGCTGCTCGTCGACGCCGGGTGGCGGGTGATCGCACCGGACCTGCGCGGGATGGGCGGCTCGGATGCGCCAGCGGACGTCGAGGCCTACACGCCACGAGAGGTGGTCGACGACCTGTTCGCGGTGATCGACGATGTCTCGCCTCGCGGGGGTGCCGCCGAGAAGGTCGTTCTGGTGGGGTTCGATTTCGGCGCGGGCGTTGTCTACGACGCGTGTCATCTCGAGCCCGACCGTGTCCGCGCGGTGATCGGCATGGAGAACCCCTTCGTGGGCACCGCCGGTTCCGTCCCGCCGCTGGAGGGATCGGCGATGATCGCGGAGAAGCACTTTCTGCACCTGCACTACTTCGCGCAGCCGGGAGTCGCCGAGGTGGATCTGAAGGGTCATGAGCGCGACTTCCTCGCCCGCGTGTTCTGGGCACTGTCGGCGGACTTCCATTACCTCGACGTGTGGCAGCACCCGCCGGGCACGCGCTACCTCGACGCACTGCCCGAGGCGCCGCAGTTGCCGTGGAGGTGGCTCTCCGCCGAGGAATTGGACGTCTACGAGAAGGAGTACACGCGCACCGGGTTCGCCGGCCCACTGCAGTGGTACCGCGCCATGGATGTCTCCTGGCGTGCGCGCAAGGAGTTCGAGCGCCAGACCAACCCGGTGCCGTACTACTTCGTCTACTCGGAGCACGACCCCGACCTCGAGGGGTTCCACGGCCGCGAGCCGCTCAAGAAGCTGGATCGCCACCACGACGATGTCCGCCAGGTCCGCAGTGTGCCGCGGGCCGGCCATCTCATGCATCTGGAGGCCACTGAGGACACCCACCGCGAGATCTTGGCCTGCCTCGCAGACATCACGGCGACCATCCCGGAGTAGCCGCGCCGGTTGTTTCCGGCGCCTGCTCAGGGCCGCCGCAGGATGCCACCGGTCAGAAGGGCGGCGGGTCGTGATCGGGCTGGGGCAGTGGCGGGGTGAAGCGGGCGATCGTGTTGGCTTCTCTTTCTGCCGCGAGATCCCGCTCCCGTCGGTGCTGGTGTGTGGCCTGGGACCCCGGGCTGAGCCACGGACGCCGGCGTGGGTGCGGCGGTGAGCCGGGCGGTGGCCCGGTCGGAGATTCCGCGTCCGCGGCCACGTCTCGGCGCCATCGCGCGAGCGGCCCCGCAGGGTCGGTGGTGATGGTGTGACCGGTATCGGTGGTGACGGTGAGCGTTGCGTCCGGGTCCAGGTGATAGTCCCAACCGTGGAATGTCTTGAAGCGGTGGTGCTGCCGACACAGGCACATGAGATTTGCTTCGATGCTCAGTCCGCCACCGCCGGGATCGGAGTGGTCGAAGGGGCGGCAGTGGTCGATGTCGCAGTCGCTCGCCGGAACGGAACACCCGGGATGGCGGCATGTGCCGTCGCGTAGACGGATGCGGCGAGCCAGTTCCGGGCTGAGCCGGTACCGCCGGGCGAGAAGCTCCGAGTCCGCGGCGCCGGGCGCGGTGTCGGGGACTGTGATGGTGGCGCCGATGCTCCGGGACAGGAGCGCGATGAGGGTTTCGATGGTGGCGGTGCCGCCTCTGGGGAGGTAGACCTCCGGCTGGCCGTCCTCGCCGAGCGGCACCAGCACCGTGATGTCAGGACGGACCGACGCCGGGAGCGGCCCGGTGGCGTCGGCCATTCCGGGGGCAGGAGACGAATCCGAGGCAGACGATCCCGATTCGGCCGCCGAGGCACTGCCGGCCGGGCTCGGTGGCGATGCCGGGGCGCTGCCGTCCGAGCCGAGGAGGGCATTGACGAGGGCATCAGCCCGGAGCTGGCCCGTGGACGCGCCGCCGGGATTCTTCCGCTTCTGCACGCTGGCGATTGTGCCCAGTGCCTCGAAGATGGCCTGGGCGTCGAGAGCAGAGATCCGGGCGGTCAGGTCGGCCATTCCGTCGCGGCCGCGGCGCAGCCATAGGTTCCGTTCTTCACGCGCCCGCTCACGGCGCGCGAGCACGCCTTCGGGATCGTACTTGCGGGTGATGCTGTCGGCCTCGTCGAGGATCGCGTCCCGCCCGGGACGGCGGCCGGAGTTGATGGCGTCGAGGAGCCAGTCGGCCACCTCCCGCTGGATCTTCTCGAGAGCGGCGGCGTCGATCAGCCGCATATGACGGGCGAGCATCTCGGCTGTCTCCTCGTCCAGGACGCCCGTCTCCATGGCCTCCAGCAGTGCGGGGAACCGCAGGCAGAGGTCGTTGGCCAGAGTGATCAGCTTCCGGGCCCGGTTGTGGTGGACACCGTAGGCCGCGACGATCTCGGCGCAGGCGATCTGGAGCGGGTCGATGATCGCGTACGACGGTCGTTCGTCGAGACCGGCGCCGTAGCCCGCCGCGACCGCGCGATCGAACTGTTCGTCCTCACACAGCGCGAACAGTTCCCGGCAGGCCCTGAGCCGAGCCGCCGCGGTGCGGTTCTCCGCGTGCAGCGCGTCGACTGCGGTGAGGGTCAACGCCCGCACCTGGGGTCCCGGTCTCTGGACGGGTGCCATTCTCCTGCGTCTCCCTTCACGCCCGAATGTTCGATTCCGAGTTCGATACTCGCCTCTGAGTTCGATTGGAAAAACAGTAGCAATCAGGTCCGACACAACACCGAAAGGCGGTTCTACCTGCAGAAAGCTGTCCGCGCCAACATCCTGCGCGCACCGCGATCGGTGCGCGCAGGCTACTGGCACCGGGGTCGGTGCGCGGGAGGAGTCGCGGTACGACGAGGCCCGCCCCGCAGATGTCGCGGGACGGGCCTCGTGCCGGCAGTCCGGTCTGTCAGCTCGTGAGACCGTACTTGTCGCCGAACGCCGCGATCGACTCGAGCTTGATCTCGGCGGAGCAGTCGAAACCGTGGCCCTCGATCATCCAGGGCATCACGATGATGTCGGTGACGCCCGCCTCGGCGAGCTCGGTGAAGCCGCGGGTGCCGTACTTGTCCATGCACACCACCTGGATGGCGAAGGGCTTGCCGTCGCCGCGGTCGGCCAGCGAGCGGCCGTTGGCCTCGAGCAGCTCGCCCAGGCGCGTGACGGTGGCCACGATGTCGTCGTAGCTCATCATCGCGCTGGTCCAGCCCTGGCCGATGCGCGCCGCCCGCTTGAGGGCGATCTCGGTGTGACCGCCCACGTAGAACGGCACCAGCTCGCCAGGGGCCGGGGTGAAGATGAGTTCGTCAAAGTCGAAGTGGCGGCCGTGGAACTCCATCCACTCGCCCCTCAACCCCTCGCGCATAATCGTCAGCGACTCGTCGACCCGCTTGCCGCGACCTTTGAACGGGGCGCCGCACCATTCGAACTCGTTGGGGTCCCAACCAATGCCGACGCCCAGGTCCAGCCGGTTTCCGGTGAGCAACGCGACCGAGGCGACCTGCCGGGTCAGCAGCAATGGGTTCCGCGGCCCGACCTTGAGCACCTGCGGAGAGAACCGGATGGTCGAGGTGGCCCCGCCCATCGCGGCGGAGGCGATCAGCGGCTCGACCCACTCGGTGTTCTCGTCCCACATGCGCGAGCCGTCGGGCGTGTACGGGTAGTCCTCGTCCTGCCGCCGCGGGTGGAACAGGGAGTCGGGCAGCACGACCCGGTCGAATCCGGCGGCCTCGGCGCCGCGCGCGAGGGTGATGTACTGGTCGACGGGGGAGAAGGAGACGGGGACGGAGAACTCGACGTCCACTACGCGTGCCATGTCAGGCATCCTTCCGGACGGCGTCGGCGATGGCGGCCCTGTCGTCGTCGGTCAGTGGCCGCAGTCCCGAGGCCATGGCCACGTCCTGCTCCCAGAAGGCGCGAAGGGAGACGAGGCGACCGTCGGAGTCGACGCGGTAGTCCACGGCGATGTCGATCTCCATGATGTTCTCGCCCATGTGGGTGCGCATGGTGCCGATGCAGAGTAGTTCGTCGCCCACGGCGATCCCGCGGTCGAAGCGGAACTCGATGTGGTCCGGGGTGGCCACGGCCTTCTCCCAGAATTCCAGGAGCCGCTGCGTGCCGGTGTGGCCGATGCCCTCGGCGTCGAACATCGACGGGCCCACGGGATCTTCGATGGTGCCCTCGGGGGACCAGCCGGCGATCCAGGCGTCGCGGTCACCAGAGTTGGTCGCGGCCCACGAGCGGCGCGCTGCGGCGTAGGCGGGACTCGCCAGGGCTGCGTCGCTCATCGATAGGGGCCGATACTGACCTGTCTCGTCCAGGTAAGGGTTGCTCATTCCTTGCGCTCCGTTCCGACGACCCACATCGAGAAATATTGGGCCCCGCCACCGTAGGCGTGCCCGAGGGCTTTTCTGGCTCCGGGGATCTGGTGTTCCTCGGCCCGGTTCATCACCTGGCGTGCGGCCTCGGAGAACCGCAGCATGCCGGAGGCGCCGATCGGGTTGGAGCACAGCACGCCACCCGACGGGTTGACCGGGAGCGAGCCGTCGCGCGCGGTGGCGCCGGACTCGACCATCTTCCAGCCCTCGCCGCGGTCCGCGAACCCGAGGCTCTCCAACCACATGGGCTCGAACCAGGAGAACGGCACGTAGATCTCGGCGGCGTCGATCTCCTCGGCCGGGGTGGTGATCCCGGCCTCGGCCCACAGTGCGGCGGCCGCGTCGCGGCTGGCCTGCGGGTTGGCGTAGTCGCGGCCGGCGAAGGTGCCGGGCTCGGTGCGCAGCGCGGTGGCGTGGATCCAGGCGACCTGCCGGCCGGCGTTCTCCACGGCCTCCGCAGCCTCGGCGTCGCCGATCACGATCGCGCACGCGCCGTCGGAGGACGGGCAGGTCTCGTCGAAACGGATCGGATCCCACAGCATCTGCCCCTGCAGGACCTTGTCCACGGTGATGTCGGGCTGCTTGAGGTGCGCGTACGGGTTGATGGAGCCGTTGAGTCGGTCCTTGACCGCGACCATCGCGCCCACGTGCTCGGGGGCGCCGGTCTCGCGGATGTAGGAGCGCACGTGCGGGGCGAAGTAGCCGCCGGCCCCGGCGCCGACGGGCGCGGTGAACGGCACGGGCAGGGACAGTGCCCACATGGCGTTGGACTCGGACTGCTTCTCCCACGCCACGGCCAGCACTCGGCGGTACCGCC
>NZ_JAALDM010000045.1 GCF_014144865.1 Dietzia aerolata | reverse complement strand
CTCGCCGCCCCAGCTCGGGGCAACTTCTCCAGGCTAGCAGGCTCTCCGTTCCCGGTCAAAACCGGGCATTTCTCGAACCCGCTCCGTGGAGCGCGCCTGCCTTGCACGACCCCGTTCCTTTCGGTCCGGGCTCGCTCTCGGCGACGTCCATTAAGTTACGCAGACATGAATGGAAACGCAAACCTGCAGGTAGATCGGCTTTAAAACACGAAAACGCCGACATGGTCGGCGTTTTCGTGTTAGGGATCGACCTCTGGTCAGACGATCCGGATCCCCGCGAAGCTCTTCTTGCCCCGCCGCAGCACCAGCCAGCTTCCATGAAGCAGGTCGTCCGCGGTTGGCGTCCACTCGGGATCCGAGATGCGCTCGTTGTTCACGTAGGCACCACCTTCACCGACAGCTCGGCGGGCCGCGCCCTTGCTCGGGCAGAGACCGCTGGCAACCAAAAGGTCGGTGATCGTCTGCGGATCATCGGATTCGACGTTGGCGGACCCGGCATCCTCGAGGGCCGCGGCGAGGGTGACCTCGTCCAGGCCGGAGATCTCGCCCCGGCCGAACAGTGCTTGGGCGGCGGCCTGAACGGATTCGGTCGCCTCGACACCGTGGACGAGAGTCGTCATCTCCTCGGCGAGGCGCTTCTGCGCGGCGCGCAGATGCGGCTTCTCGGCGGTGATCGCCTCGAGTTCCTCGATCTCCTCCCTGCCGAGGAAGGAGAACCACCGCAGGTAGCGCACGACGTCGGCGTCCGCGGTGTTGAGGAAGTACTGGTACCAGGTGTACGGACTGGTCATGGCGGCGTCCAGCCAGAGACTGCCGCCGCCGGTGGACTTGCCGAACTTCGTGCCGTCGGATGCGGTCACGAGCGGGACGGTCATGGCGTGGACCGATTCACCGTCGACGCGTCGGTTCAGGTCGACACCGCCGACGATGTTGCCCCACTGGTCAGATCCACCGATCTGGAGTGTGCAATCCAGGTTGCGCCGCAGCTGCAGGAAGTCATTGGCCTGGAGCAGCATGTAGGAGAACTCGGTGTAGGAGATCCCGTCCCCGTCGAGCCGGCGCTTGACGGTGTCTCGGCCGAGCATGGTGTTGAGGGAGAAGTGCTTTCCCACGTCGCGCAGGAACTCGATCACCGACAGGTGTCCGGTCCATTGCATGTTGTTGACGATGCGTGCCCCGGTGGGTCCTTCGGTGAGGTCGACGAAGCGCTCGAGCTGGCCGGAGATCCGTTCGGCCCAGCCCGCCACGGTGTCCGAGGTGTTCATGACGCGCTCACCGATGTCGCGGGGATCCCCGATCATTCCGGTGGCTCCGCCGGCGAGGACGATCGGCCGGTGTCCGGCGAGCTGGAAGCGCCGCAGCGTCAGGAGCGGGATGAGGTGACCGGCGTGCAGGCTCGGCCCGGTGGGGTCGAAGCCGCAATACAGCGACACCATTCCCTCGTCGAGATGGGCACGGAGCGAGTCGAGGTCCGTCGACTGGGCGATCAGGCCACGCCACTGCAGGTCATCGAGGATGTTGTTGGTCACGCCGTTCATTGTCCCCCATCGCCCCGGGTGTCGACCACGGGGCGGGTCACCGCGGGTGCCCGCGGGCTACGTCGGTAGGCCGAAACCTCCCGGGCCCCGGCGATCCAGAACCGCCAGTGCCGGTCGGCCTCGCGGGAGACCCCGACCCTGGGGCCGGAGCGAATCTGGTCGGTGGCGGGCGGGTCAGGAGAAAACAGAACCGGCGACGACGACGAGTTGAACACGTCCACACCTCGATATGACATGTCGATTCCGAGGGTGCGGCCGAGATTGCCCGGTCCGCGGGCGACAGTGTGGGGCGTGACGCCGGGCCGGCGGATAGACACCACGTCGTGGCCGCGTTCCAGGCGTGCCGCCCGCAGCAGTACGCCCCCACCCTCGCCAGCCGGGCGACAGGTGATGTTCACACAATGGTGGATGCCGTGACTGAGGTAGACGTATAGGTGGCCGGCATCGCCGAACATCACCTGGTTGCGCTCGGTCGGGCCCGGCCACGTGTGGGCGGCGGCATCCGGGTGAGCAGAAGCCGCAGGTCCCCCGTAGGCCTCGACCTCGACGATCCGGACCGACACGGCTCCGTGTGTGAGCGTCCCACCGAGGATCATCCGCGCGGCCTCGTCGGGCGCCGCCTCCCTCAGCAGGCTCCTGAAGGGATGGGCGACGCCGGACGGGGCCACGTGCGGATCGGAAGGGTTCACTCCGGGGAGGAGGTCTCCCCCGCCCCCGCCTTGGCGAGTAGCTCTGCGTGCTCGGCCTCGTCGACCTCGCGCGATTCGTCGACCAGCAGGACCGGGATGCCGTCGTCGATCCGGTAGGCGCGGCCCAGACGCTGGTTGTACAGCGTGTCATCACCGATCAGCAGGAGCGGCCCCTTGTCCTCGGGGCAGGCGAGAATTTCCAGCAGACGTGCGTCGATGACGGACATGGCGCTCACCCTACCCAGCCGGCGAGTTCGTCACGGAACTCGCCCAACCGGTTCCGCTGGACCGCCACAGCATCGCCGGCTGTCCCACCGCGTGCGTTACGAGAGGCGATCGACCCCGCGACCGTGAGCACTTCACGTACCTCGGGTGTCAGTGCGGGGTCGATGGCGGCGAGCTCGTCGTCGTCGAGCTCATCAAGACCGGCACCACGTGCCTCGGCGACACGCACGCACTCCCCCGCCGCCTCGTGGGCGACGCGAAACGGCACGCCCTGCCGGACCATCCACTCGGCGATGTCCGTGGCCAGGGTGTAGCCCGCCGGGGCGAGCTCGGCGAGCCGCTCGGGGTGGAAGGTGAGTGTGCCGACCAGGCCCGCCATCGCCGGAAGCAAGAGGTCGAGCTGGGCGACCGAGTCGAAGACCGGCTCCTTGTCCTCCTGTAGATCCCGGTTGTAGGCCAGCGGCTGGGCCTTGAGCGTGGCGAGCAGTCCGGTGAGGTTGCCGATCAGTCGCCCGGTCTTGCCGCGCATCAGCTCGGCGACGTCCGGGTTCTTCTTCTGCGGCATGATCGAGCTGCCCGTCGACCACTCGTCGGCCAGCGTGACGTAGCCGAACTCCGGTGTCGACCAGGCGATGATCTCCTCCGCCAGGCGCGACAGGTCCACCGCGATCTGGGCCAGCACGTACGAGGCCTCGGCAGCGAAGTCGCGCGAGCTCGTGGCATCGATCGAGTTGTCCGCGGCCCGGTCAAAGCCGAGCTCCGCGGCGATCGCGTCCGGGTCCAGCCCGAGGGAGGAACCCGCGAGCGCACCGGAGCCGTACGGCGAGACCGCCAGACGCCGATCCAGGTCCCGGATCCGGTCCAGGTCCCGCAGCAACGGCTGCGCATGCGCGAGCAACTGGTGCGAGAGCAGGACCGGCTGGGCGGCCTGGAAGTGGGTCTTGCCCGGCATGACGGTGTCGGGGTGTGCGTCGGCCTGCGCCACGAGCGCGTCGACCACGTCGAGCACGCCCGCCGCCACCGCGCGCACCGCGTCGCGCAACCACATGCGGAACAGCGTCGCGACCTGGTCGTTCCGGGACCGGCCGGCCCGCAGCCGACCACCGACCTCGGGGCCGACCCGCTCGATCAGGCCGCGCTCCAGTGCCCCGTGCACATCTTCGTCCGACTCCTCGGGAACGAACTCCCCGGAGTCGACATCGGCGGCCAGGCGGTCCAGTCCATCGAGCATCGCGTCGAGGTCGGCACCGCTGAGCAGCCCGGCACGATGCAGGACGCGGGAGTGCGCCTTGGAGGCCCGGATGTCGTACGGCGCGAGCTCCCAGTCGAAGTGCGTGGATTTGCTCAGCGCGGCCATCGCCTCCGCGGGGCCTCCGGCGAACCGGCCACCCCACAGTGCTCCGGTGTTGGTTCCGTGCCGGTCGTCCCGGCCCTGCTCCTCGCTCACAGGCCCAGGTCCCGCTTGGCGGCGATCTTGGAGCTCAGTCCGTGGAGGTTGACGAAGCCCTTGGCGTAGCTCTGGTCGAACGAGTCGCCCTCGTCGTAGGTCGCCAGGTTGAAGTCGTACAGCGAGGAGTCCGAGCGGCGACCGTTGACGATGATCTGACCGGCGTGCAGCACCAGGCGGATGTCGCCGGTGACGTGCTCCTGGGTGCTCTCGATGAACGCGTCGAGCGCGTACTTCAGCGGGGAGAACCACAGTCCGTCGTAGACGGCGTTGGACCAGGTGTCGGTGACACCCGACTTGTAGCGGGCGAGCTCGCGCTCGAGTGTGACGTCCTCGAGGGCCTTGTGCGCGGTGATGAGGACCATCGCGCCCGGGGCCTCGTAGATCTCGCGGCTCTTGATGCCGACGAGGCGGTCCTCGACCATGTCGATCCGGCCGACACCCTGGGCGCCGCCGCGACGGTTGAGCTCCTCGATCGCCTCCAGCACGGTGACCTTGCGGCCGTCGATCGCGACGGGCACGCCGGCCTGAAACGAAATGGTGACCTCGTCCGGTGCGGCGAAGTTGAGGGTCGGGTCCTCGGTGTAGTCGTAGACGTCCTTGGTCGGGGCGTTCCACAGGTCCTCGAGGAAGCCGGTCTCGACGGCGCGGCCCCAGACGTTCTGGTCGATCGAGAACGGCGACTTCTTGGTGACGTTGATCGGGATCTCGTTCTGCTCCGCGAACTCGATGGCCTTCTCGCGGGTCCACGCGTAGTCGCGGACCGGCGCGATCACGTCGAGATCAGGTGCCAGAGCACCGAAGCCGACCTCGAATCGCACCTGGTCATTGCCCTTACCGGTGCATCCATGGGCGACGGCCGTGCCGCCGTGCTCCTTGGCTGCCTCGACGAGGTGCTTGACGATCAACGGGCGGGAGATGGCCGACACCAGCGGGTACTCCCGCATGTACATGCCATTGGCCTTGATGGTCGGTGCGCAGTAATCGTCGGCGAACTCGTCGCGAGCGTCGACGACGACCGACTCGACGGCGCCACAATCCAGGGCACGCTGACCCACGACGTCCATGTCCTCGCCGCCCTGACCGAGGTCGATGGCGACGGCGACGACCTCGGCGCCGGTCTCCTTACCGATCCAGCTGATGGCAACGGAGGTGTCGAGGCCGCCGGAGTAGGCGAGGATGACGCGATCGGTCATGGTGTTCTCCTTCAGAGTGTTCGCTGTCTAGGTGTTCAAGGGTAGGTGGTCGGCTCAGAGCTGGCGTCGAGCCAGGGCCGTGAGTCGGTCCGCGAGCTCTGCACCGCGAACCGGTTCGCGGGCCATCACGAATATGGTGTCATCCCCGGCGATCGTGCCCACCACGTCGTCGAGGTTTGCGCGATCAAGTGCGCTGGCCAGGAAATTCGCGGCGCCCGGGGGTGTCCGGAGGACCACCATGTTCCCGCTGTGGTCGGCGGAGACGAGCAGCTCCCCGAGTAGTCGCCCGAGTCGGTCGGTGCCCCCCGGGATGCCCGGCACGTGGCTTCCGTCCTCCGGGATCACATACCGGCCGACGCCGCCGTCTGCTGCACGGAGCTTGACCGCCCCGAGCTCGTCGAGGTCACGGCTCAGGGTCGCGATCGCCACCTCGATCCCCTCCCCCGCGAGTACCTCCGCGAGTTCTGTCTGGCTGCTGACCGGTCGTGCGCGCAGGATCTCGGCGATGCGCGCGTGACGCGCCGTCCGGCTGACTCCGCCGACCGCGGTCACGATCGCTCCATCAGCCAGACGAGTAGCGCTTTCTGGGCGTGCAGTCGGTTTTCTGCCTCGTCGAACACCCTGCTGCGAGGCCCGTCGATGACCTCGGCGGTGATCTCCTTCTCGCGGTACGCCGGCAGGCAATGCAGGACGATGACGTCATCCGAGGCCTTGTCGACCGCTGACTGTCCCAGCTGGTAGTCCGCCAGGTCGCGCAGTCGCTCGGTGGCCGAGTCCTCCATGCCCATCGACACCCACGTGTCGGTGATGAGGACGTCCGCGTCGACCACCGCGGTGTCGACGTCGGTGGTGATGGTGACCGAGCCACCGGTCTTCGCGGCGATCGCCTCGGCGTCGGCGACGACCTGCCCGGTCGGCTGGTAGCCCTCCGGGGCAGCGATCGTGATGTGCATCCCCGCCGTCGCGAATCCCAGCAGGTACGAGTGCCCCATGTTGTTGGCACCGTCGCCGAGGTAGACCGCCCGCAGTCCGGCGGTGCGTCCGAAGTTCTCGCGGATCGTGAGCAGGTCGGCGAGGATCTGGCAGGGGTGGAAATCGTCGGTGAGGGCGTTGACCACCGGCACCGACGAGTGGGCCGCGAGTTCACCGAGACCGGCCTGAGAGTAGGTCCGCCACACGATCGCCTCGACGTACCGCGACATCACCATCGCAGTATCGGAAAGGGTCTCACCCTTGCCCATCTGCGTGGACCCGGATTCCACCACGATCGCGTTTCCACCGAGCTGCGCGATGCCGGCGTCAAAGGAGAAGCGTGTTCGCGTCGAGGTCTTGTCGAAGATCACCGCGACCGACTTCGGGCCCTCGAGGGGGCGTGCCGAGAACGGCTCGGCCTTGAGTCGCAGTCCCAGGTCCAGGACCTCAGCCTGTTCGGCGGGGCTGAGGTCGTCATCCCGGAGGAAGTGGCGCGGAGCTGATCCGGCCGCAGTCGGCGTCTGGGACGGATTGGTCGTACCGGTCATGACGAGGTCTCCTTCTCGGACGCGGTGTCGAGGATCGCGGGCAGGGCGGCAACGACCTGTGCGACCTGTTCTTCGGTGAGGATGAGCGGCGGGGCGAGCCGGACGACGTCCGGTCCGGTGGCCCCCATCAGGATCCCCGCGTCGCGAGCGGCCACCTCGACCTCCTTCGCGCGGGCAGCGGTGAGCACCACGCCGAGCAGGAGTCCGCGACCGCGAACATGATCGATCAGCGGATGATCGAGACATTCGATCTCGGCCGCGAACATCTTGCCGAGCCGGTCCACGTGTGCCACCAGATCCTCGGACTCAATCGTGTCCAGGACGGCGTTCGCGGCGGCGCACGCGACGGGATTGCCGCCGAATGTCGTGCCGTGTTGCCCGGCGGTGAGCAGCACCCCCGCCTCACCGATTCCGAGGCAGGCCCCGATCGGCAGTCCGCCCCCGAGCCCCTTCGCCAGGGTGATGACGTCGGGGACGACGCCGGCCTTGCGGATGGCGAACATGGCACCCGTGCGTGCGATTCCGGTCTGTACCTCGTCGACGATCATGAGGATGCCGTGTTCGGTGCACAGCTGCCGCACCTCGGCGAGGAATCCCTCCGGGGGCTCGACGACGCCGCCCTCTCCCTGCACTGGTTCGAGGATCACGGCAGCGGTGTCCGCCGGCGCCTGCTCGACCAGTGCCCGAAGCGCTGCGATGTCGCCGTAGGGGTAGTACTCGACGCCGGCGGGCATCGGCTCGAAAGGTGCCCTTTTGGCGGGCTGTCCGGTCATCGCCAACGCACCCATGGTCCGTCCATGGAAGCCGTTCTCGGCGGCGAGGATCCGCGACCGTCCGGTGCGGCGGGCGATCTTAAATGCGGCTTCGTTGGCTTCGGCTCCCGAGTTGCAGAAGAACGCGCGTACCGGCTGGTCAACCGCCAGGAGCGACTCCAGTCGCTCGGCCAGCCTGACGACCTCCGGATGGACGTAGAGGTTGGAGACGTGCCCCAGTTCGGCGATCTGCGCACTGACGGCCGAAACCACTGCCGGATGTGCGTGTCCGAGTGAGTTGACCGCGATCCCGGCGAGCAGGTCAAGGTACTCGCGCCCGTCGGCTGCGGTCACGACGGCGCCCCGGCCGGAGACCAGCTCGAGCGGCGGGGTGCCGTAGTTGCGCATCAACGCGGTGTCCCATCGGGCGGTGAGAGTGGTGCTGTCCTGCTGGCTCACGAGTCTTCTCCTGCTGATGTCCTGGTCTCGTGGTCACCCTCGGTGACCATGGTGCCGATGCCGCCCTCGGTGAGGATCTCCAGGAGCACTGAATGCTCGACGCGACCATCTATGACGTGTGCTGCGCCGACGCCGCCCTGGACCGCCGCGAGGCAGGCCTCCATCTTGGGGACCATCCCACTTTCCAGGGACGGCAAGAGCGACTCGAGCGGCCTGGTCCCGAGATGGGAGACGCGCGATGAGCGATCCGGCCAATTGGTGTAGAGGCCCTCTACATCTGTCAATACGACGAGCTTCTCGGCGCCGAGTTTCGCGGCGAGTGCCCCGGCCGCGGAGTCGGCGTTGATGTTGTGCACGATGCCGTCCGCGTCGGGCGCGATGGTCGAGACCACCGGGATACGCCCGGCCTCGATGAGGTCGAGCACTGCGCCGGGCTCGACCGCGGCGACATCGCCGACGAGGCCGATGTCAGTGGGCTCCCCGTCGACCATTGCCGTCCGGCGGACTGCGGTGAACAGGCCCGCGTCCTCACCGGAGATCCCGACCGCGTACGGACCGTGGGCGTTGATCAGTCCCACGAGCTCGCGCCCGACCTGACCGAACAGAACCATCCGAACGACGTCCATGACCTCGGGGGTCGTGACGCGGAAGCCGCCGCGGAACTCCCCTTCCAGGCCCAGCCGCCCGAGCATCGATGTGATCTGCGGACCTCCGCCGTGGACGACGACCGGTTTGATGCCGCAGGTTCGCAGGAAGACCATGTCCGCCGCGAATGCTTCCTTGAGCTTGTCGTCGACCATGGCGTTGCCGCCGTACTTGACCACGACGATCTTGTCGTGGAACTTCTGCAGCCACGGCAATGCCTCAGCGAGGACGTGCGCGCGGACGAACGGCGTCAGCTGGGTGGAACCGTCGTTCATCGAGGTGGGCATGTCATTCGCCTCCGGGGGTAACGGGCTGAGCAGTGTTATCGGGCTGAATAGTGGTATCTGGTTGGGCAGTGGCGGGGATGGTCACGGTCACGCGGACATCAGCGCCGCCGCGGTGCGGGAACCGAAATTCGGCGCCGTCGGCGGTCCGCGTCGGCCGTGGCCACGGACCGCGTGCGGGGTCGGGACGAAAGACCAGTATCTCGATCGCGCCGGCCTCGATCCCCGATCGTTCTCCGGCGAAGCGGGCCACGTCCTCGGCGACGCTGTGTGCAAACGTGAAGTCGGCACCGGGATCGTCGAATCCGGGCCCGTCCAACAGGACGACTGCCCGTACCGACGGAACCTGGGCACTCAGTTCGCTCCATCGCAGCTCCACTGCGTCCGCGCCTTCGCCGTTGGTCTCGAGGATCACGGTGGAGCCGGCCGGGGCGAGCCAGAACATCGCGTCGTTCTCGGCCGGATCCCACCATCGCTCCAGCCCGTGCTCCCGTCCGCCGGGGGTCGCACCGGCGAGCACACCGCCGGCGCAGGACGGGCTACTCCCGGACCGATCGGTCACGGGGCTATACCGACCGTGCCGAGCCCCGCCGTCTCGGGCAGTCCGAGCGCGATGTTCATTGACTGGATGGCACCTCCGGCGGTGCCCTTGGCCAGGTTGTCGATCGCTGCGGTGAAGACGGCGCGGCCCGCGCGCTCGTCGACTTCGATGCCCAGTTGGACAGCGTTGGAGCCGAGCACGGAGGCGGTCATCGGCTGCACTCCTGCGGAGAGGAGGTGGACGAACGGCTCGTCGGCGAAGGTCTCGGCGTAGAGCTCACGGAGCTCGTCCGCGGTAGCGGTGGTCGGCGCGACGGCGGTGGTGAGGATGCCGCGAGCCATCGGCGCCAGCACCGGGGTGAAGCTCACCGAGACCTCCGCATCGGTGACCGCCCGGAGGTTCTGGGTGATCTCCGGGGTGTGCCGGTGGGTGGTGACACCGTAGGCCTTGGCCGAGCCGGTGACCTCGGAGGCGAGCATGGGAACCTTGGCGGACTTTCCCGCACCGGAGGCCCCGGTCACCGACACGATGGTGATGCCGGTGGCGTCGACGAGCCCCTTCGCCACAGCCGGGAAGAGCGCAAGGGTCGCGCCGGTGGGGAAACACCCCGGGACCGCGACGCGGCGGGTCGACCGCAACGCGTCGCGGGCCCCGGGGAGTTCAGGCAGCCCGTACGGCCAGGTCCCGGCGTGTGCGGATCCGTAGTACGCCTCCCAGTCACCGGCATCCGACAACCGGAAATCCGCCCCGAGGTCGATCACGAGGACGTCCGGGCCGAGCTGCTCTGCGATCGCCGCGGAGTGACCGTGCGGCAGGCCGAGGACTACCACGTCGTGCCCGGAGAGCGACTCGGCGCTGGTCTCCGCGAGAACCCGGTCAGCGAGCGGCAGGAGGTGCGGGTGGTGCTCGAAAAGCGTCTGCCCCGCATTGGATCCCGCCGCCAGGGTCCCGATCTCCAACTCACCCGTCAGATACGACGGATGAGTGAGCAGGAGTCGGAGAAACTCCCCGCCCGCGTATCCGGATGCACCTGCGACCGCTACCTTGATTGCCATGCGCACAAGTATGCATCACATTGCAACCTTTTGCATCCCCGGGTGTCGGAACGTCGACGCGCGAGCCGCGGGAGCCGCGGTCACGCCCCGATCTGCCGCCGTCCGCCGGCGAACCGGCTCTGGCCCAGGTCCACGGTGCCACCCACCCGGCGTCCCTCCTCGAGCCCGGAGGTCCCCACCCGTCGCCGCGAGCCCTTGACCGTGTGCGGGAAGCGACGGCGCATCGCCGACTCCGCGCGCTGGGAGTCCGAGCGGAGCACCAACCCCGCCCCTACCGCGTCCTCGCTCGCGGAGACCGCGCCGGCCTCGGCAGCCGCCAGCCGACGCCCGACCTCGAAGGCGAAGCCGGTCATGAAGGACTTGCGGTGCGTCACCGCAGAGATCCCCGGAGCAGGACGTTGCCGTGCCGCACCGGCGAGCATGATCCCGGTGAGCGCGCCGGCGAGCATCACCACCCTGTCGACATGCCGACGCACACCGACGACGTAGACGATGCGCTTACCGTCCGCTCGACGCGAGGTCACGGCCTTGCAGTGCATCGCGTTGGCCAACGAGGCGATCAGCCCGACCTGATCCGGTTGATACTTGCCCGACAGCACGTACTCGTGGACCAGCACCTCGGAGGCGGATTGATCCAGTCCGGATCTGGCCAACGCCTCGTCCACGCCGTACTTGGCAAGTAGCGCGTAGGCGCGCTCCAGGAGCACCTCCGCCTCGGGGGTTCCGGCCACGCTCTCAGCCTTGGCGAACAGCTTTCGAACCCGGTCGAGCGCCTTCTCGGACGACCGTGCGGAAGCGGACTGTGCGGAATCGGTGGTGTTCATGGATATCTCCTGACCGTCTGGTGGTTGTCGACGGAGACGTTCGCACACACATACGACACGAACGGGGATGCGACGCAATCGCGCCAGGTCAGCGGGCGCGGGTGGCGGTCGGTGGAGGCCGGGCCGGGCCGGGCCCGGCCGGGGTCAGTGGTGGAGGAACCAGGTGTGATCCAGCGGACCGGCGCCCTGTCCCACATCCAGGGTCAGCCCGCCGCGCAGGGCCCCGTCCATCCACGGTCGCACCCTGCGGTAGGCGCCCTCCCAGTCCGCCGCACCGACGCGGGCGGTCGCCAACGCGGAGGAGAGCGAACAGCCGGTGCCGTGCGTGTGCGGGGTATCCACGCGGACGAACGACAGCCGCAGGGTGGCACGACGGTCGCCCTCGGACTCCACCATCACGTCCTCGGCGCTGCCGTCCTCGAGGTCCCCGGTGGTCGCGAGGATCGCGCTGCCGGTCTGCTCGTGGACCAGCTCGGCCTGGCCGACGATCCCCTCGATGTCCGTGGCGGTCTCGGAACCGCACAGCACACCGAGCTCGGGCACGTTCGGGGTGACGAGGTCGACCAGCGGCACGAGGTCGCGCAACATGCGCGCCGCGTCGTCAGTCGCCAGGCGACCGCCGGTGGTGGCCACCATGACCGGGTCCAGAACGACATGAGGAGGACGACGACGACGAAGCCACGCGCCCACCGCCTCGACGAGTGAGCCCTCACCGAGCATGCCGATCTTGACGGCATCGATCCGGACATCATCAGCGACGGCGTCGAGTTGCGCGATGACCGTCTCGACGGGCACAGGGTGCACACCGGTCACCCCGCAGGTGTTCTGGACGGTCACCGCGGTGACCACGCCCATCGCGTATCCGCCCATCGCGGTCACGGCCTTGGTGTCGGCGAGCAGACCCGCACCACCCGACGGATCAGTACCGGCGATGCACAGCACCCGGGGCACCCGCGCTCCGGCTGCGTCAACCACGGAGGCTCGCCCCGACGACCTCGGCGGCCGCCTCCACCGCGGCGGTGCGCCACTGGCTGGCCTCGTCCTCGGTCAGTGTCCGGTCGTCGGCCCGGAACGTCAGTGCGTAGGCGAGCGACTTGCGGCCCTCGCCGAGCTGACTGCCGGTGTAGATGTCGAACAGTCGGACGCTCTCGAGGAGCTCGCCGCCGCCGGCGATCAGCGCCGCCTCGACGGCGGAGGCCGGCACGTCCGAGTCCACGACCACGGCGACGTCCTGGTTCACCGACGGGAACGACGAGATCGCCGGTGCGGGCAGCACCTCTCGGACGCCCATCGCGGTGAGATCGAGCTCCACCGCGCACGTCCGGGAAGGCAACCCGAGTCGCTCGCAGGCGGCGGGGTGTAGCTCACCGGCATGACCCACCACGGTGTCGTCGACCAGGACCTCGACACAGCGGCCGGGATGCCACGGGGCATACGAGGCGGCCCGCACCTGCGTCTCGACACCGAGCGCCGTGCCCACAACCTCGGCGGCGCGGACCGCGTCGAGCGCATCGGCATCCCGTCCCGGCGAGGCATGACCGGCGGGCTCGCGTCTACCGGTGTAGAGGGCCGCGACATGCAGCGGCTGGACCGGCAGCGAATCCTCGAGCCGCTGCTGCTCCTGCGCGGTGGGTTCGCGGTCCACCGGAAGCATCTCCACACCTGTAGTGGCAGGGGTCCGGAACGCCACCTGGGCGACCGAGTACAGCGCCAGGTCACGAGTGCCCCTGGTGAGGTTGCGACGAGTGATTTCCATCAACGATGGCAGCAACGTTGTCGCGAGATGCGCCTTATCGTTCTCCAGGGGATTGACCACGGACATCGTGCTGCGGCGCTCGTCGTCGTCGTCCAATCCCATCGCGTCGAACACGGACGGATCGCAGAACGGTGACGTGAGCACCTCCACGTGGCCGGCGGAGGCGAGGGCGCGGCCCACGGCGCGGCGGCCGCGTTGGGTCGCAGTGAGGCCACGGCCGGCGGGCGCGGTGGGCAGCACCGACGGGATGTCCTCCAGCCCCTCCAGGCGCAGCACCTCCTCCACCAGGTCGGCGG
>NZ_JAALDM010000044.1 GCF_014144865.1 Dietzia aerolata | reverse complement strand
AGGGCACGGACGCCGACGCCGCTGCCGCCGACACCGCCGAGTTCCCCGTCTGGCTCGGGCAGAGCCTCGACCGCGCGGCCACCCTGCGCTACGGCGAGAACCCGCACCAGAGCGCGGCCCTCTACACCGATGCCGCCGCCGCGCCCGGCCTCGCGCAGGCCCGCCAGCTGCACGGCAAGGAGATGAGCTACAACAACTACGTCGACGGCGACGCCGCGTGGCGCTCCGCCTTCGACCACGCTGAGCCGTGCGTGGCGATCATCAAGCACGCCAACCCGTGCGGCATCGCGATCGACGCCGACATCGCCGCCGCGCACATGGCTGCCCACGAGTGCGATCCCGTCAGCGCGTTCGGTGGCGTGATCGCCGCGAACCGCGAGGTCAGCGTGAAGATGGCCGAGCAGGTCGCCGAGATCTTCACCGAGGTGATCATCGCGCCGTCGTACGCCGACGGGGCCGTGGAGATCCTGCAGCGCAAGAAGAACATCCGCATCCTCGAGGCACAGGCCCCCGTCGAGGGCGAGCTCGAGCGCAAGCAGATTTCCGGCGGCGTCCTGGTCCAGCAGCGCGACTCCCTCGACGCCCCGGGCGACGTGGTGGCCGGCTGGACCAAGGCCTGCGGTGAGGATGCCGACGAGCAGACCCTGCGCGACCTGCTGTTCGCGTGGCGGGCCTGCCGGGCCGTGAAGTCCAACGCCATCCTGCTCGCCACCGGCGGCGCGACCGTCGGCGTGGGCATGGGGCAGGTCAACCGCGTGGACTCCGCGCGCCTGGCCGTGCAGCGTGCAGGCGACCGGGTCACCGGTGCCGTGGCCGCCTCGGACGCGTTCTTCCCGTTCGCCGACGGACTCGAGGTGCTCGCCGAGGCCGGCGTCCGCGCCGTCGTCCAGCCCGGAGGCTCGGTCCGCGACGCCGAGGTGATCGAGGCCGCCGAGAAAGCCGGCATCACCATGTACTTCACCGGCGCGCGCCACTTCTTCCACTGATATGACCGACGGCGGGGTCGCAGGCAGCGGGGCGGGTGAGCAAGGCGATCCCGCAGCGGCGCTGACGCCCCGCGCGCAGGCCAAGGTGCAGCGCCGCATCGAGATCCTGGTGGCCGCCGCCCGGCTCATGGCACGACGCGGCTTCCACGGAGTGCGGCTCGACGACATCGGCGCGGAGGTGGGGATTTCCGGGCCCGGGATGTACCGCTATTTCTCCTCCAAGGAGGACGTGCTTGCCGAGATGCTCCTCGACATCTCCCTCCGACTGCGCGACGGTGGCCGGGCGGCGGTAGAGCGTGGTGGCGAACCGGCCGAGATCCTGGATGCGCTGCTCGCGGTGCACGTGGATTTCGTGGCCACCGAACCCGACCTGATCAGCGTCCAGTTCCGTGACCTCGGTGCGCTGCCGGCCGGGCCCCGCCACGAGGTGCGTCGGCTGCAGCGCGAGTATGCCGAGATGTGGGTCGACGCGCTGGCACGGCTCCGACCCGACTTGGGCACCACCGACGCCCGCGCGCACGTCCACGCTGTGTTCGGGCTCCTCAACGCGAGTCCGCGACTGCCCGCGATGGCCGAGGATGAGCTGCGTCGTGTGCTTACCGTGATGGCGTCGGCGGCGCTGCGGGCCTGACGGCTGGCCAAGCAGGCTTGGCCAGTGAGTCGGTCAGCTGGTCGAGCTTGACCGCGTCCCACGCGTCGAGAAGTGACTTCTGCACCTATCGGCCGAGTAAGTTTGGGCGAAACCCTCTGGGCGATGGGGCGGGCGCGCGCCGAAACGGGCGGCGATGCAGTCGGCCGGTGCCTGCGCGCGTTTACTCGACGGGAATTGCGAGATTCTTCGATTTGACGCAACTGTCGTCGAGTAATTGGCGCGCGCCGGAATGGGTGGGGGCATGCTGGGTGGGGTGGGTGCACGCTGGATGCATGCGGGCCCGCAAAACGCGAGAGCCCGCCGCCTCCGTGGGGAAGCGGCGGGCTCCTTTGGCACCGGGCGGCGGGGCCGATCAGCTGAGGGTGGACCTCAGGCGGGCCAGCTCCTCGCGGTAGCGGGCCACGTTGTCGAGCTTGACGTGCTCGTAGCCGCGCACCATGTCGGGCAGCTCGGCGATCGCGACCGCCGTGCCCCGCCAGGTGGCGTCCTTGCCGACCGGGCCGACACGGTCGAGCTCGCCGGTGAAGGAGTCGACCAGCTGTCGGTACTCGGCCAGCAGCTCGCGCTCGACGCGACGGACCTCGGCGTAGCCGAAGACGTCCAGCCGGGTGCCGCGCAGCCGCTTCATGCGGGCCAGCGCCTTCATCGCGGGCATCGTCTTGGGGCCGAACGAGATCTTCTTCTTCATCCCCATCGCGCGCAGGATCGGCGGGTGCAGCTTGACGTTCGCGACGGCGCCCTCGCCCCAATCGTTGGTGAGCTGGTCCGCGAACTCGGGGTCGACGGCCAGGCGGGCGACCTCGTACTCATCCTTGTAGGCCATCAGCTTGTACAGGTTGCGCGCTACGGCCAGGGTGAGCTGCTCGGACGGGGCGCTCGCGGACCTGCCGGAGCTGCCGGGGCCTCCGGAGGCGCTGGCGCCCGACTCGCTTTGCTGGGCCTCCGCCGTGCGAAGGGCCTCGATGCGACGCACGTAGTCGGCGGCGTAGGCCTCGTCCTGGTAGCCGATCAACTCGTCCACCCGCAGTGCCATGACGTCGCGCAGTTCCTCGGATGCGCCGGCGCCGAGGCCGGCGAGGAGACGCTGTGCGGCGTCGGAGGCGACGTGTAGCTCGGCGGTCGCGGTGGTCGCCGGGCGGTGCAGCTGCGAGATCAGCTCGGACAGGGCATCCGGATCGGCGACGGCCTGGCGGCCCCGACGGAACGCCTGCAGGTTGGCCTCCACGGCCACGCCGTTGAGCTCGATGGCCTGCTCGATCGCCTCGGCGGAGATCGGCAGGGCTCCCGACTGGAATGCGGCGCCCACCATGAGCATGTTGGACGTCTGCGTGGAGCCGAACAGGGTCTCGGTGAGCTCGCCCGGGTTCAGGTACACGCCGCGCGCCGAGGCACGGTTGATCGCGTCCTGGATGTCCGCGGTGGCCGGGTAGTGAACCGAGGTGTCGATGACCATGGACCCGGTGGGGATCTCCGTCGTGGAAACCACCGAGGTGGTGCGCTCGGGGTTGGCGACCTTGAGGTTGGTGCTGTCCGCGCCGACCAGGCCGTCACAACAGAGGTAGAGGTCGCAGTCGCCGGAGCCGATCTTCGGTGGCTGCTCCAGCGGGGTGCGCGAGACCCGGACATCCGAGACCACGGCGCCGCCCTTCTGGGCCAGGCCGGTCATGTCGAGGGTGCGGGCCGAGTTCCCGTCGAGCACGGCGGCGGTGGCCAAGACGGCCGAGACCGTCACGATGCCGGTGCCGCCGATGCCGGTCAGGCGCAGCGAGAAGCCGCGATCGGCGTCGACTGTGGACTGTGCCGGTGCGGGGAGTGAGTCGGCTGCCAGCGAGGGGGCGGTGGCCACACGCTCGGTCTTGGTGCCGGGGACGACGGTGACGAACGCCGGGCAGTCACCCTGTAGGCACGAGTAGTCGAAGTTGCAGGTGGACTGGTCGATCTGGGTCTTACGACCGAACTCGGTCTGCACCGGGTGGACCGACAGGCAGTTGGACTTCTCGCCGCAGTCGCCGCAGCCCTCGCAGATTCGCTCATTGATCACGACCTTCTCGGCGGGCGTCGGGTACGTGCCGCGCTTGCGGTTCCGGCGCTTCTCGGCCGCGCAGTACTGATCGTGGACCAGCACGGTCACGCCGGGGATCGCGGCCAGCTCCTGCTGGACCTCCAGCGTCTCGGCGCGGTCGCGGACCTCAACGCCACGCGGCAGTCCCTTGGCCTTGGATTCCTTGACGTTGTCGGTGGTGACGACGATCTTGGCGACCTTCTCCGCCTGCAGCAGACGCAGGATCTCGGGCAGGCTCATCTCGCCGACCGGGTCCTGGCCGCCGGTCATGGCGACGGTGCCGTTGTAGAGCAGCTTGTAGGTGATGTTGTCTCCCGAGGCCACGGCAGCGCGCAGGGCCAGGGAGCCCGAGTGCATGAAGGTGCCGTCGCCGACGTTCTGCACCATGTGACGCTCGTCGAGGAAGGGGGACATCCCGGTCCACTGGATGCCCTCGCCGCCCATCTGGGTGACGCCGGTGACGTTGCCGACCTGCTTCTCATCCATCATCAGCACCATGGCGTGGCAGCCGATGCCGCCTCCGACGAGCGTGCCGTCCGCGACCTTGGTAGACGAGTTGTGCGGACAGCCGGAGCAGAAGTACGGGGTCCGGGTGGTGGCCAGCGGCAGGGCGATGCGGCCCCGGGGGCGGCCCGGGCCGTCGAGCCAGGCCTGCGCCGAGGAGATGGCATGGACCTTGCCGAGTCGCTGGGCCAGGCCGCGGGTCACGGAGTCCACGTCGAGCTCGCCGAAACGGCTGAACAGTGTCGAGCCGTCCTCGTGGGTCTTGCCGACCACATTGGCCACGTCGGGGCGCCGGAAGTGGATCTCGCGGATCATCGTCTCGATGAAGTCGCGCTTCTCCTCGACCACGATCACCTCGTCGAGTCCGGACATGAACTCGTCCAGGATCGTGCGCTCGAGCGGGTAGACCATGCCGAGCTTGAGGATCCGGATCCCGCGGCGGGCCAGCTCGTCGTCGTCCAACCCGAGGCGCCGAAGCGACTCGCGCACATCCAGGTAGGTCTTGCCCGCGGCGACGATCCCGATACGGTCGTCGGCGGTGCGCTGGACGATCCGGTTGATCCGGTTGAGTCGCGCGTACTCCAGGGCGCGGGGGATGCGAATGGTCAGCTGGTTCTGCTCGAGCTCCATCAGGCTCGATCCCAGCAGCTGCCCCGACGGCACGTGGGGGCTCGTGCCCAGATCGCCGTAGACGGGCAGGATCCGGTCCGGGTCGACGATCGCCGTGGAGGAGGCATCGGCCACGTGCGAGGAGATCTTCATGGCAGACAGCAGGCCCGAGGTCCGTGACAGCAGTGCGGCATGGACACCGAAGTCGAGCACGTCCTGCGAATCGGCCGGGTACAGCGTCGGCATGTAGAGATCGGCGAGCGCGAGCTCGGAGGCGCACGGCACGGTCGAGGATTTGGCGCCCGGGTCATCGCCCACCATGACCACCGCGCCGCCGTGGGGGTCGGTGCCGATGAGGTTGGCGTGCCGCAGCGCGTCGGTGGCGCGGTCGAGCCCGGGGGACTTGCCGTACCAGTAGCCCACCACGCCCTGCAGCGGGGCGCCGCCGGTGTTCGCGGTGGCCCGCAGTGTCCCGGTGCGGCGGGCCAGCTGGGAACCCATCACCGCGGTGGCGCCGGCCTCCTCGTTGAGGGCGGGGCGGTGCACGATGTCGTACGGGTCCAGGAACTTTGCGCGCTTGGCCAACTCGAGGTCGTACCCGGCCAGCGGCGAGCCCTCGTAGCCGCTCACCAGACTCGCGGTGAGCAGGTTCTGCCGGCGGTCGAGGCGGGCGCGGTCGCGAACCGTGCGCACCAGCGCCTGGATTCCCGTGAGGTAGACCGTGCCGCTCTCACGCGTGTAGCGGTCCGAGAGTGAGAACGATCCTGCGTCCGCCTGTCCGGTACGCGGCAGATCGTCGTGGGTGCCGCTCTGGGGGCCGAGGAGGGAGGTCATGATGCACACCTTGCCTAGAGAACTTGTGATCAGTGTCTCAAGGCTAGGCACGGTTGTGAACCACGTCACGTGGTCAGTGGATAACCGGGCAGTCTGTACAAAACGTGCGGAGTTTGACTGTCTAGACTGAACATAATGTCCACGTTCTCGTCGTCTACTCTAGGCACATGGACCCCGCACCCAACCTGGACGACACCGACCGACGGCTCCTCGAGATCGTCATGGACGACCCCCGCGTCGGCGTACGCGAGTTCTCGCGCCGCCTAGGCGTGGCGCGCGGCACCGCGCAGGCCCGGCTCGACAAACTCGAGGCGCGCGGCGTGCTCGCGTCGTGGGCCCCGAGCCTCGATGCGTCCGCGCTCGGCTATCCGCTGGGCGCGCTCGTGCACATTCAGATGGCCCAGGCGAAGCTCGATGAGACGTGTGCTGGCCTGGCGAAGGTGCGCGAGGTGCTCGAGGTGATGAGCGTGGCGGGGGAGTTCGACATCGTGTGCCGGGTCGTGGCGCGCGATCACGCGCACCTCGAGGAGGTGTTCAGCGCGCTCATCGCCACGCCCGGCGTGCTGCGGACCCGCACCGAGGTGATCCTGCGGCAGCGCGTCGGGCCCCGAATCGAGCAGCTGCTCTAGGGATGTAGTGGCCCGGAGCACGGCCCGCGACCGCGGGTGACTGCTGGGTGACCTTGGTAGTGGTGGTGGCGGCGGTGGGTCAGTCCCAGATCCGCGCGAACGGGTGGGCGGCCTCGTACTCGGAGGCGATCTCCAGCAGGGTGCGGTCGTGGCCGATCCTGGCGCTGAGCTGCACGCCGATCGGCATCCCGTCGGGCGCGGAGCCGGCCGGCAGAGAGATGGCCGGCGAGCCCGCGACGTTCTGGGCGGGAGTGAACGTGACCCAGTTCGCGACGCGCTCCAGGTGCTGGGCGAAGTCCTGGTCGGCGTCGAGGTAGCCGACCTCGGGGGTCTCGTGGTTGACCACCGGGTTGAGGATCAGGTCGTACCGGCCGAACATCTCGTCGTGCTTGCGGCGGGCCCGCGCGAGCCGCGCCAGGGCGACCGGGAGCCGCAGGAGGCGCTTCTTGGCGCCGGCGGCCAGGCCGGAGGTGAACGCGTCGAGGGAGGAGGCGTCGAAACCCTCGCCGAACAGGGATGAGCCCTGCAGGGAGGTGGCCAGGGCCAGCAGGCCCCAGTAGTCCTTGAAGTCGTCCTCGAAGGACGCGGGGACCGGCGCCTCCATCAGATCGACGTGGTGGCCGAGCTGGGAGAGGCGCTCGGCGGCCAGGCGGAGCGTGGCGAGGGTGGCGGCGTCGGTCGGGCCACCGGCGGGGCTCTGCTCGACCACCCCGATGCGCAGTCGCCGGGACGGTGCGGGGGCGACGGTGCCGATCGCCGGCACCTTGACGGGAGGCCGAGCGGCCTCGAACGCCGTCCAGAACGTGACGGTGTCCCGCACGGAACG